>JADHNB010000040.1 GCA_016779705.1 Candidatus Poseidonia sp. | reverse complement strand
CGGTCAAATTCAGCATCGGAAATCTCGGGCTCCGCCAGGTTGTAGTAGAGGTGAGAATGGTGCGCGATTTGCTCAGCCAACCACGCGACACGCTCGGCGGCGTCGTGCGATTTTGAGGCTTCGCCGCTCATGGTTTTTCACCGCTCCAACACCATATGAACCATCGCTTATGACGCCCTCAATCAAACTTCAGGGCCACAAATTCGCTGTTCTCAAGCGGGCATCGTGACATGATGGCGTGCGGCAAGAGACGAAGGTGAATTTCCGCAACCACGTGGACCGTCGCCTCAAACATATGGCCTGCGTGAGGCTTGAGGTCATCATCGGAAAAGGTCGCATGAAGGTGCGTGAAGGCCTCACCGTTCTCTCGTCGAGCGAGGTTACCTTGGAGCGTCACAAGTTCGCTGCTTCCCTCAATCGTCACCCGATGGTAACGGTGGTCATCGTCCATGTACCCATAGACCGATGCCCGGGTCCGGCCGATGCCGCTGGTGATGGCGGCCGCATCAAAACCCACCTCGTCGGCCAGTGACCGCAGCGAGGCGTGAATTTCCTCGCCAGGGTCAAGTCGTACAAACACATCGTCGCCGCTTTGCGTCCATTCCATGGCCGTGGGTCGAACGGCAAGCCCATGAGGATGCCGTTCACTCGGCTTCACCGCGTGGAAGGCCCCGGGCTTGTTCCATCGCCACAATGTACGCCCGGGCCACCGTAATGGCCTCAGCGTCCCCTCCGAGCGGCAACGGCCCAAACGGCCCCCAGCCGTTGCGCAGCAACATGATGCGGCGGCGCGGCTGGCGCTTGGCAAGACGCAGTCGCTCCCAAGCATAGCGTTGGCCGTCAGCGAACAGATGCGTGGACGTGATGGCGTACCGCTTGGGAACGAGCAGCGAAATAAGGTGAAGGCCAAGGAACACGTCCCAGAGAATGGCATAGAGGACCGGCGTGTTGGAGGCTTCCAAGAGCGCCCACGGCAACACCATCATCGCCGCCATGCTGCCAAGATTGCCCCACTGACGAACGACTTCGTGCACGCCTTCGCTTTGCCACGCGAACCCCCCTGACGGGAGTGCACCCATCGTGGGCACATCGGAGCGTTGTTTGGTCAGCCAATAGGCGTCCCAGACGACGATGAGGCCCAGCGTGACCACCGCGACCAAGGCAACGTTTTCGGCCGAAGGAAGGTTGAGCGCCATGCTGCGCCCTCACAAATGCCGTTGATCCAAACCGGTCAAATCGCCGGGGCCGCCGCGACGCAGGCGGGCAAAGAACAGCAACACCACCACGACGAGCAACGCCAGGACCACCAGCAGGGCGTTCAGGTCAACGTCCGAGTCGTCGGTGGAGACGCCCTCAAGCACATCGGGAACACCGTCGCCATCATCGTCCATGTCTTCGGTCAACCAACTGGTGAAGCCGGCGGGGCAATCGAGGACATCGGGTTGCGTGTCCCCGTCGGTGTCCACTTGGGCACAGGGGTCGAGGGGGAAGGCGTCTTTGCTATCGGAGAATCCATCGTTGTCGTCGTCTTCGTCGTAGAGGTTGGGCCCGCAGGGCTTCCCCGTGGTGGCATCAAACCAGGAATCGGACGAACACGTGCTCGTCCAATCGCCGTCGCTGTCAAGTTGGGTGTATTCGATGTCCGTTGAGTCCGTTGAAGAAAGACCCAACGAGTCCGTGGCCGTCACTTCGATGACGTAGAATCCGGCGCTGAGGTCGGTGAGGTTGAACACGGGCTCGTTACCGCCGCCAAGCACTTCGTTGCCTTGCAAGTCGTACACCTTCCACGACAACACGATGGCGTCGGCGGCGTCCAAATCATCGCTGTATATGGCGGAGGCGCGCAGTGAATCGGTTTCCATGACCCGTTGGCCGGCGTAGGGTTCCACCAGGCTCACGGTGGGGGGCTGGTTGGTTTGAACGGGAATCACCACCTGTTGGGGTGCCGTGGTTGGCGAGGAAAGCGTGACGGAAGCTGGAGGGGAATTCACGACTTGGGCGCCAACGGTCCAAGAGGGCATCACGGTGTCGGATTGGGCCGTCACGGTTCGCAGCAACAACTCGACGTCAACGGTCGTCCCCGAAACGGTCACGGTATCAGCCGACCCATCACCGAATTCAACCGTGAAGGTCGCGGCAACGGGCGAGCCTTCGCGTCGCGCATCCAAGGTCATGGTGCGATACAGACTGAAGGTCGCCCCATCGAGCGGGGTGACCGTTTCGACCAAACCGTCAACCGCCACCACTTCGGTGGCCGAGAGTTCAACCCCCCCAACGAGCGTGGAGGATTCCAAACGAACGGGGAAATGTTCCGTTGCCAGAGCGGTCATCGAGTCGATGGCCGACGAGCGAAGGATGAGGGGTGAACTGATTTCGCCTGGATCAGAATGCAGTGAAACGCCGACAGCATAGTCCTCAATGCTCAGATTTTCCACCGTCAAGTGGTCGGACGAGCGCCCATGATGCGTCGTGAAGGCGGTACCCGAACCCTCCCCCGTCAAGCGGACGTCGATCATGGTTCCCGAGGTGAGGTCAAGATCGATGGCGGGAGCACCCGTGAGGTCGATGTCAGCGAGGTCAATGTCAACGTTGTCCATCCCGACCAAACCACCGCTTCCGGTGACCGTGCCCTCGAGGCCGGAAAGTTGGAAATTTCCTCGGAGGCTGTTGATGGAAACGATCGGGCCTTCACCCGTGAACTGATGAGCGTCGAGGTTGATGACCGTGCCCGTCACGCCCGTGAGGTCAAGCCCTTGCTCCACGCCATCAAGGAAGGTCAAGCCGTTGATGGCCAACGGCGTTTGTTGGGACCAAAGCGCTGCCCCCTCACAATCTGAAAACGACACATCGGTCAACGTGACCTGCCCCGTCGACGGGTAGGCAATGATGCAGCCGTTGCCGCTGTCCTGAAGGTGCGTGTTTCGAACGGTCAGGTCGGCTTGGCTCCCTGACTCCACGACGATCAAGGCTTCGCTGGCCGAGCGGGCCAACATCGCGCCGTCGATTTGGACCTCGCCGTAGCCCGAAACGGTGAGGGCGGGAGAAGATTCCACGAGTTGCGTTTCAGCGAGTTTGATGACCGCTCCAGCCGATGAGCCGAGGCCCAAGCCACCCCAACGAGCTCCAAAACCGGTTGAGGAAAGGGTGGCGGCCCCAACGTCAAGCAAACCGTTGACGGTGATGGTTGAACCTTCGGTGATTCGAAGGGAGACGCCGTCTTGAACGGTCATGGTGGAGCCGGTCTCAAGCATCAAATCGCCGTCGAGCATGTAGGGGCTCCATTGCCGCTCCAAGACCAGCCATTGATTCAAGGAACCCGAAGCAACGGTTGAGGTCATGAAGGTGTGAGCCATCGAGGTGTTGGTGTCCCAGGACACGAAATCGGTGAAGTTGTTTCGCTGAAGCGTGACCGTTTTGAGGCCCGCCCACGACTCCCCCATGTCCGTCACGGTACGCGCATCCGCCGTCGTGGCCAAATACCCTGAGGCATCGGTGACCCCGACGTTCCCGTCGATGGAAATCAACGCACCTTCGACGGGCAAACCCTTGTCCAGCACCGTGATTTGAAGGCTGGATGTGCTGGTGAACGTGGCCCCCGTTTGGGCGGTGACGTGCCCGTTGACCGAGCCGTTGCCAAGGGAAATATCGCATCCGGGTTGGACGGTCAAGTTCCCGTTGATGACCAAATGTTCGACCTCACGAAGGTTGAGGCAGCCCCACTGAACATCGGCCAGCACCGTCAATTTCCCTCCGGTGGTACCGGTCAGCATGCTCTGCCCACTGGCCTGGACCCAAGGCGAAGATAGCGTGGCGGATTCACCTTGGAGGACACCCGTGCCTTGGAGGGTGACGGTTGAACCCGTTTCAAGATTGAGGATGGTGTTCACCAAAGTGAGTCGCCCGTTGTTGGCCACGACCAAGTCACCCGAGAGCACGTGAGGTTGGCCATCCGGACGGGCTCCAAGCACGATGTCTTGACCCGAGCCCACCGTCCAGTCACCGTTGGGAATCACGGGAACTTGCACCGATTGCCCAGATTGCCCACCGTACAGGACGGTCCGGACACCGGACCCGTCCAGGGTGGCGTCCACCACCGACCCAGCGGCGGTGAGGGGCAGCGTCAGCGCGCCGTTGCTGTTGGCCTTGAGGGCGAAGTCGTGGACAAGAACGTCGGCTTCAACGGGATTGCCTTGCAGGTCGGTGAAGGTCACGGCCGTCTCCAACAAACGATGAGCGAAGGTGGTGGAGATCGTCGGGTTGCCGCTCGAGCCGTAGTGCAGCGTTCCATCACCGAGGGCATCGGCCGAAGACGGGGCGGTGTTCATGGGAGAAAACGAGCGAACCACCGCATCGGTTCCGCTGGACATCATGAGTGGCGTGTCGTGGAGTTGGGCCGTCCACGAGGAAAGGTGCAGCGCCGAGGCGCCTTCCAAGAGCACTCCCTCGTCTTGGGCAACCGTGACCAGGGCTTCGCCACGGAAGCTGGAATCGATGAGGTGCAACCCAGCGAGGTTCCCGATGTTGGCTTCTGTGGAACTTGCCATAGCGGAACTGTCTTCCAACAACAGCCCCGTGGACGTGTTGCGCACCGTCAACCGGTCAAGCACTAAGTCAGCGTACCAAGCGTTCACGCCGATGGAGGTCGAATCCCCCGAAGCGAAGGTTTTGTGCACGGTCAAGTCGGTCCACTCGTGTTGCCCCCCGAGAACATCAACACCGATACCATCGTTGGACATCAACTGAACATCCACGTTGCTGAGCGTGCTGGTGGGCGTTTGGACCGCAAGGCCGAGTTGGGGGGCTTGCAGGGAGAGATTTTCGCCCACGAAATGACCCGACCCGGTGACTTCGACGCCTTGGACGGTTGCAGCCACCGAAACGTTGCTCATGACGGAAGTGCCCGTACCCGACCAAGCCACGCCCGTGGCCGACCCGTCAAGGCTGCTATCGGCCAACTGACACGTGCCATCACAACTCACGTCCAGAGCGGGTCGGCGCTCTTGCATGGAGGTCGAGGTGTAGGACAGGTCGTTGATGAACAGGGACGTTGTGGCTTGGCCAACCATGAGGCGGTCGCCCTCCAAGGTGGCTGTTTCGAGCGTGAAATCGTCAGCGTTGCTCACATCAAGCCCCAAGGCGAGGCCTTGGCCGAGCATGGAAGTGACGGACGTGGATGCGCCGGCGACCGTGGCCAGGCCGACGCTCGCATTCACCACGCCAAACCGAAGGAGCGTCAGGGTGCCAGCCAGCGATTGGGCGCCAACACCGGCCTCTTCCACGGTGAGGTCGGTGAGGTTCGCCGTGCCGTGATTGGCCACGCCAATGGCCACCTCTTGCGCCCATCCTCCATCAACAACGAGTTGCCCGCTCTCCACGTAGAGCGCTTCGTAATCGATTCGATGGGCTTCAACATCGGTCAGGTTGGCCGTACCGCCCAGCACCGCGACCCCACGATACGCATCGTTGAGGGTCAAATCGCTGGCCGTGAGCGACCCTTTCACCATCACGCCGGCAGAGGCGTTGGCGACGGTGACCGACGAGAAGAGCCCCGTGCCTGAACTTTCAATCTCAATGCCCGGCCAAAGGCCCTGCCCGTGCGAGCCTTGTGTCTCGGGTACCACTGAAGAGAAAAAAACCGCTTGATCGGCCTCCATCGTGCCGTGAACAACGATCGCATAGGGGCCAGCGTCCACCTGCGTTCCCGGCGACACGGTCAGCGTCACGCCCGAAGCCACGGTCACGTTGCCGGACAAGGCGATGTTGCCCGACCAAGTGGTGTTGACCGAAACGGTGCTGTCCGCCCCAGAGGCAAACGGGAGCAGAACGACGAAGAGAAGCAAGGCGGCGAGGCCGGCGGCCTTGGTGCGTGCCATGGCTGTGCGTTGCGTTGGAGCATTATCAATCCCGAGGCCTCGCGACAAGGCTTTCACACGCGGAAGAAATGGTGGGCCCGCCCGGATTTGAACCGGGGTCTGACGGCCCCCAGCCGCCAAGTATAGGCCAAGCTAACCCACGGGCCCGAGGAATTCCTCAGTTACGAGCTGCACTGAACGGTGCAACTTCTTCGATCAAGTCAAGATGTCCAACGTACATTCGGCGACAGCAATAGCGCTTCAAACCCACAGCATCGAGGGCTTCAGCGTCGGTTTTACCATCGGCAAGCAGTTGCTTGAACTCTTCCCACTTGTGAGCGACCACGCCGCCACAACTGAAACATCGTACTGGAATAATCATCATCTCACCTCATCGATAGGACTTCTGCTTCTTGCGACGAGCACCTCGACCGAGTTGGTGCTTGGGCTCTTTACGACGGGGGTCGTTCACGAGCAAACTTCGGTCAAAGCGGAGGTATTCATCTCGCAGTTCTTCGTCTTCGCCCTCGGCGCCACCGTTGTAGTGGACGAGGCCACGAGCGATGGCGGTTCGAATGGCGTCGGTCTGACCCATGATGCCGCCACCGTTGGTCGTGACGTTGATGTCCACCTTGCCAAGACGGTTCATGGCGTCGGCGATGACCAGCGGCTCCATGGCCTTACGGCGAGCCAGCGAAGGTTGGAGGATTTCAATGGGTTCGGAGTTGACACGAACGCGGCCCTTGCCAGCCTTGATGGAGGCACGAGCCACGGCGGTCTTTCGCTTGCCGGAGGTTTCAACGGATTTCTTCTTGCGGGCCATCACTGGTCACCTCCCGTCCATCGGTGAGCGGGCGCACCCAAATCAGCGCTCACATCACCCAATCGGATGAAGCGGTCTGGCAGATCTCGGCGGAATTTGCTGTCGTCGCCTCGCTCGTGGCCTTCAGGAAGGTCACCAGCCAGGTGACTGGGGCATCCAATTTCCACGCGGAGGTTGCGGAGGGCTCGGCGGCCGCTGCTCTTCTTTTGGTAGGGCAGCATGCCTCGAACGGCTCGCTTGAGGATCATGTCGGGCATACGAGGGAAGAACGGACCCTTCCGGGCGTGGTTCAACTCGTATTTCTTGTGATAGTTGTCCAACACGGCACGAGGGCGGCCCGAGATGATGGCTTTCTCGGCGTTGATGATGATGACCTTGTCGTCACGGTCCTCACGAGCAGCCTTCAACAGGATATCCGCCGAGGCCGAGGCCAAACGGCCCATGATGAGGCCGTCAGCGTCAAACACGTAGGTGGTTGCATCAGCCAAGGATAACAACCCCCTTTCCGGTTGGGTTTTCGTTCATCAGCTCGCCGTAGGTCATGACTCGACCTCCAGCGGCTTCGATTTTCTCACGGGCACCGTTGCTGACGCTGTAGGCGGCGATGGTATGGCCGTTGGTCAACTCGCCCGATCCGAGGAGCTTGCCTGGAACGAGGATGGTGGCACCCTCGGGGGCGTGTCGGCTCACTCGGCTCAAGTTGGGTTGTGCCCAATTTTTGCGACTCTTGGAGAGGCGCAAAGCCACATCTCGCCAAACAGCGGCTCCGGTGTCGCGAGACTGGGCTTTCAGTTGGTTGATCACATCAACCAACTGGGCGTTTGTCTTGCGTACTGGGTTGCTCATTTGACTCCCTCGATGCTTAGAAGCAACCAGCCGACCGTCCATCCCGTTATGAAGCCACCGACGCGAAAACGAATCGTTTCGCGCCGCTGCGCAACGGTTTACCCTTCGTAAGAAGCCTCAAGGTTCAGTCCAAGAGCAGGTCGCCCTTGGCGTCCAAGAGTTCAACCGTAAGACCGGCGGCTTTCGCTTGAACGATGATCTCATCGTGAAGGGTGTCGGAGAAATCGTCCAGGGCACCAAGGGCCGTGATTCCGGCCACGTCGGTCAACTGGTCGATGAGGTGGTTGAGGATGCAGCTCACGCCGTAGGCTTGACCGGCTCGAAACGCATGGTCAGGACCGCCGACTTCGGGGTCTTCGGCCTTCATGCGAAGCATCACGGTTTGGGAATACGCCACCAAGGCGCCGTAGATCGATTCGATAATCTGCGCTGCCTCGAGGTCACCGAGCAGCATCTGTGCCTGGGCCAAACCAGCACGCACGGCGTGTTCGTACAACCCGTGAGCGCCGATGGTGTCCGTCGTTTCAATTTGCATGGCTTGGTCAATCAGGGCCTTCCAGTCGTCCATGGTCCTACACAAGACCTCCAGCCTTTGAAGGTTAAGGCGTTCATGGCTTGCGCTCACCGGTCCTGCACCCGCAAATTCCAGGGTTGCGGTGCAACCTCAGATTTTGAAGTCGGTGCTTTCACCTTCGACGATACCGGCCTGTCGAACGCTGCCGTCAGCGGCCACGAATTCACCAGCCTTGGTCAGGTTGTCGTAGATGCTGCTCACGTCAACGCGCTTGACCACCGATTCGTCACCAAGGGCCATGGTCAGCGAATTGGTGATCGCCCCAAGCGTCGTCATGGCTCGGTCACGATGGGTTGCATCGATGGTGTGCTCGGAATAACGAGCCTCTTCAAAGATGGACAGGAAGTCGTCCAACTGGTCCACTGGAACCATGTTGAAGGCGTTGCGAACGGCAGCCTCGAATTCACGAGCGGTTTCGTAGACCTTCTTCATGAAGCCGTACTTCTTGAAGTGCTTCACCAAACTCTTGTAGCAGTCAAAGATGGCGGCAATGTACTCGTTGCTGGCTTCAAGCTGCATCATGGCGTCGGTCAGGATACCACGCAACGCCTGAACTTGACGGCGCTCTTGGACGCGCTGATAGTAAATGGCACCAGCGATGAGCAACGCCATCGTGACGATGGCAAAGATCAGCAAGTTGCCGGGCGACAGCAGACCGTTTCCAGCGGCGAGCGCGTCGGCCTCCATGTACTTGATTTCGTGCGTGATGTTGTCCTGAGACGGCGCGAAGTACGTCGAGCCGGGGTAGTAAGCCGTGATGCGCCACAGGCCGTCGCACTCAACCCCGTCACAGGTCGGCCCAGCAAAGGCCCACTCGAAGGAGGCGATGCCCTGTTCGTTGGTACGCGTCTTGTTGTTCAAGTCCGAAACGACCCACTCGTACGTCCCATCGCCATCAAGGTCGGCGTAATATTCGTAGGCAAAGATCACTTCTTCGTTCTCAACCGCCAAATCCAGCCGGTCGCGCAACAAGGCGATTTGCCCGGTCACCAACTCACCTTCATCGATGCCGTTGGCGCCGCTGTAACTCCACGTCGTCTTGACCTGCAGATCAACCCGTGAACGCACCAAGACGTCGACGTCCATGGCAGAGCCGTTCAAGGCGTTCGAATTGTCCTTGTCACAACCACCAGGGATGTTTCGGTCGGGCTCAAAGGCAACACGGAGGGTTCGGAACCCTTCCAACTTCCCGCCGGTGGTTTCAACGCCACGGAGGGTTGGGTTTTGCGATGGGTCGCCGCTGAACCACTCCACGGTACCATCGATATCGCTGGTGCGAACGGTGGCGAGCGGGCGAACGTTTTCGTCGGGGTCGAGGTAGATGTTCAGACACTTGCCACCCACGGCTTGGCCGTTGGATTGGGCCAAGAAGGCGTCAATGTGGAACGACTCCTTCAGGTAGAGCACCGGGTAACGGGAACCGTTTGGAGCCACCCACTGATCGACGCTCGACTTGAACGGACCCACTTCGGTGATTTGCAAGGTCGAGTTGGAGAAGACATCGAACTCGGTTTGAACGGTCTTGTTTTCGTAGCGATAGGCGTCGTTGTTGTCGTAGGCAGAGTATGTCACGGTGACCTTGGCTTTTCCGGCCATCACGTCCGAAAGCGGACAGAGGATGGAGAAGAACCCGTCGGCGTTGGTCATGCCCGATTGACAAGCAACCGGCCCGGTTTGGCCGTTCACCATTTCGTAATTGACTCGGATGCTTCGGTCGGTAAGGTTGACACCCAACTCATCGCTGAGTTGGCCCGTCACGATCATCGGCTTGGGCACAACTTCGCCCGTCAGCGGGTCGATTTCGCTCGTGTACACGATTTGGTCGTCAACCGTCATTACCGTCCGGCCAATGAGGTTGAACCCGTTGGCGTTGTTGGTCATCGTGATGCGGAAGTGGTCGTTCCCAGGAATTTGCGTACATGGGTCCCAAGCTCCTTGGATGCCGAGGTAGCTCACGTCGAGCGGCTGGCAACCTTCGTTGGGCAACGTTTCACGGAATCGCAAGATGACGTTGACCGGTCCGAAGCCGTCGGGCAAGAAGGACTCGGGGTCCTCACGAAGCAGCCCTGGGCTGAGCGGTGAAATGTTGGCCTTGAGGCAACCAACCGTTTCTTCCGTTTCCAAACCATCGCCGTCGAGGTCGCGGTCAGGAACGCCGTCCCCGTTGCCGTCATAGAAACAGAGGTGGGAGCCGTCCGGTTCAACGTCGGGCAGCGAGATCACACCGGCATTGGGCGCCAGCGTGGCGACCACTTGGCGGTGAAGCGTCCCTTGGAAGTCGGCACCTTCGAAGATGACATCGACCAATCCGCCGTACGGTGATTCGGCTCCGGACAACGCAGTCCCGCCTGAATCACGAACCGTCGTTTTGTTATCGTCGGAAACTTGAGCGGTGAAATCCCACTTATCGCCCGAGCGACGCAAATTGTCCTCGGTTGAGATGACCTGCATGTACGTTCGCGAAACGACCCAAACGGATTGCGAAACCGAAGTTCCCTTCAGCAACGGTGTTCCGGAGTACTCGAACTGGAGCGTGAAGTTGCCCAGCGCATCGGAAGCGGAGACGTTGAACGGAATTTCGAAGAAACCGTTGTTGTCCGTGTAATTGACACCGGTGCGTCCGTCAAAGGACCAGGTGTAATTCACCGGGGCGTTTCGAACGGGTTGCAGGGAGTTGTCAACGAGCTTGGCTTGGACGGTGGTGTTGGTGTTGCGGTACAAGCGAGGCAGCGAGGTGGTCATGAAGTCGGTCGTTCCCACGACGGTGACGTTGATGTACGCCCCCGTGGTGGCCAAGGTGGACGAATTGCCCGTGAAGTAGTAGGCCGAGTTGGTGAAATCAACACGCATGCCGTAGGTCCCAGCACCGTACTGGCTGTACCAAGACCAGTTGTAATCGTAAGCAGCGTCGCCGTCCTTCATCACGGGTCGTTGGGTGTAAGCCGTTTCACCGGCGCCCAAGAACTGACCGTTCTTGTCGACGTCAACCTGCAACGCAATGGGGTCTTGGTCCCAAGGATCGTTGGTTCGGTTGGTCACCTTTCCAATCACTTGAAGGGACTCGCCGGTGTTCATTTCGGGCACGATTTCACAGCGAACCGGACTGTTCGGGTCGGTTCGGTCCACCGGGCCGCATGGCGGGAGGTTGCTGTCGCCGCCGTTCACCAGAGCGATGTACCAGTGCGTGCCGTTGCCGCCCAAGAACGGTCTCAGGGCAGCGGCTTGACCGGTCAAGCCTTCCGGGGTGCCGTCCCATGACTTTGGATACGGTTTGAAGGCGGCCACGTCGTTGTAGTTGACACCCGCAGCCGTCAGGGCCGGTTGATGGAAGAGCGTGGCCCAATCACCGAACGTTCCGTCACCGTTGTTGACGGTGGAATCGTAGTAGTAGATGGGGCTTAAACCGTCGACGATGAGGGTTCCCTCGATGTTCATGCGGTGCATGATGCGAACGGAGAACGGTTCGGCCTCGTCACCGTGCAGGAACGGGAACGGCCATTCGCTGGCCAATTCCGGAGACACACGGGCGATGATTTCAATGTCACCGGCGGGGAGACTGGTGTTGGTGTAGTTGTAGCGAACAACATCGCCGTTGGTGTCCAAGACGACATCGTGTTGTTTGGTGAGGTCGTTCCACGTGATTTCTTCGTAACCGCCTGGAATTTGCCCCACGCCGTTGTCCGCAGTGGAATTCCATTGAACCTGCTTCCATGTTCCGCTGATGCCCAAGTCTTGGACGAAAGTCAAGGAGGCCCAGCCGGATGCGTCGGTTCGGTACCCGTTGTTGCCCAAACCGGTGAAGTTGGTAGGCGAGGTGAGGTTGCCGAACAGACCACCGAAGATGGAGAACGTGATCGGGGAGTTCTTGATTCGGTTATCGAACAAGCCTCGGTCCCAGTCAGCGGCGTAATGGGCCTTGAAGTCCAGCCAGAACGGTTGTTCGTCGCTGCGGAAATAGGTCCAAGCTGAGTAGTCAACCGTTAGGTTAGCCTCGGCGCCAACGTAGTACGACTGCGACTCGTTGCCGTTAAACATGAACATCTCCGTCACCTCGGCGTACACCCGGTACGTGGTGTTGTCACCGACGGTCAAATCCTCAGGGTAGAGGAATTGACCCACGCTGAAGTTGCCTCCGGCGTTGGTGAGCACGTCGATGGTCTCGATGGCCGTCGTGTTGTTGGCGGTCCACTCGATGTGCACCTGAACGGGCAGTTGGGGAGCGGCTTCCACCACACCGGTGATGGGGTTCAACCAGTCAACGTGTCCTGAGAAGATGGCGGGACTCTGGGCGTCAAGCCACAGGTTGTTGGGCAGGTTGAGCGTGATGTAGGTCGGCGCCTTATCATCGGCGTCGGGGATGCCGTCGTTGTCGTGGTCCCAATCGCTGGACAGTTCGCTGTCTTCCACTTGGTCGTGATCCGTGTCGATACGCGTGTCGTTGTCGTCATCGTTGTCGATGGCGTCCGGTCCGGTGCCAGCGTCGCTTGGGTTGGCCAGCGCCTCACCGTCACCGAAGTCGTCGTGGTCCCATGGATTGGTGGAGTTTCGGTCGAAGCGAGTTGGCCACAACAGAACTTCGTCTTCGTCGTGCATCCCGTCTTCGTCGTCGTCCTCATCAAGGTCGTCTCGAGTGCCATCGTTGTCGTGGTCAAACGGCGCCGTGAGATCCTGAAGCAACTCGACCGAGTTGACGATGCCGTCACCGTCCCAGTCATCATCGGCCCAGTTCACGATACCGTCGTTGTCG
>JADHNB010000039.1 GCA_016779705.1 Candidatus Poseidonia sp. | reverse complement strand
CAAGCATGGGAAAGCCGCTCAAGAGCGTCAATCAGCCGGTCATACATCTCTTGTCCGTCGTGCTCGGTGATGCTTCGGTTTGGCCGAATGTGTTCCAAGAGATACGCCAACGCAGAGCCGTTGCCGTAAGGGAATCGTCCAAACCGTTCCCGGGTCAGGGTCTCGCCAAGCGGAAGCGGACGGCCATCCGCGGACAATTCGACGCAAGCGGTGAACAGGAGGGTTGCATGGTCCCATCGAATCGAGTTGTATTCTCCGGGTTTCTCAATGCCCTGTTCGTTGAGTCGCTCGGTCAACGCTTGCTCTTGGGCCACGAGGGTTTCCCAAGCCACCGCGTCACCTTCCGACGCCTGTTCAATCGCCATCATGACATCAGCAGCGAGGTCACCGTTGAAAGCATCAAGCGTGTAGAACGGTGAAGTTGAACTGATGGTCCGCTCGTCCATGCCTCGAGGGAGGGAGGCGCTGAGTTAAGCCCTTGCATCCGTGGTGTCTCACTCCCCTCTGAAGAATCGAGTCATGCGATCTTCGATGGAACCTTCCCGTTTGGTATCTTCACCCTCACCAAGTTCCTCCCGCAATGAAGCAAGCCGCCCACTCGCCGTCTTGGGTTGCTCGGGTTCTGATTCTTCTACCACTTCAATGACCTCGACGGTGGTCAGTTGTTCTTGCTCGTGCTCGATGGATTCCTCGACGGTATGCTCCGGCTCGTCAATCTGGAATTGAATGTCGTCGGCAACGGTTTCCTCTTCCTTCATGGTGTTCATGTCCGATGATTCGGATTCGTTGAGGTCGGTTGCTGGTCTTGGCGAGGGTTGTTGGCGAGGGCGGCTGGATGCAACCTCTGGTTGAGGACGAACAAGCCCACCGAACCACGCAACAAGGACAATCACGGAGGCCAAGCCGATGATCCAACCAACATCGGTTGAGGAAACCGCTAGTGGGTTGTCAGGTTTGTAGTAACTGCTCTTTGAATCATCCTCGGGGTCATCGTCAACATCAAACGGAGCGTTGCATGAAACGGTGGCGGTGATTTTCACATCCTTCTCCAACTCGTCCGGAACGTCAATGGAGACGACCGGGGCGAAGTCGGCGTAGGCAATGTCAACGAGGTAGGTGGTTGACCAACCGTTGGCCGCTTCAACCAAAAGTTCGCATACCGAGCCCTCGAGCACGCTGTAACCGGTTCGCTTGATGCCCACGGTGATTTCACCGTCGGTTGACAGCGAATTGATGCCAATGTTCCAGCCTGATTCTCGAGCCGTGACTTCTTGTGAACGATGCACCAATTCCCTTCCGTATTGGTCATGCCCCGTAAGGTGAACCGTGAAGACACCGGGTTTAGGGTCCCATCCTTCAACGGTGATGTTGATGCTGGTTTGCGAGCCTGCCGGTACGTTCCACCCTTCATCTTGAATTGGGATGCGCTGACCATTGGAGGTGACAAAGGTCAACACGGCGTGCAAATCTTCGTCATCACCCGCAGTGAGGGTGCACTGAGCCACGGTCTCCGAAAGAGGGGCCTTGCCAAGACCGTCAAACATCCCACTCATGATGGTACAATCCATCTCCGCATCGGGGTAGGCCCGGGACACCAGGTAGACCGACAAATTTCCAGATTGATCATCGGATGCAAATTCAAGGGTTTTCTCTCCCGTCGTTGATGGAAGTTGGAAGCTGAGCACTCCTTGGTCATACGTCAGGTCCAAACTTGAGGCGAAGGAGGGGGTTCCTTCCAAGGTCAAGTGGAGTGAAAGTTGTTGGGCTGACCCGACAAAACCGTCCCGAACCGGTGATTGGGCGAACGAAAGTGCAGCGTGTTCTACCTCGATGCTGTGAGCGGTCACACCCAAAATGGGGTGATGCACGTTCACCGTCACCAAGAATCGCTGTTGATTCCATTCGCTGGAGGGAATCAGTTCAAGGGGCAGTCCCGTGATTTCGCCCGGAGCAAGAACCATCTGCGTTCCTTGCTGGGTTGACCATCCTTCGGGCAAGCCATCGACATCCACGGTCAGCATCGCAATGTCGTTGCCCTGATTTTCGACCCAAGCGGTGGGATATCCTCCGTGGTCGTTCACCTTCCATGTGCTGCGATGGTCAACAAGAAGTCGGGGTTGAGCGCCAACCCGAACGGGAACCGTCTCCTCGATCATGCCCGTGGTGTCGTTTCCGGTGATGCGAATTTGGAGAACGCCCACCTCGCCGGCGATGGCGTGGGTTGGCGGCTCAACAAAGAGCGTGAACGTGGTGCTTGAGAAGGGAGCAACATCGTTGATTTGGTCGGGAAGGCTGATGTTCCAGCCAGCACCCGCCTTTGCAAAATAGGCCGTTTCGTAAGCGTTGCCCGTGTGGACAAGCTGGAGCGTCAAGTTCTCGCCGTCTGGATGAATTTCCAGGTCGGCTCCCGTCAAGTTGAGACGCCAACCCGACACCGCTTGGACTTCCAGCGTTAAGGTGGTTGAGCCGATGATGTATCCTCCTGCTCCATGGTCGAGGCGAAGCGACACCGTGGTACTCGCCCACGCCGTTTCAGGAACCGTGAGGGCCACTTGGATCGTTTCGCTTTCGTTCACCGCAAGGGCGTTTGAGAGGACCGGGGCTGCCTCCCAAATGGACTGGTCATTGCCATGCGCTTGTACGCTCAGCACAGGGTGGAGGGATAACGTGTCGATGGCATTCCCGAGATTGGTGATGCTCATGTTTACTTCGAACGCTTCACCCGGTGTGACTCCAAACGAAGTTCCGTTGGTCGGTGCTACCGCCCATTCGTGGCTCGGGGCCGCTTGGACCGTGACCACAACTTGATCGCTGACCAAGCCTTCGGACCCTTGCGAGGTCCAGGTGAACACCACCTCAAACGGAACTTGAGCGGGGACATCCTCCGAGAGCAGCACGTCAACGGTCCCGATACCCGTTGAGAGGGCTCCCATCGATTTGATGGGGTCGTAAAAGGTGAATAGGACTTCGTTGTGAAGGTTTGAATCGCTGGATTGGACCGTGGCCTCAAGCGAAAAGGTATCCAATCCGTTGCCTGGGTTACTCAGGTACAGGAGGAAGCGATGTTGTTCGCTCACGTTGAGCGAAATCGTCGACGCTTCGTTGTCTGGAACGGGGTCGATCAAGGTCATGTTGGCCCTGAAAATTTGCAAGACATGGAGGCTTGCGTTGAATTCAGCGTCGCTATCGACGGGGTCATTGCCGATGAAGGCGTGGCGTTTGGGGACAGCATTGGGTGGGAGTTCAAGAAGCAAATCTCCCGTGACGGTTTCTCCTCCTACCCCTTGGGCTTCAAGGAAACTCCCGTTAACGGTCCAGTCGCCGGTGGTTCCCCACACCCAATCGGTCTCGAGCATACCCATCTCTGCCATGTTCCATTGAACGGTTCCGCTCATGGGTAAGGTGCCGGTCAATGACCAGGTCAAGTTGGCTTGAGGCATCGAGCGTTGATGGTTTGGGGTGAGGACAAATTTCTGCGAGGTGAAGGTAAACGGCATGGATTCGCACAAGGTTTCGCTGCCGCTTCCCATGCACATGGTCAATGTGGTTTCGGTTGAACTTCCGTAAGCAGCGGACGCTGGTGTGGCCAGTCTCGCATACAGGGGGGTGGCTTCACCAGGTTGCAAGGTGATGCTGAACAGTTGGGTCCCGTCCATGGCGTGGATAGACGGTGAACCACCCCATGAGGGAGCGGTCCACGTGATCGTCGTCGTGGTTTCTTGGGCGTTGCCCAAATTTTCAACCATGAACCATGCCTCTGCGGTTGAACCCGGGCGTCCAAATCCGTATGAAGCGTTCAATCCGGTATGTCCCGTCAAATCCAATCCACGGGTTCGGAGAACCTCCAAGGGGAGTTCGAGGGTGGTGTTGATGGAGGGGTCATCGTCCAACGCCAGAACGAAGGAGACCAATCCGGACTCATCGCCCATCGCGCTTTCGGGAACGCTCGCTTCAAACGATACGGTGAAGGGTGTGTTGGGTACGAGTTCTTGCGAGAGAGATTGCCCAACCAACGGAGCAAAATTCCAATCCTCTGGCACCTGCTCCGTTGTGTACGATAAGGTCCAGTCGGCTGTTCGCGAACCCGTCGACACCAACTCGATGTCAATGGTTTCGCTGGTCCCCGGGAGGATTCGCGGCGGGTCGATCGGACCGGCCATCTCAGCGACGTAGGGTTCGACCACCACGAATTCAGCCAAGGCGTGGTTGTTGTCTTCTCGCTGTTCGGAGATGTTTCCGTTGACATCGAGCACCAGCTCAAAGGTATGAACGCCAAGTTGAGCGGTGAATTCCGCTGTGAACGTCATTGGGCCGCCTTCCCCTGATGGTGCGACAGGATTGCTGGAGGTGAATCGCTCGCGGGCGAGTTCCGCACCGTTCATCACGATGCTGGCGTCAACATCATCGTCGGCTTCCGAGGTACCAATGTTCGCAAATTGGGCCGTGACGGTTACGGTATCTCCGGGGTCGGCTTGGGCCGGATTGAAGGACAAGCCACGGTTGTCGCTTGAGGGTGCGAGGTCGGGGCCCCGGTCTGAAACCAACGTGTCGCCGTAGAGGACATCAAGGTGCCCGTCTCCATCAACATCTGCAAGGGCGGGGGCCGTCCACACTCGATGGGGCATGCTGAGCGGAGTTGACCATTCGTTATTGATGTCGGCTGAGGCTCCGGTGTCGCCGTCAAAGGCCCACAAACGGCGCCCAAAGCCAACGAGAATTTCGGGGGTGCCTTCGCCGTCAATGTCCAACCAAAACGGAGGAGAGACGGCGATTTCGTCGTTATCGGTGCCGCTGCCACGCTGAAGATCCCGAACCCATTCATTCACAGGGTTTTCATCGCTGATGTCGGTGCATCCAACCATGCCTTTTCGATTGGTGGTGGTGCTTGATTCGGAATACCAAGTCGCCCAGCACAATCGGTCCGAAATCCCGTCATCGTCCGTGTCAAGCGGGGTGGGTTGGGTGTCGCCAAACCCGTTAGGTGCTCTGAAATTGAACACTTCCGTGGTGGAGGTGATTTCCATGCCGATGTAGCGGGCACCGGTCCCGGGACTTCGACCGTTTGGGTCGGTGGGCACGGTGAGAATCATTTCAGGTGCAGCATCTCCGTCAAGCTGCGTAATGACCGGTCCAGGAAGCCGTAACCGAGGGGCATCGGAATCTCCCGAATCGGTCCCTTGGACGGCCACTCTTTCCCAATCGAGCGAACCGGAATCGCCGTCAATTTTCCAAATCCACATGTTGCCCGAGTTTGAATCGATGGTGGTCAGCAACACCGAGGTGGTGGTTCCGTCCAATTTGGCCCAGACGGGGTCCGATGGGTGGGTGCCTCGGTCGAGGTTGACGCTCCACTCAGCGGCTGAAGGTTGGCCGGTCGTCAAGGTGTATGCGTGGACGAAGATTGACGGGTTGTTTTCTGGATCGTCAACCACGGCGACCACGAGTTCGGGCGTTCCGTCCAGTTCCAGATCGGCGAGCAGGGGTTGCGTAACGGCTTTGTGGTCCGATTGGGCGGTCCAAAAATGGGGGGATGGTGAACCGATTCTGACGTCGGCGTCGCTGTACGACCACACCAATTCATTGCTGTGGCCCGACGATTGCCAGTTGGATTCCGTGCACGTCAAGCGAGGGGACCAAACATCAACGTTGAAGGCTCCTTGGGTGTCGTACACCACGATGATTTCGGGATGTCCATCGGCATCAATGTCATGAATCATCGGAGTTGAACGAATCGCCTCGGTGGTTCCCAGAGAAACCCTCCATGCGATTTTGGCGTCGTTGCCCGAAATGATGTTGAGGTGACTCTCCCGAGTTCCATCAACCAAGGTGCTGGAAATCATCACGGGGAACAGGGTGCCTCGTCCACACCGCTCAAGGGCGGCCTCGGGTGCGGTGATGCTGTTGCTGAAGTCACCAATGACCGACCCGTAGGCGTCGCTTCCGTCTCCGGTTTCAAAGGCCTGCCAGTTGACCACCGGGTGCTCGAGGGTTCCCAGTTCCACGACGTCGCTGACGTTGCCTTGGCCAGGGCCGCCGTCAGGGCTGTGCAAAGGTGCTGTTTGGTTGTGAGTTGGCGTTTGGGCGTATTGCCCCCAAGGTTGTTCCAGACCGGTCCAATCGGTGCTACCGCCGGAGGGGGCAATCACCTGCCGTTGTGCTTCGAACACCGTGCTTTGGAAGGGCAGAGCCAGGACGCCGAGCATCAACACCGCCACGGCTACGGTCAGGCCCTGACGGCCCTTGGTTGGGTGGGCGCTGCCTGACATCATGAATGACCGCCTTCGGGGGGTTGTTATGGGTTATGGCTCCTTCACAACCTTAAACCTCGTTTCTTGATGCGTCCAAAGGGAGCCATCCAGCGGTTTTGGACGTCATGAGAACGCCCCCGTTGTCCGTTTCAATTAAATAGGGGTCGTCGGTGGAAGGAATGACTTCGGTCGCTTTCTCTCCTGAGGTAACCCGGTGAAGGACGGAATTGCTTGACGGCATCCGTGTTTCATCGACCTTTGGAAAGAACCCAGAGGTGAAACACATGTACAAGGTCGTAACCAAAGAAGATACCATTCGGATTCCTGCTGAATACATGCGGAAAGGCCAATCCTTGGACCAGCACATTGACCGTCTCTCCATGGACGCCTTTGAGGGCAAATTTGACGCAGAAAACCGCTTCGTTCTGGTGACCAACAATCACAAGACCATCGGTCGTGGTCGAATCATTCACGGCGACGGAGCCATTTACCAAAAAGTCCAATTCGACGCCGTACTCTTTTGCATGGACGACCAAGAAGTCGTTGAAGGGGCCGTTTCGGAAGTCAACGAATTCGGAGCCTTTGTCCGCATCGGCCCCATGGAGGCGTTGCTTCACAAATCGCAAATCATGGAAGAACCCGTGGATATCAACATCGGCGCCAATAAAATCACCGGCCGAAACACCGGCCGTGAATTGGCTATCGGTTCGTTCGTTCGTGCCCGCATCGTTTCCCTCTCACCCGACACTTCCGACCCCCGCCGTTCCAAGATCGGGTTGACGAGCAAGCAGGAAGGACTCGGCTCACCATCGTGGAGCAACGGCAATGATGGAGGTGAGTGAGCGTGGTGAACGTTCCCTTCGCCTGCGGTGAATGCCATTTGGTGTTGAACGATGGCGTTGACCAATGCCCTCGTCACCCCTCCGCACAAGTTTCCTCCGATTGGACCGGATACGTCATCATCATGCAACCCGAACGTTCGGAAATTGCCAAGCGATTGCAGGTGGACCAACCTGGGCGATATGCGCTGAAGGTCAACATTCGATGAGGTGAAATCATGGAAATCAAAGAACGCAAAGAAAACAAAGTGCTGAATCGAGTTGAAATCTCCTTTAGCTGGAAGCACGACAAAAACGCCACTCCCTCTCGAAAAGAGGTGATGGATTTGGTGCGAACCCTTGAACCCGGTTCCAACCCCGATTGGATCGTTGTCAAAGATTGTGTCACTCGATTTGGACAACCCTTGACCACGGGCTTGGCCTACATCTACGGCTCCCAAGAGGCCATGGCTGTTGAGCCGGAATACATTCACAAGCGCCATGAGCCGTTCCGAAGCGCTGCGGCTGCAACGGCTGAAGACCCCGCCACTGAAGGAGGCGATGAGTGATGGGTGACGGTCCAAACGCCAAGGCCAAGTGGTCAAAGTATAAGGTTGAAGATGGGAAACTCATTCGTGCCGAGAACTGCCCTGTGTGCGGTCCCGGCGTGTTTTTGGCTCACCACAACAACCGCAAATCCTGCGGACGTTGCGGTCACACGGCCATGAACGAGTGATCACTCTTCTTCAGTCACGCCGTGCCGTGACTCAATGGCACTGGATTGCCATGTGCCGTCGTTCATCAAAAGCAACGCTCCACTTCGGTGAGGATAAACATGGACCGGAATTTCAGACGTTGCTTCCCGTTGGACCGTGTCTGGAGCAAGGACCGCCTCCTCACGCCACCCAGCGATTCTCCAACCCTTCATTTGAGCATCCCACGCAGCATGTTGAACGGGGCCGCTTAATTGTGCTTGAGCCACGAGTTTTTGGCCGGTGAGCCAACTCACGGTGCCGTGGGATGAACACATGAGGTCATGATGGCCCGAGGTGAAGTGCCGCTCAATCGGCCCTTCAATCCCGGGAAGGATGTACTCTTCCAACAGGGCTCCCGTGTCCAGGGCTCGACGTTGGACACGTCCTCCTTTCGACGTCATGAACACCTCTTCTCCTTTGATCTGAAGGCCCACGGTTTCTTCGTTCCTCGGCCTGCGTTTGCTGTAGTTCCACGATGGTGGCGGTTGCCTCCATCGCTCTTCTGCGTTGGTTTTGGTGCTGTACAATCCTCGCCGATAGAGTTCAAACACCAGCACCTCACCGTTTGAGGCCAAGACCATCGGTTCGGCGTCCAGGCTGTGCGTCCAAACATGACCTGCAGGCTGGTGCGTTGTACGGGTGCCCATGGAGGCTCGAACTTCGGCTCGCGTCCTTCCGTTTTCGGAGCTGCCCACGGGCAGGGCTGCCATGCAAGCCAGCAACAATTCACGATCCAACCACATTCCAATCAAGAGGTCGTTCTCGACCACGGCTCGGTGAATTCGCATGGGATGCGGTTGACTCGGCGAACCGAGGGGTTGAAGGTTGGTGTCCAGCCAAACAACTTCCCCGTCCATACCGGTAATGACCACTCCATCGGGATGATGAATGACCAAATCGGGGAGAAAAGGGATGCGTGGAGGCAGCCCTTCGTCCATATTGCCGGCTCGGACTGAAAGTATGTCAACTCTCGTCTGCGCGAGTTCAAAAAAGACGCATCTCTACGCAGGGGCATGGTCAACCACTCGGTGGTGCTGATTGCGGTGAACAGCAAGGACATTGCGAGCACGAACCAAGCCGACCTTCTTCGCAGTCTTGACCCGTGGGTTGCCATGGATGCTTTTGAAGGCCATCCAACCTATGCTTTTGACCGATTACGTATGGTCTATCTGCCGGACGGTCTGCTCTTTGAGGACCATCTGGACCGTCGTTGGAACCGCTTCAACGGTGAACTCGTGCAGGAAGTGATCTTCCCCTCGCGCCACGTCGCGGCGAGCGGTCAGGCTTCGCTGACCCTCCATCCCATCGGTGTCCCCCACCTTCAACGGGGCGAAGTTGGTCCCTACGGCGGCATCGGCGGGGTTGCTCCACCCCCGTCATCACGCCTTGCACCTTGGTGGCGGATGCTGTTGAACGAAGCGGAAGCGTCACCAGAGGTGGCTGAATTCGATCTATCGCTTGAAGTCACGCACCACGGCCCCCACCTTGATACCCCCTGTTTGTTCATTGAAGTCGGTTCCACGGAGGCCACTTGGGACCACCTCGGTGCAGCGCAGGTGTTGGCCAACATCATGCGCAAGGGGTTGTTGGGCGAGGATACAACCTCCTGGGACCCCTCTAAACATGCGGGCCAAACGGTTGTGGTGACCTTGGGTGGAGGGCACTATGCTCCTCGAGCCAACCTGCTTGGTGCTCTCGAAGGCGTATGGATTGGCCACATGTTGGCCACCTACGCCATGCCGTTTGAACAGGACGGCGAGCACGTTGGAGGAAACTGGCGCCAAGCCTTGGATGCCGCTTTGGAGGCCACCACCGTGAGTTTTCCTGGCGGTGAGGTGGTTTGTTCAATGGACAAAAAAGCGTTTCGTGGTTGGCAGCGGCAGGCCATTCGTGCGCATCTCGAGGCTTTGGGAATCCCGTTGTTGACGAGTCGTCAAATCAAGGAACGCCTCGAGTGATGAGGGGTTGTCACGCAAAGGGTCAAAGAGCGCCTTGGGAGAGTCACGGCCATGGTGGGATGGTTCTCGCGACTGGTCGTTGCGATGACGGTCCGAATGCCCAAATGGTTTGTTCGTTGGGTCAGTCGCCGCTATGTAGCAGGGGCAACGCTTGATGATGCCGTTGCCGTCATGAAACGACTCTCAGCGGAAGGGGCTTGTTTCACCATCGATGTACTCGGTGAAGAAATCTCGTCGATGGATGAAGCCAAATTCTTTCTTGACGAATACATTCGAGTCATGAACGCCATCAACCAACACCAACTCGATGCCAACTTAAGCATCAAACCCACCGCCTTTGGCTTGTTGATCAACCCCGAAGAGGGCTTGAAGAACATACGGACCTTGGTGGCCATGGCTGCAGAAAACGAGATGTTCGTTCGTCTCGATATGGAAGACCATCGTGTCACAACGGATACCATTGAGGTGGTCCTCAAGTTACATGAAGAAGGGTTGACCAACGTTGGTACGGTGCTCCAAGGACGGCTTCACCGAACCATCGCTGACATCGAAGACCTTGAACAACGCTTAGGCATGAACGCTGACTATCGAATTTGCAAGGGTATCTACCTCGAGCCCGAATCCATTGCCCACACCCGTTACGACGAGATCGTTGAAGCGACCAACGCCTCCATTTCCAGAATGCTTGAGGCCGGCGCTTATGTCGGCATAGCGAGCCACGATTTTCCGGTGATCAATCACGCCCTGTCGGAACTTGAGAAACTCGGTATGGGGCCCGGAAAGAGCGACCCTCGTACGAACGCTGCCCCCCAACGTCTCGCCAAGGGCCCGGGTTATGAGTTCCAAATGCTTCTTGGTGTTCGTGGCCCTCTGCGTCGAAAGCTTCTCGCCCAAGGCCATCGCACCCGAGTGTACGTCCCCTACGGAGAAAAGTGGTACGAATACAGCATTCGGAGGTTGAAAGAAAATCCAACCATCGGGGCTCAAGTCGCCAAAGCCTTCCTGATGCCGTGGACCAATCGTCCATGAATCATCTTCGTTTTTTCTTGGACCGTTTGTTCTGAGCGTTGGGGTGAACCCCTTTCTTGATGTGCTCTTTTGGACGCTCGGGGTTTGGGTTGTATCCCAATTTCCCTTCCTTCCACGCTTGTCGTCGCTCACGTGGCGTTCTTGGTGCGAAGTGCTCTGATTTGGGAGGTTCATGAAGGTACATCCGCTTGATGTCCGGTGCGTTCACCGTACCTCGTAAGGTCCGACCAGCGCCGGTGTGAATGGCGCGAATACGCCACGATTCCCCTTCGTACTCCAGGAGATGGGATGCTGTGAAGGCGGTTTCCTGAGGCACCACGAGGACGGCAGAGGTGGAATCTTCTCCGCGGGTGAGGGTGAGTTTTACCCTCACCATATCGGTGCGTAGTGCCGTAATTCGGGCAATGTTGGTCGCCAAGGCTGACGTCACGTGTTGGTCATTCGCCAATTCAATCTGATGGATTCTCCACAGTTTTTCATCCTCTTCAAACACGTCACCAACGACAAATTCTTCGTCTGCGTCAACGACCAAGACCACCCTCTCGGAATGGGGTCCGTCGGTCAAGATGAACGGAAGGTTGGTTGGAGGCGGTGGTCGGAACTGCACGACGTGGACGCGTTGACACACCTCGCAACGGACGGTAAAATCAGCGCCATCGCCGACGCTTCGTTCCTTGAGAATATCGTGCCCGGTCATCTCGTCGCACGAAGGACAATGCGTTGCGTTGTCCATGATGTCCTCTTCTTCCCAGACCTCGTCTTCCATGAACGTCCCCTCCAAGTCTCTCGCCCTCACCGTTTGGTTTGAAACCTCCGACGAAGCGTCCGTGCAAGCCTTGATGTTTCTCGGAGATGCCGCAGACCCATGGGGGATGAAGAAGACGTACCCGACCGTGCGTCCGTCCTGGCTCATTTGCTCTCCAAGGACGGCGACCAACCGCGGGGGGAACCGATTGTCGCTGCGAACATTCACGAACAACTGCAACACATGGGGCTGTCAACGTGGTCCATCTCCGTCTTGCGACGGTTGCGTGACGCACTCGCCCGCCAACAACCCCGTCAAGTGCTCGAGATTGGAGCCGGTATTGGCCATCGTTCGGCGTGGCTCTTGGATCTGAATGAACGCTCCAAACGGCCCTTGAACCGCTTCACGCTCGTCGAACAGGGCGGGAAGTTCGGCGTGATTCTCCAGCGCTTGTTGAACCGGTACGATGCGCTTCCATGGGCGTCGGTGGTCGTGGGCGAACCACTTCAACTCGCTGCTGAACATCACGCCTGGAATCTTGCATCGGCCACGGGGACGGAATTGACCCAACCCCCACTTGCTGACGCCTACGATGCCGTGGTCGTTGATGGGCCTTCGGTGGAGCGCGCCGCCTTGGTGAAGAACTTCTTGCCTTTCCTCCAATCAAACGGTGTGTTGTACACGGTGGAACCGGACATGCCAACGGGCGAGGTTGACCCTGACGATGAAGCCGGGATGGCGTTGGTCAACGGATTCAATGCCTGGATAGAACTGGTTAGCGAAACCCAATCAACCCACCACGTGGCCTTCATGCCCTTGTTTGGGGGCACGTTGGTCGCTTGGATGCCTCATCAGGATTGAGGAGCGGCCAACAAGGCCTGGATGTCCAAAAGGCCATACCCGTATTGGTCGTCATGGCCAACTTGCCCTTCATCGGGTTGTGCACTCTCCATGATCCAGCGTTTGACGGCGTCAACGTTGTCCGCATTTCCGTTTGTTTCGCTGGGAATCAATTCGGGTTTGCTTTGCAAAAGCAGACAAATCGCACCCGTCACGTACACCGTGGCGGCACTGGTTCCGTCGGCGAGCCCCCACGAGCCGTCGCTGAGCAAGACGGGGACTCCTTCTGCCGGCGCGACCACCTCCGGCTTCTTGTCGGGGTCTGCACGTGGCAATAAAATGGGCAACGGGAGCAAACGACCGTTGTTATCGCCTCGTGACGACCCGGACCAATGCTTGCCTTGAATCGTGACTCCCCCCACCGCAATGACGCCCGCCTCACTTGAGGGGTGGGCCACGTCTCCGTCGTCTTCTGCTCCACCGTCGTTACCAGCCGCTGCAACGACGACAATGCCAGCGTCGATGGCGTCGTTCGCCGCATCACCTGACGAGCGTCCAGAACCAATGGAAAACGGCAGGATATCGGGTGCCCCTCC
>JADHNB010000038.1 GCA_016779705.1 Candidatus Poseidonia sp. | reverse complement strand
GACGCCGCAGCGTCCACCTCGCCCATGTCTTCGCGCAATTCGGGCGGGACGTAAGCCATGTCGAGGTGGGCGTAAATCGCGGCTTCATCCACCGCTTCGAGGGAATGCACCGCTGCCTCCATGCCTTTGAGTTCCCCCGCCTTGGCTTCGGGGATGAGGCCGAATTCGTTCAAGCGCAAACCGCGGTCAATCGCCCGCTGGCGCATGGCGATGTTGTGCTCTTTGCTGCCAGTAAAGTAGGCCAACGTAAACGGTTCAACGTGCAAGGGCACCAAACGAACTTGAGCGTCGATGGTACCGCCGGCTTCCAACTGTTCGTAATCGTCTCCGCCAATCGCATCCAAGACGTTGGGGTCAATGTGGCCTACCGTGAAGGATTCGTCAAAGATGGTGGTGTCGAGGATCAAGCTGATTTTGGAATCCCCAGCCCCTTTGACGTCGGCGATTCCGGGCAGGTTGAGGATGGCGTTGGCGACCGCTTCGTGGTCGTCATCGTCCACCGCCACGACCACGTCAAGGTCCCCAATCGTGTCCTTTCGGCGGCGCGCACTGCCGGCGAGGGTGGCTCGATGCACGCCGTTCAGAGCGGCAATTTTCCGTTGGAACGCTTCACCGTACCGCAGACCGATGTCCAGACGCCGGCGGGCTCGGAAGCGGGAAAGCAGTTCAATGCCGTCGAGCATGCGTTGTTGGGATTTGGCTCCGAAGCCTTTCATGGGGGCGATTTTGTCATCGAGAGCGGCTTGTTTGAGGCTCGCCACCGAATCCACTCCCAACTCATCGGCCATGAGCTTGATTCGTTTGGGGCCGAGACCGGGGATGCCAAGCATTTCGATGAGCCCCGGCGGTGTGTTGGTGTGGAGGTCCACCCAGTCATCGGGCCATTTTCCCTCGCCAACGGCTTGGGTGAGCGCACTTCCCAGGCCTTTGCCGATGCCTTTCATGTCAAAAATCTCCCCACTAGCGACCAGTTCTCCCAAATCTTCGGTCAGGCTTCCGAGCATCCGACTGGCGTTTTGGTAAGACCGCACGCGAAACATGTTGGCGCCTTGGAGTTCCAACAACACCGCCACTTGATGGAGCACGTTGGCCACCTGGTTGCGGGAAAAATACGGCGGTCCCGTTGGGCGTGGTTTGGGGAGAGAGAAGGAGCCACCGGCCATGCGTGGAAGAGGCTGGCAACCCTACACAAAGGTTCGCCAACGCCCATGTTCAAGAACGGAGGCGGCGTGGAGGGAACATGGTGGACGCCAGCGCCGTTGAAATGCTGGCAGAGGTGCTGTGCGGGGCTTCAGCGATTCTTTTCACCTTCATCGCGACCTTCTCGCGATCTCCCAAAGCGGAAGCCGCGGTTCAAAACCTCATCTTTGGCCTGCTGATAGCGGCGGCCGTGGTCCTTTGGTTCCTGCCTTCGGTGGGCGGCGAATTGTGGGGCTCGGATTATCTTCCTCGGCCGCTGGCCTTGTTCTGCGTCATTCTAGCACTGTCGGCTCGCATGAACATCAAAGGCGAGAACGTCTCGTTTGGAGCGAACCCGCACAGCATTGGTCGTGCCCGGGAAGAGGAGTGAGTCAAACGATTTCGCCCTGAGGTTCATTGCTAGAATCATCGGCATCGGGTGACTCGCCAGCGGTCGCTTTTGCAGCGGCTTCTTCGCTTTCCTTGGCCATTTTTTGGTCGATGAAGGTGCGCATGTAATCGGGCAGTTCTCCGTTGACAAAGATGACATCATTGACCTGTTCAAGCTTTTTCAGCGAGTAGTAAATCTGCATCGCCGTCATGGGCGTTGAGGAACATCCGGTGCATCCTCCATCCAGGGAGAGCATGATGTTGCCTTCAGCCGTATCGAGGACGGTCACCACGCCATCGTGTTCATCGAGGACCGCTTGAACAGGGCCGATTTCGGCGAGGATCTCCTCCGCCGTGATGCTCATGGAGTGACGCACCGCTTCCCCCTCTTTGAACGATTGCCCACCGATGAGGTCCAGCAGGGGGTGAGTCGGTGCCTTCTCGGTGCGGCTTCTTGGGATGGGAAACCGTCACTGAGCCTCATTTCAAGGGGGAACGGCTTATGAAGGGTTCTCAAGTGGCGCAGGGCAACAGGTGAAACCGATGATGGATAACATTGCACTGATTTCGGCAGGCGCAGCAGCCGTTGGATTGCTGATTGCGTTCATGCTTTACCAGCAAGTGAACAAAGTGAAGATCGACAACGAGACGGTGGCCGACATCACTGAAGAAATTCAGAAGGGCGCCATGGCGTTCCTCTTCGCTGAATATCGAGTTCTTGCGATTTTCTGTGTGATCGTGGGCGCCGTCCTGGCCGTCATCAACGACGCGAACACCGCCATCGCCTTCTTTGCAGGAGCCATCGCTTCGGTGCTTGCTGGCTTCTCAGGCATGCGGGCGGCGACGTCGGCCAACGGCCGAACCGCCATGGCCGCCAAGTCTGAGGGACAGGCTGGTGCATTGGCCGTCTCCTACAACGGCGGCGCCGTGATGGGCCTGTCCGTCGGTGGATTGGGCCTGCTTGGCATTTCCCTCGTGGCGCTCTGGCTGGACGCCGAAGGCGGGGCTGACCTCTCGGCGGCCGCTGGCTTCGGTATGGGCGCCTCGTCCATCGCCCTCTTCGCTCGTGTCGGCGGCGGTATTTACACCAAAGCCGCTGACGTGGGTGCCGACCTGGTAGGTAAGGTCGAAGCCGGTATCCCCGAAGACGACCCCCGCAACCCCGGTGTCATCGCCGACAACGTGGGCGACAACGTTGGCGACGTGGCCGGTATGGGTGCGGACATCTTCGAATCCTTTGTCGGCTCCATCATCGCCGCCATGATCATCGCCAGTTCGGAAAGTTTCGCCACCGACTACATCATGATGCCCATCATGCTCGGCATCATCGGCTACATCGCCTCCATTGTGGGGGTCTTCTCCATGGCCTTCCTCAAGAACGGGAAGGACCCCGCCGTGGCGCTGCGCAACACGACGTTCATCGGCGCCATCCTCTTTTGGGCCGGTGGCTATCTTGCCATCAACCAGGGCCTCATCGATGTGGAAATGGGGGTCATGCACTCCGTCGTCCTCGGCAGCATTGTCGGCATCCTCATCGGCTTGGTCACGGAATACTACACGGGTATCGAGCCGGTGTTTGGTATCAAAACCAAGGCCATTCCACACATTGGTGAGATGTCCAAGACCGGCCCTGCTACCAACGCCATCGCCGGTCTTTCGGTTGGCATGAAGTCGACCTTCATCCCCGTGGTTCTCATTGCCTTGGGCATCTTGGGCGCCAACGAGTTGGGCGGCGCCACCTACGGTCTTTACTGCATCGCCATGGCCGCCATGGGGATGCTCGCCACGGTCGGCGTTACCATGACGGTCGACGCTTACGGGCCGGTGGCCGACAACGCTGGCGGCATCGCTGAGATGAGCGGATTGGGCGATGACGTTCGCGCCATCACCGACGAACTGGACTCCATCGGCAACACCACGGCCGCCGTGGGCAAAGGCTTCGCCATCGGTTCGGCAGCCTTGACCGCCCTTGCTCTGTTTGCTGCCTACACCTCCGCCATCGGTGCCAACGGCGGTTTGCTGGATCTCAGCCTGACCAACCCCATGGTCGTCATCGGCCTGCTCATCGGTGGCGGTCTGCCCTTCGTGGTCGCTGCCATGACCATGACTTCGGTGGGCAAGGCTGCCGGTGATATGGTGGTCGAAATCCGCCGACAATTCAAGGAAATCCCTGGCCTTCTCGAAGGCAAGGAAGGCGTGAAGCCCGATTCCCAAACCTGCGTTGACATTTCCACCAAAGCCGCCCTTCGTGAAATGGTTGGCCCCGGTGTGGTGGCCGTCGTCGCCCCGGTCGTCGTTGGTTACGGCCTCGGTTTCGATGCCTTGGGTGGCTTGCTTGCCGGTTCGCTCGTGACGGGGGTCTTGATGGCCCTCTTCATGGCCAACGCCGGTGGTGCTTGGGACAACGCCAAGAAAGCCATCGAGCAAGACCACATTCCCGGCGCCAAGAAGGGCGATGAAGCCCACGATGCTGCCGTGATTGGCGACACCATCGGTGACCCGTTCAAGGACACCTCCGGACCTTCGTTGAACATCCTCATCAAGCTGATGTCCATTGTGGCCGTCGTGCTTGCAGGTGCCGATGTCCTGACGAAGAACGGCCTGCTGTGAGCACGACCCATCGCCTCCGGGCGTTCGGATGTGAAGCGTTAGCCTTTCAAGCAAGCCTTGTGAGCGTTCACCATGCGAAGCGCGTGGCCTCTGGTCGTCCTCATGCTCTCGCTCTCGTTGGCGGGTTGCCTTGACGGACCCACGGTCAACAGCACTGGACGGGGCGATACCACCGAGGCTGACCTCGTGCTCCCGGTCTGGGAGGTGGGCGACCAGTGGCTCTACACGTTCAGCACGCCTCAGTTTGGTGAGGACAGTGCACGCCTTGTTGTGGCCGAAATCGACGACGAGAACGGGTTGTATCGCTTGGGCATTTCGAGCGAGCGAGAAGCGCAACGGCATGCCGTCATCAATCACAATCCTTTCCTTGGACGCATCACCATGGACGGCCTCTCGGTGTACGAACAAGGCGAGGCTCAACCCGTGTTCAACTTCCCATGGGACGAAGGCCAAACGTGGTCGTTCACGCTGTTCGGCCAATCGTGGGACGCCGAAACATTGTCCATTTCCAACGGTGTGGTTTCGGTTGAGGCCACGTCATCAGAGGGCCACAGCTTGACCTACCGATTCAACGGCCGGACCGGATTTTTGGACACGCTGGTATGGTCCGATGCCGAATCGGTCAATCAACTCCAAATGACCTTGAACGAAGCCAAGAGCGGTTATGAAGGGGACGTGCACTTTTATCAGGCACGGGATTTGTTGGACAGCACCTACGAGCAAAACGACAACGACATCTACGATTCCTTCCTTGACAGTGGCCACCCCGACGGTGAAGATTGGGATGTCCTCGTCTGGTATCTTGACGTTGAAATCGCAGGAGGCGGTTCAGGCACCTTGGCGTTGAAAGATCACGCCGGCGCCTCGCCGCTCACTCGCGCCTGGGGTTCGGGCGCCACCGAAAAAGGGGCCATTGGGACCGTTCCGTCGCTCTCGGGCGATTACGGTTTGACCATCACCCTGCGTGGCTCCACCTCCCTGCTTCATCTCAAGGTGGCCGGTGCCATCACCACCCAGTGGACCTTGTGAGGGACGGCCATGCCCACGCTCATCATGATGCACGGGATGACGGGTGACGCCTCCATGATGCGGCCGTTTGCCGAGAAAATCCTGCCGGACGGGTGGACGTTGCTCGTCCCCCAGGCCCGTTTCAAGCATCCTCACCGAGGGTTCACGTGGTGGCGATACGAGGATGTTGATGCGGATGTCACTCGACGAATGAACCTCTCCCGTCGGGAATTGATGGACGTTGACGCCAGTCTTTCACAACTTGAGCAACTCATCGCCGAACAAGCGCCTCTTGGCCCCTTGGTCGTTGGTGGATTCTCGCAAGGGGGCGCCATGGCCCAAGAACTGCTCCAGCTTCCCATCGCAGACCGCATCGAAGGCGTGGTGTGCATGGGCACGCGGCTGGTTCGTCCCATGGAATTGCGGCTGCGTCTCGAAGAATTGGGTCCAAAGCGGTTGTTTTGGATGCACGGCGTCAAGGACGTTCGTGTGCCCATTGAGGACGGTTGGGCCATCGCTCATTTGTTTGAAACGGCGGGATGGGCCGTTGAATTGGTGGAACATCAAAAGGGCCACATGATTCCCATTGAGCACCACGATGCGCTCCATGAATGGCTGGCCAGCATCACTTGAGGTAGCGCTTGGTTTCATCGAACCCCCCGATGAACATCGGTTGTTCGCCTCGAAGATCGAACACGACCGGGACCGTGCGGTGTCCAGTGGCTTGAACGACGGCCGCCCTCATCTCCGGAGGGTTTTCATCAAAATTGTGCTCGGTGAAGGTCAGTTCCTTTGTTTGAAGCAGGTTTTTCAGGGCACGGCAATAGCCGCAGAAATGACCCGTGTAGACCAAAAAATCCGTCTCGCTTGCCGCTGCGTGGTCGAGAATCATCGCTTCAGACACGGGTTTTCACTCCGGGCAGGGGTCTTTAACCCCAACGCCGTTTCTCGGTGAGAGAAGACGCCTTCGGGCTGGGCGGGCAATCTCCATTAACACCCACGACCACCCCAAATCATGGTCACGATGGCATGCATTGATTGCGGTGCCGTCCATTTTCAAGCGGATAGCCTTCGTGAAATGCTCGTGGCCATGATGCCCCATTACTTTGAGGCTCATCACGAGGTCATCCAAAGCCACACCATGAATCCTCGCGAGGCGTGGATGAACCGGCTGAGGGCGGCCTTCGAAGCTTCGGGTTGATGGAGGCGATGATTGGTCGCCGGTTTGAGATGACGCAAAACGGCCACTCATATATCCCGTAACCACGTGGGAACGGCATGGTCGCCCTGGCTTTCCTGCTCGCCTCGGACGGCAAGAACGTCGCCCTCGCTCAGGAAGTGGCCAGCACCGCCACGGCGATGGGTCACGAGGTCGATTTCGTGGCCCTGAACGCCTATGATTTTCCAATCTACACGGTCCAACGGGAAAACGCAACGCCCTCTCTTGCAGGTCTGGACGAATTGATGGCCCGTCTTGATGCAGCTGATGCATGGTTTCTCTTTGCCCCGGAGTACAACGGGTCCTATCCTCCGGTGCTGAACAACACCATCGCTTGGCTCAGTCGAGAAGGCGATGACTTCCGTCGGTTGTTTCGTGACCGAACCGTTGCCCTGGCCACGCACTCTGGGGGGGGCGGCCAACACGTCATCATGGCCATGCGGGCCCAACTTTCCTTCCTTGGGTGCAACGTCATCGGTCGGTCCCTGGTGACCAACCGAAACAAACCCGCTAATCCCGAAACGGTTGAGGCCATCCTCAACAGCCTCACCAGGACGTGATGTGCTTGAATCGAACGCTCCGCTCCATCGTACCGACCCACACCGTGCTTGAAGGTGGTGGATTCAAGGTTCGTCGTCCGGTAGCGATGGGTCGCCTCATGAGTCCGTTCCTGCTTCTTGACGAGATGGGACCGGTCAACTACGGCCCCGGTGAGGCGGTGGGCGCTCCAGACCATCCGCACCGCGGCTTTGAGACGGTCACGTACCTCCTGCACGGAGGCATGAAACACGCCGACTCAGCTGGGAACCGCGGTGATTTGAACCCCGGTGACGTGCAGTGGATGACCGCCGGTCGAGGGGTGATTCATTCTGAATTGCCCCAAGACCACATGATGGAACACGGTGGGCTGATGCACGGGTTCCAAATCTGGGTGAACCTTCCAGCGAAGGACAAAATGATGGCTCCACGCTATCAAGACATTCCTTCCGAAGCGATTCCCGAAGCCACCAACACGGACGGGACGGTGTGGGCCAAGGTCATCGCCGGCACGGCGCTCGGTGCAGAGGCGGTGATCGACACGGTGATTCCCATCACCTACATTCACCTCAAACTTCAACCCGGAGCGGTGTACGAACACCCGTGCACTCCCGAGCACAACCTGATGGTCTATGCGTTCGGCGGTTCAATGAGCATCGAAGGGAAACCGCTTGCGGACGGCGGCCTGGGCTTGCTGAGCGAAGGCGAGCACCTCGTTTTGGTGGCGGGCGACGAAGGTGCCGAATGCTTGCTCTTGGGTGGGCCGGAAATCGACGAGCCCATCGCTCGATACGGTCCGTTTGTGATGAACACCCGAGAGGAGATTTACCAGGCGGTCCACGACTACCAAAACGGGACGCTGGCTTGAATCATTGAGCGCAGTGGGCGATGATGGCCTCGTAGTCGGGTTCCTGACCCAAACTTTCGCAGGTCCACACGTACCCAACGGTCCCGTCGGCTTCCACGATGACGACGCCGCGATTGGCGACGGTGTACCCGTCGATAACGAAGTTTTCGAAGGTCATCCCGTATTCGGTGATCATGGTGCGGTGCACGTCGGACAGCAACGTGAACTCAATGCCGTTCTCTTTGGCAAAGGCCCCGTTGGCAAACGGAGAGTCGACGGAAACACCGAACACGTGAGCGCCCACATCGTTCAATCGGTTCATGGAGTCTTGGAAGGTGCACAGTTCGGTGGTGCACACGCCGGTAAAGGCGGCGGGGTAGAAGGCGAGAACCACGCGTTGACCGGCCAAATCGGAGAGGCTGACCTTGCTTTTGTCGGTGGCGGTGAGGGTAAAGGCGGGGGCGGTGTCTCCTACGGTGACCATGCTCTCGGGGCAGTGCAGTCCCTTCTTAACTTTCCCAGCCGAGTGTTACGACGCCTTTCATGTGCGGTTGAAGTAGGTGTTTCCATCGTCCTTTGCCCAAATGTTGCCTTTGATTCCCAAGTCGTTCAACGACTGTTGAAGTCCCCCCTTGCGAATAAAATCACGAATTTGGGTTCCGTTGTTGAAACCATGGCAAAATTGAATCGTTTGGTCCTTCGCTGCATACCTGCACTCTTCTTTGATCCGTTTCTTCGCTTGATGGAGGCCGTGGTTGTGGAGGTCAATTTTTTGGACGACCTCGCGAACTTGGTTGGTGATGCTGTGGCTTTGCTGGGCAACGGTATGCCGTTGCTTGTTGGCCTTTTTTTGGGAACCGTTCCAACCCTTTCCGTTTCCATGAAGAAATCGATGCATGTCTCGCCTACGGTCGGCCATGGGTGAAACCAACTTTTGACCCTTGATAAGCGATTTCCCTTCAAAATTTTGGGCGGAAACGCTGTACTGCGAGCCATGAATGCTAGTGCCGGGATTCGAACCCGGGTCGACGGGATGAAAACCCGTAATGATGGACCTGACTACACCACACCAGCGGTATTCCGCCCATCCGTGGCCTGTTGATAACCGTTCCCGTTTCAAACGCTCACGAGCGGGTTCTCATTCAACCGCTGGGACCCCTTCATCCAGTGACGACCACCATCGCCAAAGCAACGCCAGCAAGGCCCCGCTGATCAACAGCAACAAAGCGAGCAAGATTTCGTTGTCGAGGAACCACATCAGGGTGTCCAAGGCCTGTTGGCCGTAGAGACCGATCAGCACGGCTTCCATGCCGAAGCGAAGCCCACGGCCCGCAAAACCTGCCACGATGAAGGGTTTCTTGGCCATTTGACCCATTCCGGCCATCCATCCGAGCACCTTGTAGGGGATGGGAGAAAAGGCCGCGATGAAGATGCCCGCTGAACCGTAACGCAGGGTGAGCACTTCGAGTTTGACGAGATGCCGCTCCATCCCGAACCGTTTCATAAGGGGCGTTCCCCAACGTTCGCCAAGCCAATACCCCACCAGGGAGCCGAGCACCGACGCAACGGTCACGGTGAGCCAAAGCCAAATCACCAGCGGCACGTCCCCCATGGCGTTGACCAACATGGGGATGTACATCAGGTCGGGAGGTATCGGCTGAAGGATGGCTTCGGTGAAGGAAAGCACGAACAAGCTGGCTGGGCCAAACACCTCGAAGGCCTCGAGGATGCTTTCCTTCCAACTCATGGCCTTGGGTCAGCGTTGGCTTTCATGAAGGTAGGGGTCATCGGTGCTTTCTTGGCAGGGATTCCGTTCACCTCACCATGGAGCGGGTCCTTGACACAGCGGCGTTGCTCCATTGGCCCCTTGAACAACTGGTCGGAGGGGTGTGCGCCAATTCCCAAGTCGATGAATTGGCCAACCTGAGTCAGGAACGGGCGCTTTTGGTCGAATCCGCCGACCTCGTTTGGCGCAGCGTCCCAAAAGCGTGGTTGGATGAAGCGAACGACGTCGCCCGTCAGACCGGTGATTTACCTCGACTTTCTGACGTTGACCTTGATGTGTTGGCGTTGGCGTTGGGTCTTCAAGGCGTGCTGGTCACGGACGATTACCGGCTTCAGAACAGTTTCAGGCACGCCGGCGGAACGGTGGAGCCCGTGGTGAACGCTCCGTCGGCTGCGGTTTGGATTTGGGAGTTGAGATGCACGGGCTGCCGAGACACGGCCGAGGTCCCCGCCACGGTGACGCGCTCGAAAGACCGCGTGGCCGGTGAATGCCGTCGATGCGGCTCACCGATGGTGGTGAAACGACGCCGAGCCTGACCTCATTCGGTTTCATCCGTCAAGGCTTCAAGGGCAGCGACCTTCTTCTCGAGGTCGTCCACCTCCATGCCCGTGGGGTTCAAGCCCAAGCTCTTCGCTTTCTCGATGAGCACTTGGTCGGGCGTCCGTCCCCCCGCTTCCAAATCGGTGACCGTGCTTGCCACTTTAGCGGCTGAGGTGGTCTCGTTCAGTCCTTTTTGGAATTCACCCTTTGAGCGGCCAAGGGCGTTGGCCAGTTCGGGAAGACGCTGCGCCCCGAAAAGCACGAAAAACAAGCCCAGCAGGATGGTCAGTTCAAGCGGTCCCAATCCACCAATCATGGTCCTTCCTCAGGCTTGGGTGGCGCTCCCCGTTGTTCAAGGCTTTCCTCTCGCAGGTCGCCATGATGGCCGTTTAACCGCCGCTGACGGGAGGCAGCAAGGCCACTTCGTCACCGGATTCAACCAAGGTGTCAAGCGTGCACCGCTGGCCGTTGACGGCAACGGAGAGGCCGAACCCAATCCAGGTCTCCAGGTCGAGTTCCATCACCAGGGCGCGAACGCTGGCACCGGCCTTGAGGGTGCACGTGTGGGCACGACCGCCCAGGCGTTCGGCCAACGGTCCAAACGCCAACACGTTGACGGTGATGTCATCGCTCTGGGCACCCATGCGAGTCGGTCCGTGCAGGGATTTATCAATGCAGTTCCCTCTCGTTGGGTCATGGTTGCCGCTCTGCAAGCCTCCAACCTTTGGAAACTCTACCAAGCGGGCGAATCCACCGTCGAAGCCGTCCGAGGCGTGGAGTTGACGGTGGTCTCGGGGGAAATGGTCGCCGTGATGGGGCCCTCAGGGTGCGGGAAAACGACCTTGCTCAACATTCTCTCGGGCATAGACGAGCCTTCGGCTGGCAACGTTCTGGTCAACGGGGAGCCGTTGTATGGCATTTCCGACAACGCTCGTACGGACCTGCGAGGCCGCCAATTTGGGTTCATTTTCCAAGATTTCAACCTGCTTCCGGTGCTTTCGGCGGTGGAAAACGTGGAGTTGCCGTTGCTGCTCTTGGGGACACCTTCGAACGAAGCCAGGGCGCAAGCCCTCGACGCGCTTTCGAGAGTCGGCTTGGCCGACCGTAGCGAACACCGTCCCTCTGAACTGTCCGGTGGCCAACAACAACGGGTGGCCGTCGCTCGTGCCATCGTTCATCGCCCCTCCATCATTTTGTGCGACGAGCCGACGGGCAACCTTGACACGGGCACGTCGGGGGACGTCATGGCGTTGCTCACCTCCATGAACCAGCAGGAAGGGACGACGTTTCTCATCGTCACGCACGACGAAGCCATCGCGGCTCAGTGCCAACGAACCATCCGCATGCAGGACGGTCTTGTCCAGCATGAACCATCCCGAAACGAAAGCGAGGAGGAGTAGGTCTGCTCGTAACCTTGGCCGTCGTCGGTGGCATCGTGCTCGTTCTGAGCCTGCTCTCCACCTTCTTCGGCCATGCTTCATCCGTTCCTTGGAAGCATCGAGTGCTTCTGGTGTTGGGCGGTCCCATCGACGGTATGTTGGGGGCCGCCGTACTGCTCTGGCTTGACGTGTCCCCTGTCCAAGGCACGGCGGGAGGCGTCTTGGTTGGCGTGATGTCGATGCTGTTCTTGCAACCCTTGCTGGTGCCGCAGCGCTTGATGGTGTGGCGGTTGGCGAGGGAGAACCTCCTGCGTCGCCGACGACAAACGGCCTTGCTGATCTCAGGCCTCGTCATCGCTTCGGCCATCATCACCTCCTCGTTGGTGGTGGGCGATTCGCTTGACGCCACCGTTTCCAGCGAAGTTCAGGCGGCTTGGGGAGAAACCGACCTCCAGATCTCCGGTATCGACCCGCTCACGGGGGTTCCCGTGGCCTTTGCTGAGGAGGTGGCCGAGCGCTATTGGGCGGCGTTAACGACGGACGCTTCGGTGTCATCCATGCTTGAAGGTCGTCAATACGGCGTGTCCGCCACCGTCAGCATCGCCTCACCTACGGGTCTTGCAGAACCTTCCGTGGCTCTCTTCGCCCGCAACGTCACCGTGGACGATGAAGCCGTTTGGGCGCCGTTGGACGTTCATTCCGGGCTTCGCTTTCAAACCCTCCAAACGCTCAACGAGGCCAACGACAAGGTGTTCGTCGTCGTCAACCACGTTGCGGCGGATGAATTGGAACTCAAGGTTGGGGATGAACTTGAATTGGGGGTGTTCATTGACACCGAGAACGGGCGTACCCGAACCACCGCCTCGGTCACCGTTCACGCCATCGTGCCCAATTCTGGACAAGGCGCCATGGCGGGGACCCTTTCTCCTGCGGTCTTTGTCGACCTCGTCGCTGCCCAAACGCTCCTCGGGTTGGAGGATGAGCTGAACAGCATTTCGTTGGCCCTCGTCGATGGGTTGTCCGATGACGAGGTCAGGACAGTTCGCCAAGCGGCGCAAACCCATCTCGATGAGGTTCTCACGGCCCATGACGCTGGGTTGGTCTTCACGACGGACGCGTCCACCGGAGCGCTTTCGGTTTCCGCCACGGCCGGTTTGCAACGCCTCGAGGGGGCCGATGTCGTGGCCCTTCGAGAAAACCTCACCTTGCTCGCCCCGGACGCCTCCATGCTCGAAGTGCTCCAAGCCCCGCTCATCGACGTGGAGGTCGACAACCAATCCCTGCTCACCCTCGCCGACGGCGAGGTGTTGCAACTGCGTTGGGGCCAGAACGCCTTGTGGCACGTGGCGGCGAGTGGCGTTGGTTTCGAACGGTTCGACGACCAACAGGCGTGGATTTGGCAGGTGAGCGAAGGTGGAATCGTCCACGATGTGGCTTGGAGCGACGAAGGGCAAGCGGTGCTCATTGCTCACGACGGTGGTTTCGTCCTCGCCGATGAAGCGCTCGTGGATGAGGAGGAGCGTGCCCAAACCAACGTGGAAGGTTCGGGCGTCGCAGCGACGGCCTCGGTCACCGGTTGGCTGGCGTTGGAAGAATTCGAAGAGGGCTTGTACCTCCACACCTATGCTGATGATTTTTCAGACCATGCCCGCACAGCGCTCGCCGTTGACTTGCCCAGCACCGTGTTATCGTACGCGTTGCAAACGCAAGGCGAGACGGTGTACCTTGCTGTCGAGGGGTTGCTGGGCGTCCAGGTGTTTGCTGCACCGGTTGACACCCTCGCCTTCTCCAGCGTCGACGAAGGTGAATACCCCTCCTCCAACGCCGCTGAGTCGGCTCCCCCCGCCCACGCCCTGTGCAACGGCATTGGTGCGGTGG
>JADHNB010000037.1 GCA_016779705.1 Candidatus Poseidonia sp. | reverse complement strand
GAACCGCGACGTATCCCATCAGCCGAGTGTACTTCAGTCGCTCTGCTCGTGACGTGGGCTGTTTGACCTTCCCTTCGAAGAGAGCGCCTGCATTCAGAATACGTTGAGAGAGCCAATCAAAGAGCGCTGGCCCCAACCCGAGAAGCCTTCGTATGCGGGAAGGCTCCTGTTCACTCATGGGAATGGCTTGCCGTTCACCTTCAAAGGCTTGTCTTTCAAGAAACGATACGGCAGCATGGAATCATGGTGCGGGGGCAGGATTCTCACTCACACGGCTTGACAGCCGTGCAGTTCTCATCCTTCCAATGGCTCATGATGCGGGGGGCAGGATTCGACCTGACGTTGGTTGTCACCAACGAAGTTCAAATCCCTAAGCTTCGTAGTGCGGGGGGCAGGATTCGAACCTGCGAACCGATAAGGACTGCGACCTGAACGCAGCGCCGTTGACCAAGCTGGGCGACCCCCGCGGGTAAGGCGGCCTCATGCTTCCTCCTTATCAAACAACAGTCTGAACCTCATCGCTTCCAAGGTTCGGAGGGGGCTCGTCCGGACGAAGGTCACCCCTTTGGAACAGGGGTTAAAACGGTGGACTGCGAAGATGCGGGGGGCAGGATTCGAACCTGCGAACCGATAAGGAATGGGACCTAAACCCACCGCCGTTGACCAAGCTGGGCGACCCCCGCGCAATCCGTGGGTGAGGCAAATCGCCTTTCAATCCGCCGCTGGAACGGCCTCAAGCGCTGACGCCAAATCCGGTGCTGGCGACGATGTCCACAACGTCTTGGGTGGTGAGGGCATCGGTGGTGACGACCACGCCGGAATCCGTTTCGTGGGAGATGGTGGCCGAAACCACGCCTTCGGTGGCTTCCAGCACTCGGGTGACACGGCCCGAGCAACCGCCGCAGGTCATGCCGGTGATGGTCAGCGTGTGGGTGACTTCGCTCATGACGCCACCTGCCGTCGCTTCCCTATCAAACATCGCCCGAACGCAACACGGCCGAGGGTTGCCACCACCGAAGCAGCAGGGAGTTGCTCACGACGCTTACGGATGAAAGCGACATGGCGGCCGCCGCAAAGGCCGGTGGCAGCAACCATCCGGTCCACGGGAACAGCAACCCCATGGCCAAGGGCAGGCCGATGAGGTTGTAGACGAAGGCCCAAGCGAGGTTGGTCCGAATTCGGGTCATCGTGGCTCGTCCCAGTTCAAGCGCCGCCACCGCATCGGCCAGGTCGTTTCGAACCAGCACGATGTCGGCGCTCTCCAGCGCGATTTCGCTGCCTGCGCCCATCGCAATGCCGACGTTGGCCACCGTGAGCGCTGCGGCGTCGTTGATGCCGTCGCCGATCATCGCCACGACGCCGTTTTCTTGCAAGCGTCGCACATGCTCGGCCTTTTCATCGGGCTTGACGCCCGCCACGATGTTCGTGATGCCCACCGCATCGCCGACCGTTTGCGCCACTTCCTCGCGGTCCCCGGTGAGCATGACGACGTCGATGCCGGCCTGCTTGAGTCGCTTGACGGCGGCCGCCGACGTCTCGCGAATGCGGTCACTGATTTCGAGCCAGCCCAAGAGGCGTTGGCCTTTGGCCACGAGCACCACGGTGACCCCGCGACGGGCGCGCTTGGCCACCTGTTCATCCAGTTCGGGGGGCAGGTCGTTGAGCACATCCCGCATCAGGTCAAGGTTGCCCACCGCGACGGCTTCACCGTCCAACGTACCCACCATGCCCAAGCCCGGCAGGGTGTGGATGTCCTTGACGTCCGGGCGAGCGTAGCCCATGTTTTCCCACGCCGTGTGCACCGCCCCGGCAAGGGGATGGGTGGATTCAACTTCCAAAGCGGAGGCCAAACAAACCAGTTCCTCAACGTCGCCGTCCATCATCTCGATGTGGCTGACGCGAGGAGCGCCCGCCGTGATGGTCCCCGTTTTGTCAAGCACGATTGTGGAAGTCGCATGCGCCTGTTCCAACGCTTCAATGCCTTTGATGAGCAAGCCAAATCGAGCCCCACGACCGGTGCCAACCACCAGAGCGGTCGGTGTGGCCAACCCCAAGGCGCACGGACAGGCGATGACCAAGGTGCTGACCAGCACCATAACCGCCATCTCGCTCGACGACATCATGCTGTTCGGTGCGAGGGTGTCGGCCATGAACCACCAGACGGCCGAGGCCAGCAGCGCGGCGACCACGACCACGGGAACAAACACCGAAGCGATGCGGTCCACCAAACGCTGGATGGGGGCTTTGCCCATCTGCGCCTCGTCCACCAGGTGGATGACCTTGGCGAGCATCGTGTCACCGACCAGCGCCGTGGTCCGTACGAGCAGGGTGGCGTCCATCACGATGGTGCCCGCCGCCACGGCGTCGCCCTCGTTCTTGCGGACAGGGTAGGATTCGCCGGTCATCATCGATTCGTCCAAGAGCGCGGTGCTGTTTTCCACCACGCCGTCCAGCGGCACCGTTTCGCCCGCTCGAACTTTCAGCAGCGTCCCTCGTCCAATGTCCTCCACGGCGGTCGCGACCGTACCTTCGTCCACGACCACCCAGGCTTCCTTTGGCTGAAGTCGCATCAACCCGTGAACGGCGTCCGTGGCCTTGAGCTTGGCTTTGGCTTCCAAGTAGTTGCCAAGCAGCACGAAGGCGATGATGAACGCGGCTCCGTCAAAGAACACGTGGTCGGCTTCGCCCACGAAGGCGGGCAAGAACGACAGCACGGGGGAGAGGGTGACCAAGCTGGACCAGACCATGGCCACGGTCGTGCCGAGATGAACCAACACGTCCATGTTGGCCGTGCCTTGGCGCAGCGAGACCCAGGCCTTGCGATGGAAATCCGCCCCGCAATAAGCGTAGACCGGGAGCGCCGCCAGCATGGCGGCCGTGAGACGAACGTCCAGCGGCCCCCACTGCCCCAGATCGTCGAGGAGCATGGAGAGCACAAAGACGGGCAGGGTGAGGGCGAAAGCGAGCGCCACGTCCCGTGCTTGTTTCGCCACCTTGGCTTCGGTGCTTTGACGGACTTGAAGGGCCGGAACCAATTCGCTGGCGCCAAAGCCGGCCCGTTCCACCGCGGCCATGCAGCGCTCACGGTCGTCATCCGAGACCGAGGCGTTCAGGGTGATGACGGCTTTTTCGAGCGGCAGGTTGACGCTCACGCTGGCCACGCCATCCAGCCCGTTCAACACCCGTTCCACCGAGGCCACGCATGCGGCGCAGGTCATGCCCGTCACCGTCAGCGAGAGGGCGCGTTCGTCCACGTCACTCACCCCCCGAGCAGCACGACGTCAATTGCCACTGACCTTCGTCGAGGGTGACGCATCCGCATCCGCAGGTGCACAGCCAGCCGACGCTTTCCCAACCCTTGCCGCCTCCGGCTCGGGTGTAGAGGCGTTTCATCTTGCAGTTGCAATCGCAACGCTCGGCGGTGACCCGGGGCATGAATCGGCGAAGAATGTAGTCAATATAAAGCCGCCGTTTTGACTACATAATGAAGAAGAAAAGGAATCGCCACCCATCGTTTCAGGGCTACACCGGCGCAAGGTCCAGCGAACCGGACCAGATGTCCAAGCCACGAAGCCGGCAACGGAACCTCTGTCCCAACGTCAGCACGGTGCGATGCTCTCCGGTCGGTCCCGGTTCCGCCGTCACGACGTGGAGCCCGTGTTCGTCCACCACCAAACGCTCCTTTCCACCGAGTTGTCGGAGGTGCATGCGCCCCGATACGGCGCCGTCGTCGGCCAAATCGAGGAAGACCCACGGTCCACGCATCCCGACCACTCGGGCGTTGTAGGTGATGTTGGTGTCGGCGATGGTCGCTGGTTGGGACTGGCCGTCGGCTTCGTGGACGCCACCCTCCGGTTCGTCGCTGGTGTTGGCGTCGTTGCCCAAACGCCCGCCGCGAAGCAGATGGACGTGGTAGGCGTTGGCCACCAGTTCCCATTCCATGCGCTTGGCGGCCAAGCCTTGGTCGCTGCAGTGCTCGGACAAGCGGGCCGTTTCCGCCAGGTCGTGGACCCAAGGACGTCTGTGAACGAAGGCCTTGAGTTGGCGGTGGACCATCAGGTCGGGGTAGCGGCGAATGGGCGAGGTGAAGTGAACGTAAGCGTCCAAGTTCAAGCCGAAGTGCCCGCCGTTTTCCTCGCTGTACCGTGCGCGTTGCATCAACTGGAAGAGGCCTTGGTCGACGATGCGTCGGGTGGTTTCCGTCAGCGTGCTCGCCGCGTTTTGTGCCTCTTGGAGAGAGGTGAGAATGCCGTCTCGTGCCTCAGGGTTGAGCACCGAGGCGAGGTAGGGAGGGACATCGTCGGTGGATTCCGTGTCCTCAAATCCGGAGAGGTCAATGCCGCCGCCCCCGCCGAGATTGGCCCAATCGCCCAACATGCTCGACAATTCGGCCGCCGCGCTTTCGCCGTGCTTTCGGAGGCTGGGCATGGGCAGTTCAATGCCGATGTCCAGCGCTCCCAACTTGGCGTTGAGTTCCTCCACTTCGGGGCGGTCGGGTGGGGCGTGGCACCGCCACGGGAGCGGGGCGTCGGCGGCACCGAGCAGATGGCCCACGGCGGCGTTGGTGGCCACCATGAAGGACTCGATCATCTTCGTGGCCTTGTTGGGCCACTTGACCTCCACGCGCAACGCATCGTCCCCATGGAGGCGAGGGCGGAGCTCGGGATTGTTCAGGTTAAGGCGGATTTCTCGCCCCTGCCAGACGGCCGCCAAGTCGAGCATCTCGTCGTAGGCGTCCGTGGACAACACGTCGTCGTAGGCGATGTTGTCCTTGACCCGAATCACCGCTTCGTAGGCCTTGGTTTCAGCGACGTTGTGCTCTTCGTCCAACGTCATGGCCACCACCATCGCCAGCCGGTCAACGCGGGCCCGAAGGGAACACAATTCATCGGCCAGTTTGGGCGGCAGCATCGGCAAGACGGTGTGGGGCAAATACACCGATGTGGCTCGGGCGGCGGCTGAAGCGTCGAGCGTCGTGCCCGCTTTCACGTAATGGGCGACGTCCGCGATCGCCACCCAGAGCGTGCGGCGACCGTTTTCGGTGACCAAACACACGGCGTCGTCGAAATCCTTGGCGTCGGGCGGGTCAATGGTCACGAAGGGAAGATGGCGCAGGTCCGTTCGTCCTGCGGCCACCTCGCCGTCACCGTCCACTTCCGGAAGGCGGTCGGCCGCCTCGACCAGCAATGAATCGTAGGTGGGTGGGAAGGGATTGCGCCCCTCGCGTCGTCGACCTTCCAAGCGAGCCTCCAGCAACCCTCGTAGCGAAAAGCGACCGGCGTTGAACAACAGCAACGCCAAGGCCGGCTCGTCGTCCCGGAACCGAAGCCCCGAGCGCCTCACGGCGCACTTGCGGGCTTCCTTGAGCAGGTCAAGGCCTTGGAAGATGCGACAACCGCCGTCGTCCAAGGCGTAAGCGTCGGGGAGAGGTCCTGCGGTGAGCAGGGCTTCCCACACCGTCTCGAGCAGGTGGAACCGTTCCACGTCGTCCTCACTCGCGTCCTCGTGGGTCAGGGGCGGGCGACCAAGAAGCGGCGCCTCACCTTTCCCGCCGTGTCGGCTGAAGAAGTCCTTCCAGGCCTGAGCGTTGGCTTCCAATTCAGCCAGCGAATCTGCGGAACGAAAGCTGACGCGTTTGTCTTCGTCCTTGAGGATGTACGTTCCAGCGGTTCGCCCTTCGGCGAGGGCTTCGTTCACCGTGCCTAAGAGGGCGCGCTCGGCTTTGGGGTCCGTGTTGAATTGGGCGGCCAAGCCTTCGTGTTGCGCCAACCACGCCACGATGGCCTCGGGCGACCACGAACGGGCCCACGCCGTTTCGTCAAAGTGCTGGGTGACCCGTCGCCAGAGGCGCTCGTCCAGCGGCGTTTGGGGGCCACGTTGGCCGCCACGCTGGCCACCACGCTGGCGGTTGGGTCGTCGCCCTCCTCCACGGTCGCGTCGGCCCGCCATGATGGACGGTTCGGTTGAGGTGTCATGAACTCAACGATTCTCCCACCCCGCATTTTTCGGGGAATCTTTATGTTCGCCGCGTTGAGGATGAAGCATGACAGGCGACCACGGCGCTTCGGCGTATTTGTTTACCTTCCCGGTGGTGTTTTTCGGGAGTTTGGTTCTGGCGGGACTGGCGGCGTTGCTTGCCCAAAAGCGAATGGGCAAGCTCCCTCGCGTGGGCGAAGCAGGGTACAACGTCTTCGTCCTGTTGCTGGGATTGTGGTGCTTGGCAGGGTTGCTGATTGACGCCACGGCGCACATCTCAGGCGTTGTGGATGACACCTTCTTCACCGAATGGCACGCTTTGTGGTATTCCGGAGCGACGGCCTACGGGGCTTACATCTTCTATGCCGTGCTCCCAGAGGGCGGTATCGCTGAACTGGTTCGAAGGCCCTTCGGCGTGCTGGGCGACATTGCCCCTCAGCACCGTGCGGGAGTTTGGGGCATCATCATCTTCGGTGTCGCTGGGTTTGGCGACATGATTTGGCATGAAGTGCTCGGGGTGGAGACCAGCCTCGACATCCTCCTTTCGCCAACCCACATCGGCCTCTTTGCAGGGCTCGCGCTCTCCGTGTCCGGACCCATGTGGTCCGCTTGGGTGGACGCAAAAAGCGGGACGGAAGGCTTCACGTCCCAACTCTTGTTGGCCTTTGGCGTCGGGGCAGCCTGGACCGTGCTCCTGCTTCTGACCCGCTTCAGCCACCTTTGGATCGCTCCGTTGGAGCAGGTCTGCTACGCTCCGGGAGGGGCGCTTGGATGCGAGAGCCGCTACGAGGACGCCCTTCAAACGGGACTGAACATGATTTACGTGCAGGCGATGATGACCGCAGGGGCTTTGTTGCTCTTCCTGCGACGGTGGGAACCGGCCCGAGGGACCTTGCTGCTCATGGGAGCCTTGCACGCCGTGGGCGTGTGGGTGTACGCGAACAGCGGCCCTGCGATCTTGGTGCAGGGACTGATTTGGGCCGTCGTCCTCGAAGGCCTCCGTGGGCTGTGGATGGCCGGCCACCGGCATCTGTTCATGGCCTTGGCCACGGCGTCCCAGGTCGTCATCGGCATCGTTGCGGCCCTGTTGGCGCTTCCCAAGACGGCCACGGTGCGCACATGGATGGAAGGAACCGACCTTCATCTCGTCCCCTACGGTTGGTCCGTCCACGCCACCTTTGGCGTGGTCGTGCTCGCCGCCTTCATCGGCATCATCGCGACCAGCATCGTGATGCCGCCCGACGTGGTCGAAGCCCACGAGCCATGAGGCCATCGCCCCAGGACGGGCAAGCCTGAAACCCCCCCACGCCGATGAGTGCCCTCCTTTCGGTCCCGCTGGTGTGGGCTCGTGATGGTGCTTGCTTCACCGAGGTATCAAGCTGTCAACGATTCACAAGCCCGCTTCATGCAACGCTTGAAGGGCCGCTTTCTGGGCATCGGTGAGTCCGTCGGCGTCGGTGTCGGCCAGCGTGAACTCAAGCGTGAGGTCACCCCCGTTGTAGCCCGCTTTGGCCATGCGGCGTCGGTCGCCCACCTGCGTGGAGGGCGGCACGGTGAGGTTGCCCACCTTGCCCGACGGCAGGCGAACGCTGACCTTACCGCCCAGCATCAAGACCGAATACGGCACCTCGACCTCTTGGATGAGGTGTTCACCTTCCCAGCGGCATCCCTCGCCCGCATCGATGCGAACCGTGACGACGACATCGCCTCGTTCCCCCTCGGGGTGGTCGTGACCTTGACCTTTCAGCGTCTTGGTGGTGCCGTGTTCAACGCCCGCATCGAGGCGCAATTTCATGGTCGTGCGCTTCGTTTCCATGCTGGTCCCTTGCTGTTTGAACCGTTTGAACGAGAATTCGAATTGACCTCCTTGGGCCGCCTCGGTCATGGAGATGTCAAGGCCGACGTTGATGATGGCCGCTTTGGGTTGTTGTCGAGGGGCCTGACGGGGCGGTTGCCGGGGCATGCCGCCGCCCATACCGCCCATGCCGCCGCCGAACATTTGCCCGAGGATGTCTTCCAGACCGCCTCCGCCCATGCCGCCGAAGTTCACATTGGGGCCCCCGCGTCCACGGCCACCCATGCCGCCGAACATGTTGCGCATCTGTTCCTGCTGGTCAAATTCTCGTCGAGCCTCGGCCGTCCCGATGGCGTCGTAAGCCGCTTGGACTTCCTTGAATTTCGCTTCTGCTCCCGCATCGCCTTGGTTGCGATCGGGATGGTATTGACGGGCCAGTTTGCGAAACGCTCGCTTGATTTCGCCTTCGCTCGCATTTCGGTTGACACCCAACACGTCGTACGGATTGCGCTCTGCCATCGGCTCGAGAACAATCCTCCACCCCACATCAACCCTCCCATTCGCCTCCACGAACGCACCTTCACCCGTCGCCCGTTTCCCCTGCGGAGCCGTTATAATGAGGGGGTTGGTGGCTCGGTAGGCTGAGGTTGGACCATGTCTGACGAAAAGAACGCCAACAAGTCCTTCGAGATGAGGGTGCAAGAGCAACAGGACAAGATTGAGGCGCAATTCCGCAAGATCACCCGTGGCTCCTGGGCCCGTATCATCCGCATGGCGCGCAAGCCTTCCAAGCAGGAATTCCGTCAAACGGCTATTATCTGTGGCATCGGCCTGTTCGTGCTGGGCGCCATCGGGTTTGCCATGTTGGTGCTGATGGACAACTTCCTGCCATGGATCATTCACGATGTGCTCGGTATTGGAGACTGAAACGGGAGGAATTGAAAATGACGGAAGCATTCGTAGCCTTTGTTCGCCATGAAGAGAAATTGCTGTTGCTCAAGCGCAACGGTTCCACCGAGCACTTCCCCGACCTTTGGGACGGGGTATGGGGCGTCGCTGACACCCCCGAAGAAGTCCTTGACCGCGTGTCCCAGTCCACCGGCATTCCGGTCGACGACCTCTACTACCACGGCACCGGTCCCGAGCGCGGGATTGACATGGGCCGCAACCTCGTTGACGTGATGCCCATTTTGGTCGTCAGCAAGACCAGCGAAGTGACCCCCTCCGGCATTTACACCCGGGCCGAATGGATTGACCCTGGCAACCTCAAGGATTACAACTGCATCTTCTCCGACTTGGACATGGATAACGCCGCCGGTCTGTTCCGTGCCATGTACGGCAGCGTTGGTTCCTTCCTTTACATCGTCAAGACGGCCATCAACGCCGAACAGCGCGTGGCCGACGAAATGTACGCTCGCCTCCACGGCAGCGGCTCGATGGTGGCGCTTGACGGGGAGGTCATGTCCATTCTTCACCCGCCCGCCATGCGCGGCTACGTGTTCGTGGAATCCAGCGCCCTCCACCACGTGGAGAAGCTCATCGGTCGCTCCGGCGGTCGAGACCCCTCGGCCCGACGCGGCATCAACCAGTCGCCGTTGAAGAACGCGAAGAACGTGCTTCCCGGCGAGGCGCCCCTTGAGGACATCTTGCCCTACTTGGAGCCCAAGGCCGTCACCAGCGGTATCGAGGTCGGCTGCATCGTCGAAATCGTCACGGGCGCCTTCAAGGGCGAGAAGGCTCGCATCACCAGCGTGTCCGAATCCAAGGAAGAGGTCAGCATGGAGTTGTACGAGCAAATCATCCCGATGACGCTCAACATGCGCGGCGACCACGTCCGTGTCATCGAGCGCGTTGGCGAGTGAGCCTTCCCTCCAAGCCATGCCTTTGCGTGGTTACTTACGGTTGATCTCTTGCTCAATGGCGATCAGCATCTCAGCCTGCTCCGTTGCAGTGCGTTTATTTTGCTTGTTTGAATGGTAGGAATATTCCCACCAAACAAGAGGTCCGACCCAGACCAACATCAGGACCATGTCCAACATTCCGAAAAACAGGACGAGGAACAAGAGCCCAATCACGGAGGCCAACCATCGGTTCTTCGTCGGGGCTGACTCCTCTTGCTTGACGGTTGTACTGAGGCTGACCATTCGCTGAAACGCTTCGGCGGTCGCTTTTTCATGGCTTGTACTTCCAGCGGTGCCTGCAAGAATGAGGAGAACGCCAAGCCCAATCCCGCCAAAGCAGAGGAAGAGGATTCCCTCTTCGTCTCCTGAACTGTTTCCGCCGGTGAGTGCCGACATAAAACTGAGAATCGCCAGAGCAGGGCCTCCAATCATGAGCGCCATACCCAACAACACCACCCCGGCGCTTCCGGGAGGATTATCTCTCAACGCCTTGTACTGCAGGGCTGCCGCTTCAAGATCTGATCGAGGCGCCGACGTCTCATCATGACCTGAAGAGGTGGCAGCGCCCGCCTTGCTGGTTTTGGAAGAGGGCCTGTCATGGTCCATGAAATAGTCCACCACCGAGGTGTAGAGTGCATGGTCGTCGCTTTTCTGAAATTCATCGGCCACCTCGGCAGAAAGGTCGTCGAGTCGTTTGCTCATGGCCGAAACGAACCGTTTTCGTTGTTGAGAGGTCAACGAAGTCGGGTCGTTGAATGCTTTTTTCACAAGGATGGCCGTTTCTCTGTTGTTGAAGTGCCCTTTTCCAGCAGGTTCCAACGTTGCGAGAAGACGCTCGCAAAGGCGGCAAAAGGCGACAAAGGAGGCTTCCGAGGGCTCGGTGCTTGCCAGAGTGTCGGCAGCCGCCTCGGGAGCAGCGACGACCTCTGCCCCTTCGCCCCAAAACGTCGAGGTCTCCTGGCCAAGAAAACCGATTTCAATCGGTGCGGGGGGTTCATCTTGAGGAACCATGGCCCGAGGTCGTCCTTCGGTGACTTGACCTTTCCGCCGTCAACGGTGAGATTGGAACGAAACGCTCGCTATTTCGTTGCCCTCACGCCCATCAAAAACTTAGAACAGCGTTTGTTGAACGGGAGCCGCTTCCGGACGCTGATGATGACCAAGTTGCCAGGCGAGGTTCGCCGCCGCCCAAGCCCCCGAATGCAGCGCAGCGCCTCCCGTGCCTGCGGGTTCACTCCAAGCATCGCCCGCCACGACGAGGTGGGGGAGATGAACGCCAACGCCGGCGTTGATGGAACGACCGTAGCGCCAACGGTGCGCCTGAAGGGTGGCCGTTTTCATCCAAGCGAACCCCTCGTCATCAAGGTCGTGGACCTTGGATAACCATGCCTGGACGATGTCGGTCGAGTCGTTTTCGAGGTGTTCCTGACTCCATTGACGGGAAAGATGAACCACCAATCCTCGCACATCATCGCCCGTTTCAACCGCATAACCTTCGGTGGAGAGAAGGTGTTCGAGATGGGACGGGGCGGGTTCCGCGTGTGCGGCCACGACGGTCCACGTCGGCTCGTAGGCGTGGGTTGACCATTCATCGGGGGCTTGCGGAAGAAGCCGGTGGAGTTGGGGCAGCGGGGCGGTCAGAACCACACCCGAAGCCGTCCACTGATGGCCGCTCTCGTCGTCGATGACCCATACCTCACCCTGACGTTCCACGCGGACAACGGTGGTTCCCGTGAGAACCTCAATGCCGTCCAACCAATGCCCGATGACGGTCGGTCCATCCTTGAGCAACACGCCTTCCTCGCTGCGTTCCATCCACCCGAGGCCAACGGCTTCGTCGATCCACGCCTCCATCCACGAAGGCCACCCGTCCAGTCGAGATGCGCCGTGGGTCACCAACACCTCGTCCACCCGGCGTCGAGAGCATCGCCCTCCGACGCGTCGCCCCTTGTCCATGACGAAGACGTCAAAACCGTGGTCGGCCAACAATCGTGCGGCAACGGCACCGGCCAGCCCCGCTCCTACCACCACGATGGGGTGGTCCGTGGTCGCCGCGGGTTGGTCGGTGAATCGGCGATAGGCGTCCATGTCGAGGCGGCTCATGTGGGTGCAGGGGTCGCGTTGACGGACGGTGCCCAGAACGGGTGTTGGCGGGACAAAGGGCCGGTCGAACAGACCGTGACACCACTGGACGCCGACCACCGAGGACGGGTCGCGGCCGTCAAGGGCGTATTTGTCGTTGAGTGCTTGGCCGTAGGCCATCGATTGCGCCATGGTTTCGGTCCAAAACGGCAAGGCTTTGCCCCAGGTCATGCGAACGTTGTTGTGCAATTCGCCTTGACGCAGGAGGGAGCGTTGACACGCCGCCCACAGCGGGTCGTGGACCTCGCCTCGCTCCAACTGGCGTAGGGAATATTGGGTGGTGCGCGGGTCGTCGGCGGTGCCTCGCCACGATTGACGGGCCCATTCGGGGAGGTGATGGGTGCTGTACGGGTCGTCCACGGCGAAGATGTGATGCCACGGATGTTCACGGAACACGAGCAACTCGTCGAGGTACTTCTCCGCTGATTTCGTCCCCACCTCGGCCGCTTCTCGGGCGATTTTCATGGGCGAGATCATGCCGTAGTGGATGTAGGCCGACATGCGTGAGACGCCGTCGGTGTCGGCGGCGTTGTTTCTTCGGCGGGCGTAGCCGTTGAGCCCTTTCTCCTTGAAGGCCTGCCAGCGAGCCAATGCCGCTTGCTCTCCCCCCCGAAATCGCCAGATTGGGTGGACGGTGGGGTCGATGTTGCACTGCTTGAGCAACGCCCAACGAGCGTCAACGTCTGCCAGTTGATGCTCGACCATCACGGGTTCAAACGGCAGGTGACCGTCGTAGGGCCTCACGTCGAGGTCCAACGTCGGCCACGAGCGCTGCAAGCGTCGCTTGCGCAACTTCTTGGTGGCGTCCCTGAACTTGAACGGACGGTCCACCGACTTCCCGAACAACGGCATGGGGATGACACAATGCCCGTCCACCTCCACCACGGCTGCCCCGGTCCCTTCCGTCACCCGTCGCACCCATTCGTCCCAAGGGGGCAGGGGAAACAGGTCGGTGACCACCATGCTGGCTTGTTGAGCCAGTCGTTTCATGGCGGCTGGGCGATGGTCTTCTCGGGCCAGATGGAACACGTAGCGGAGGCCTTGCTTGGTAAAGCCACGATGCAGGTCGACCGCCGCGTCGATGACGACGTTGTGATGGCGCAGGGAGGCGTGGGGGTAGCGCTCGTCAAGCCCGTGGTAGATCAGCAGCGGTCGGTCATGGTGATGAGCCATCCAGCGAGCCACGTCAACCACGGGGTTTTCGTGAACGCGGAACAGGGACTTCAGCCAAACGACCACGGGGCCGTCGCCCACCGGGGTTCGGTGTTGTGATACCCACCGGCATCGCTCGGCCAGATGCTCAGGGAGGTCCATGGCCTCTGCCACGGGCGTTGGCACATATACTCCTGTTCATCCCCTGTGTCGGAGGGGCGCTGAACCGGGCCGTATCATGCTTCGGTGGCCGCCTTGGCCTTCTGGCGCTTGCGGTTCCACTTCTTGATGCGTGGAAGTTGCCACTTGATGATGCCCGTCCAGAAGACCACGGCCATCACGGCCTGGTCGACGAGCAGATGGCCTAACGCCCTTTGCCGCTCAAGAACAGCGAGATGCAAACGAAACGGTCGTGCCGGTCTCAGACCTTTTGCCAGTCCGTGCCG
>JADHNB010000036.1 GCA_016779705.1 Candidatus Poseidonia sp. | reverse complement strand
CATCGTCCCCCATTTGATGAGTTGGACCACGGAGATGGTTTCTTCAGCGAACTTTCGAATGGTGAAGGACGGCCCAAGCATGGAGACGTCGTCGGAGAAAATGATGTTGATACGGGAACCATCCAACAACACGCCGTCAATGATGGGTTTGTTGTCGGATACCGGCCGCCCGATGCGTTCGGACATGGCTCGCAGATACCTGGAAAGAAGCTCCCGTTCACGGAAACGGATGTTGGACGTGACCATCCCGAACACCTTGTGGTCCATGTGGATGTGCTTGAGCCCGACCGAGTGGATGTCTTCCAGCATCTCGTCGGAAAGCAGCGGTTCCAAGGGTCCGTTACGAATCAAATCTCGGATGACGACGTAGGTGAGGCGTTGACGTTGTTCTTGCGTGACCGTGATCCGTTTATCGTCCATTCCTACCAGCTCCCAAAGTCGACCTTGACGGCGCACGATGTTGCTGGCTTCGGTGTTGAGAATGGTGTATCGGTCAATCATTTGCTCGAGAATGTTCTCGAACTCGTTGTCGGTGGTAAAGGACGGCGCAGATGGCGCTTCTTGGAGCAAGGTCTCAATCAACTCGCGTCGGATGTTTTCTTCCTCTTCCGTGAGTTGAGGCTCCAATCCGAACCAAAGGATGGTTCCACCCCCGTCGTCGTCTGCGGGGGGCTCGTAGATGTGAACAAAAATGGGTTCACGGGTCACGTAAATCAAATTCAGCGGGCGTTGTTTCTTGGCGTCGCGGTCCAACGGCCCGTAGTACATGGGACGTGAACCGTATCGCATCTCAAAGTCGCGAACCCACTCGGCAACATGCGGGTAGGCCGCCATGACGCCGTTGAGGTCGCCCTTTGCAAACCGTGGCTCGTCGCTCATCTCCATGACCTCCTCAGCTCACCGCCGTGATGTCCACGATGAAGCCCATGCCGGGCTCGACACGCCAGCCCACCGATGTTTGAATGGGCCCTGCAGCTCGAAGGAACCGAGTGATGATGATGTTCCGCTTGAGTTCCCCCCCAATCATGGCATTTTCCAAATCCAGAACGACCTCGGCGGAGCTGCGAAGCGAATGCAGCAGGGTGGCGTCCATCTCTTCTGGATCGGCACACAACATGAAGGAGCGACCGTCCGAAGCGAGTTTTCGGAATTGTTGAATCAAAGCGAAGCGTTCCTCTTTCGTGGTGCTACTTGGCATCAATGAACTGGCGCTGTCGAGTACGATGACGTCGGCGGCTGCAATGGCCGGGCTGGCCAAAACGTCCTGAAGGGACACCTCGGTGCGAGCTTCGGCCAGTGTCCCGTACCGGCTCAACACCATCACTCGCCCTTCTCGTAAGAACTCCGTCATGCCGTAGCCGATGCTTTCCATCTGCTCGATCCATCCGCGTGTGGTGAGTTCGGTGGTGATGACCAGTACTTTGACGCCGTTGTGCGCCATGCCGTGAATGAGTCGTTGGGAGATGAGTGATTTCCCCGTACCCACGCCACCATGAAGGAGGTAAAGTGAGCGGTTCGGTAGACGCAAACCCATGCTATCCGCCAGGGAATCGGTCTCAACTTCGAAGGGGAATCCGTCTTCAACCGGCTTGTGAGCGGTCATGAACGGGTTGTCATCAAACGACATGAAGCCTCACCTCCGCGTTGGTGGTTACCGAATGGCTGTGGCTGTTAATGGGTTCTGAAATGCCGATGAAAAACACCGATACATCGTCTCCATCGTTGAGCGATCCGCTCCAACTGGCGTTGGTCAAGGTCACTTCGAGAAGGTATCCTGGTTCCCATACCGTTCCGCTCGGAGAAACGGAGACGCTTGATGAGGTTGGCGCGTCACCGTTGATGCGAACATCGTAGGGAGAGGTTTCCAAAGCATGTTCACCCGTGTTCACGAAATACAACGTGATGGTGTTTAGGGTGGTGTCGTAGGCGACCATAGCGGGGTCACCGGCCAAGGCAACCCCGACCTGACCCTCGCCTAAAGTGGCGCGATCTTCCTTTTGGGCCACGCTCACCACCTCGCTCCACTGACCGATGAGAACGGCGCTTGCGCCGCCTGAGATTAGCAGGGCCGTGATGAGCATGATCATCGAGGATGCACCACCGTCTGCCATGTGATCACCCGAGCATGTGGCCGACCGTGGTCGAACCCACGGTCAGCGCCAATCGTTCATTTCCAGAGACCAAGGCATCGAACCATCGCATGGCGAGGGTCTCGCCGCTGTACCAACGTTCGGAGGCGATGCTGGACGAATACACCGAGTCGAAACCAGTCGCATTCTGGCCGTCAACAAACAACCACATCTGATCGTGGTGGACTGCAACGGAACCGGTGTTGGTCATATTTGCATAGATGACCTTGCCCAGCGCGGCCGAGAACGTGGCGTTGGTGGTGGGTGTTCCACCACCGCTGACCGTCAAGGTTGGAGCTGCTGAATAATTCCCGTGGCTGGTGATCACCACGGAAGTAATGGCTCCTGACCCGTCGACGGTGTAGGTACCGGAAAATCCGCCCGTTCCTGACGATGCAACAACGGTTCCGCCGGAAGAGTATCCGGCGCCGCCGTTTGAAATCGTCACGGACACAACCGCCCCTTCCCAAAGCGTTGCATCGTCGATGCGAAAGGTCGCCGTTGGCTGATCAGCGTGCTCGATTCGGTCAAGTCCCGAATCAATCTGCATGGCTATCGATTGATATGCCATGGAGAACACCACCAGCATCGAAACACCGATGATGAGCCCGCCTACGCCAACGGATGCACCCATCTCACTCTTCTCCTCGTAGATGACTCATCTGACGCCAGGACGAAACCAAAGCCGAGAACACCAACAACTGACGATGCGGCAAGTGGTCCTCCAAGGCCGTTTCCGTATCACCTGGTTCGGCCAAGCGAACGATGGCGAGGACGGCTTGTCCTTCGTCTTCGGCCAGCATGCCCGATTCGATGGCTTTCTGCGTGAAACTCACGGCCGCCATCCCGGACATGTGGTCCAACAACAAGGCTGCCACCGTGGGCGCCCCTGTCATGGAGTCCCCATGTTGGCTTCCGCCCGATCGGGGGGCCACCAAGAACGGGTTAGCCGCCAGTGCTTGTGCTTCGTAAAGCTCGACCAAACGACCCTCATCCTCTTCCATCATGCGTGCACGACCTTCGACTTCAACCACTTCGCCGCCTGCGGTGATGATGCGGTCACCCGATGAAGCGGTCGTTGGGTCGACCTCATCGTCTTCATCGGACGCCTCTGTCGTTGCAGCGACCGGCGCAGCGGTTTCCTCAAGTCGAATCTCAACCATTCGGAGAACGTCTTCCACCATGTCCAACCGGCTGCTGATGAGCCGCTCGAGACCAGAGGTATCCACCGTCGCCGGTGCGGAAGGCACCGGAACGCTTGTCGGAGCAAGCGTGGAGGCGACGTTTGGAACGGTCTGTTGACTGTTGATGCGCGCTTTGGTTGGTCCAGGCGAGATGGTCCATGCATCCTCTTCGCTGAGCATCCCCTGTTCGGGGAATGGAACCTGCTCAATGGCCACGTTGGCCAAAATCTTGAGTCGTTCTTCGCTCAACGTTTGATCTGCATTTTTTCCGCCTGAGTTTCCACTAAATGGCCAAGCCATTTCAAAACCTCCCTCCAAGAATCCTGAACGGATTCTCAGAAGTGATCAAACCACAAGGGCGCCTGCAGAGGTGTCGTCGATGGTCAAGGTCTCGTAGGTCGTACCGCCGCTTGCGACGTGAATGTACAACTGAGCCGTGGATACCGCAGCTGGGCCGCAGTCGTTCGTACCGTCATCAGCATCAATGATAATGATGTAGGCAACACCGACCGCAAGGGTTGTTGTAGCGGCTTCCGTCTCCATGTTCAGGACGTTGGCAGCAGCCAAGGTACCCTCGACAGGGTTGGTGGCGGAACAGAAGACCTGGTAGTCAATGTCCGCTGCAGGAGTGGGCTCGCTGCCGGGAGCAAGGCGAGCCACGAGGTGGTACTCCTCTGCGTTGGCCGTGGCGGAACCCGTTCCGACATAGGCGGCGTTGATCATGATCTTGCCACCCATTTCATCAGCGGTGTCGTCGCCCGCGGTTTGAGCGTTTTGTTGGAGTTTTTCAGCGGTCTGAATGATGACGGCTGCAGCAACAGCGGCCACGAGAATCAGTGCAATGAACACGATCATGGCACCAATACCGATAGCGGCGAGGTTGTCCTGCTCAGGAGTGTTGGTTCGGTCGTTCTTCATACAACCACCTCACCGTTGGACACACTGCCTCCGTAGTTAAGAACTTCGTACGTGAAGCCCCCCGTTCCGGATTGAATCATGATGTTGTGAGCGTCGTTGGGCGTTGGCTGGCAGTTCGCTGGGTTCAGTTGAACCGTGTAGGTCTCGCCGGGTTGGAGGGTGCCTTGAGTCGCACCCGTCAAATCGGAGGCGGCCGTGGTCACGCCGGTTGCGGAGAAGTCACCGTTGTCGCGAGCGCCGTTAGCGCCAGCATCACAGGCAATGACCCACTGGACCGATGTGGCCGTCACGGGGTCGGAACCCGGTGCCAGCTCAAAGGTCACGTACAGGTCATCGGTGTTGATGATCACGACCGACTTGACGGTAATCTTCGATGCCATCATGTCAGTGGTGTCCTCACCGGTGGTTTGTGCGTTCTGTTGTAGCTTTTCTGCTGTCTGGATAATGACAGCAGCAGCCACCGCTGCGACCAAGATCAACGCAATGAACACAATCATTGCACCGATACCGATGGCCGCAACGTTGTCGCGGTTTTCGTTCTTCATTTCGTTCTTCATGTTTTTCACCATTTTTGTTTTTTTCTCCCCCGCTCCTTGCGGGTGGAATGGGACGGGTCAGAGTTCACCTCCCTGACCGAGGTTGATGCGAAGCGGCATGCGGATGACGGCCACTTCGTCGGGAGCGAGGGTGCGGATGAACGGCACCTCTTCGGCGGTAAAGCCAGCGGGAATCCAAGGGGTGAGCAACACTTCTGACAGCGGCTCCATCGAGCGGTTTTGGACACGCATGGTCACGGTGATTTCACCGGAGCGCATTTCGTAAGCCGTGGCGACCGAGAGTTTTCGCGTCAATGGGACGTCTTCGGAGCTCAATCGGAAATTGGGTCGAATCTCAAACCGGAGGGGGATGTTACCTCCGGGGGCGATGATGGGCAAATCGACGTTGGGCGGGGTGGCCGTCCAGCCTTCGGGCACCGGGGGCTTCAAGCGAAGCATGGGCATGGGAATCGGTCCGTCGTTGATGATGCGTACCAACAACACGCCCGACTCTCCACCAGCGGGCCAGCGAGTGTCGACGCCCATCCAGAAGTGCCGGAACAGGAAGGGGTTGAGGGTGGAGGTGTTGCCACCGATCATGTCCTCAAGCAGGTCCTCCACTTCGCCGGTGGCGGCACGAATGTCGCCCATTTCTGCGGCAGCCGTTGCCTCTCGGAGTTTGTACAAGATGCGCTCGGCTTCTTCGAGCGAGATGTGCTTGTGAACCAAAAGACGGTGGAGCATGGCGATGCTGCGACGCAGGGTGAGCACGTCCTCCTCAAGTTCGTCAAGGGTGCGCTCGGCCCGCTTGATCGATTTCTTGGCCTTGGAGAGTTGATGGATGTTGAGGTAAACCTTGGCCTCCGAGAGGTCCATTTCGGTCTCGGCGAGCGAGGGGTTCTCCCGGCGAGCCGCTTGGCGAGCGATGCGCTCCAGGGTTTGCGAGGCCTCAAGAATGCCCTGCTCACGCTGAGCACGGTCCTGAGCGAGCATATCGGCTGGCAGGTCCATCACCACACCGTCCTCATCAGGCATCGGCATCCACCTCCATGGCGCTTGAGAAATCAAGGTCGCCGACGGGTTGTTTCCCACCGTCGAGCCCTTCAGATTCGTTGATTCCACGGGCCTCGTCGCCGCCCGAAAGCATGGCCGTGAAGTCGAGGCCGTCGTCGGCCAAGTCGTTCAGAAGTCGAGCAGGGTCGTTGAGGTCTCGCTCAAGACGGATGGACTTGACCTCAGCGTCCGTCATGCGCCCGTACAAGTTTCCGTACAGCTTGTCCGAACGCTTCAGGAGGTACCAGACGCCAAGCATGATGGCGAAGAAGTAGGCTGCCATGACCACCAAATTGTCTTGATTGGTGGCCAATTGAGGTGGCAAGCCCAACACGATGGCCAACATCCCCAACACGGGAAGGGAGAGAATGATGGTTAATTGCCGGCGGCTGTCGGTGAGCGCTGCGAAATGGTCAGAGTACACCGTGGAGGTCCCTTTGCGGGCACGCTGGTAGTCCTCGTGAATGAGCCGGAATTCTTCGCTGGACTTCCACGTCATTCGCCAAATCCAGAGTGCCCCGAGAACCAACACCGCTGGCCCCCAATAACTGACCTGGAACAGGTGGAAAGCAAAGCCAAACCCGAGGACTCCGGCATAGATTCCTCCGAGTTGCCATTTTTCGGATTGCGAGGAAAGGCGAACGAAGATGAAGGAAATCAAGAACGCCACGGCACACGCAATGAAGGCAACGGAAAGGTCGGGTGACCACGAGCGAACCGTTTCTTGACCGAGTTCAACGGCGGAGCCGTCCTTGGTGTAGCGATGGGAAACATCGTTGTCCTCTCGGTTGCCCTCACCGACGTACAGGTACGACAACGACGCATCGCATTGAATCTCCTTTGAGACCTCCCACCAGTCAATGGTGGCCGGTTGGACGGACCATTCGAACGTATGTTCAGCCTGAGAGACCAACAAGGGGAGCATGTCGGGTTGAGACAGAATAACAACGTCCCCATGGCAGTCAAGGGATGCCGTGATGCCGAGAGCCTGGGCCGTTCCATGATTCTTGATGGTCACGCTGTAGGTCGTTTCTTGGCCTTCAAAGAATTCATCCGGATGTTCTGGCCCTTGAGCGATGATGCCGGGGTCGGAAAACACGGCGAGTTTGTAGGTAAACGTCTCCTCGTCAAAGTTGGTGTACCCGTTGTTTTCGCCGGGGTGGTACAAACGGAAGGTCAAGTCCCAGCCGTCGTCCGAGAGAATGTTCGGAGAGGCGGGGGCGGTCACCTTGAGTTGGATGGGGTCGGACGTGACCCAAGGCTGGCGGGTAGGGAGCGTCAGTCGGGAGTCGGCACCCAGCGAACCTGAAGGTGGGCAGACTTCGTCAAGGTCAAGCGGGTATTCGGAACCCCCGACCACCAACGCGAACGACCAGTCAAACAGCGAAAGGTTTTGTTCGAGGTCAAGTGACTCAAGGTCAAGCAGGCGCTCGGCCGCACACAACTCAAGTTCGTAGGCCACCGCGCTTTCCGGACCGGTTGGAATGTGGGAATAATCAATGGTGAACACCGTTGGCCCAATGGGATTCACCGGCGTCTCCGATTCTTGATGGAATCGGTCCATTCGAAGTTCGGTGTAGTACGCTGCGCTGCCCTGCACGTTCTCGTCGACCGGGTCCAAGGAGAGGATGAGGTTGGCCGCCAACGTTAACGGGGGCTGTGGTGCGACGCTTCGGACAACGAAGGAGAGCTGGGTTGGCGTGTTGCGCTGGAGCATGATGGTGCTCGGTGCGTTATTGGCCACCTCCCAATCGGTGCTCGGCAAGGTCAAACCGCCTTGCAGAAGCGTGTAGGTCAGGTTCACCTCGACGTCTTTGTTGCCGGTGTTGGTGATGGTGACGTCCCAAGTACGGTCATAGCCCCGGTGGTAATACTTGACCAAAGGCCAATCCTCCACTTCAACGATGAACAGAGGGGCCACGATGAGGTTGAAGCGGTGGGTTTTGAGCACCTCTTGCGTGGAGGCGTTGAGCACTCGCATGGTCACGGCGTGAGTGGCGCCGTTGAGCAGGTTGTCTTCGCCGCCAAGGGCGGGGATGTCGATGACCAAGGTCCCCGAATCGGTCGCACCCACCGCCAAGGTCAGAGGGATCGAGGATGGCGAAACCGACCAATTGCTGCTGACCGTGGTTTCAATGACGATGTTTTCGACCAAATTGCCGTTGTTGGTGATGGAGTAATTTACCGTTTGAGGTTCGCCTGGAATGACGCCAATTTCGTCCAGCGTGTCAACCGAGATGCCGTGCTGCTCGCTGATGTTGCCGAGAATATCCGCCGAGAGGTTCAGTCCAGAATCAAGATTGGAAACCCAGACCGTGGCTTTGTAGTCGGTGGCCGCCAAGGCATCGTCGGTGGGGGTGAGGCGAACACGCACCGTGGATTCGTACCCCGCACCAATGGCGATGACGGTGGGTGTTTCGAGAACATACTCCACTTCACCAGCTTGCGAGGTGTCCAGCCAGACGTTGAACACGGCGGGGGTATTCCCAACGTTGCTAACCACGACACTGGTCGTGATGGAGTCGCCAATGGAGAGATTCACTTCTTGGCTGGTGGGCGTCAGTTCAGCGTTCACTTTCTCGCCGACGCGAATGGGGACATCGAACTCGGTGATGTAGACGCCCGAGTTCATCTCCTGAACCTCGATGCGAAGGGTTTCGACGCTGTTGGCCGGCGCCATGGAGTCGGTGGTGATGACCAACGGGAAGGTCTTGATGTGCGCCGTGTCGTTGGATGGGTAATCCGCCACATCAGCAGGTACAGACGCCACGGTGGTGGACGGCATCAACGCACTGGACGAGAACGATGCCACCCAACCATCGGGAAGGGAATCCGCCATGATCAATCGATAGGAGGTCATGTTGTTGCCCGTGTTGGCAATGGAAATATCGAACGCCGTTTCTTCGCCAACCATGGCGTCCAGTGTGGTGCCGTTGTGACCCACGGCCCCCAGAACAGGTGGAATGCGGATGTCCAAGGATTGGGTAACGGAGGAGGGAATCACCCCTGAACTCAAGTGAACGCTACCGAGCGTGGGCGTGGCGGTCACCAGCACCGAGAGGGTCCCGGACACGGGGTAATCATCGGCCGGCCCCTGCACGGTCATCACGGCATCGGCCGTGTCGCCCAGGTCCATGTAGGGGAACAGGGAAGGCGTCAAGCCAACGGCCCAGCGACTGACTTCGTCAAATCCACCCGAGGAGTCGGAGGTGAAAACCGGAGAGCCAAGGGTCAACGTGGCGTTGACCGTCTCCGTAAGGTCGCTGACGAGGTTATGGCGAACCTCAACCTCAAGGTCCAAAATTTCCTCCAAGCCCATGCCTTGCCGAGCCTGCATCACTTGCTCAACCGTCATGTCGATGGCGTCCGTGGGCAAGCCGGGGTCCACCACGATCACCGGAAGAATGGACACCGGCGTGGCGTTGAGGTGAGGGACTCCGCCGTTGGTCGAAGCGGCCTGAACCCACACCGACATGGCGTCGCCCGCCCGATTGTATTCAGCCGGAACAAGCGGGCGCTTGATGACGGGAGGCGTGACGGCGAGCGAGACGTTGACCGATGCACCGGGGGCGAGCGTGCCCGTGCTGGCGCTGGAAAGGTCCAGGTCCCAGTTGAGGGGGTTGGTGGAGATTCCGGCGTTCAGCGTGAAGGAGGTCGGGGCGTTTCCGGTGTTTTCCACCTTCACCTGCAACGTGGTGCTCTGGCCGGGCGTGAGGCTCTTTGAATCAGAGTCCATCTCAACGTGTCCTTCGTAAAGCTCGCTGGCCAGCACGGTGGTTGAAACGCTCTTGGAGACGCTTCCGCCGTTCGATTGGACGGTGAGCGTGACGATTTCGGAATCCGTGCGCAAAGCATCGGCTGGAACAGCGACCTGGACGAAAACGGAGGTGGTCACGTTGGGCGAAATGGTGGCGGTTTGTCCCGAAGGCGTGATGCTCGAAACCCAACCGTTGACGTTGCTTTGCGAGACGATGTAATCGTCCGATGCAGCCCCGATGTTCTTCAACAAGAAGGTCAGCGTGGAGGTCTGACCGGGTTCGACGCTCCGGTCGTGAGCAGCGGTTAAGCGGAAATCGTAGTTGGAGAAAACCACACGGAAATTGAGGAATTCAACGTCCTCGGTCCAATCAACGCCTTGAGCAAACATCGTGCCCACCACGTCCCATTCGCCGGTTTGAGAGGTCGCATCGAAGCTCATCGATACCGTTTCGGGGGTTGCCCCGCCGTTGTAGAGGGAGCCCGGACGGACGACCGGCACGATGGTGGACGCTGCCGAGAAGGTGGTCCCGGTGCCAACTTGGGTGAAATTGAGGAAGAATTGGGCCGAATGATTCTTCACGCCGTCGTTGCGAACGCCGATGGAGAAATCGTGCACCGATTGGGACCAAACCACGCTGGCACCTCCCGAAGCGGGTTGCGGGATGTTGACGACGGGGACGCTGCTGTCTTGGTATCGGCTGACGTTGACGAGGAGTTGTTCCTGATTGTTGTTGGGGTTGACGTCCGTTGCCCCCGTCACTTTTGCTTTCAATATCTGATTGTTGCCAATGGTTGCCGCCCATGAAAACACGGTGACGGAACTGGAGGCTCCGGCCGCGATGACGCCGAGATTGGTGGAATCGATGACGATGTCCCCGGACGATGAGGAGCCTTGGAGAAGAAGGGCCAGCGAGGCTTGACCCGCTGCCAGGCCGATGTTTTGGACTTGAATCCGCACGATGTGCGTGGCATCTTCGACCTCAACCGCCCCACCCAGGGTGATGGAGCCGGCGTCGTCCAAGGTGAACGACGAGATCACGAAATCGGGCGTCGAGCGGCCCTGAGCGCCAGCGGCCAGCGGGGCCAAGGACGTGACCAGCAACAACGTCACGAGAGCGAGCGGGAGAACGCGATTAGACAGAATCTGCACCCCCTCCACTCGGCTTTTCGAATCGGTCAATGGTCACGGACTTGCCCTGACGCTTCCATTGGGCCAGCAGCTGATTGAGAAGGGCTTCATGTTCGCTGTCGCTGATACCGAGGCGACGGCGTTCTTCCCAAAGCAGCAACTGTTCGGTGCGCGTCAGCAAAGCGTCCCGCAAATAGAGTTCGAGGGTTCGTCGGTAAGCATCTCGGTCGGAGATGGCATAGACGATGGTGTCGCCGGGCACATGGTCGGCCCGATTTTGAATCAAATTGCCCAGCATGAGGGCTTCGTCGTAACTCAAGTGCCGCTTGTCGAGGTCCGTTTGGATGGTACTGGCGATTTCTTGAAGGACGTATTTGCTATCAGCACGCTGAATTTTCTTGAAATGCCGACGCGCTCTGCGAGACATGCGAGCGCCGACCATGTTTTCCTCTGGGTTCTGCCAGTTATTCAAAGAATCGGTTGCATACCATGGTTTGACCCAAAACGATTGATTTATGATGCACTATGAATAAACGAGCCATGGAGGCTTGATTCCACCACCATCGCGCCCGAGATTGTATGGTTTCCAGAGGCAATGTCTTTTGACGCCGGCTGCAATCCTGCCCGCATGACCTCCCCCGTTGATTTGGCGCCTGGCATGCAAGCACCCCGGTTTTCTTGCACCGATCAGGACGGCAAAACCCATGATTTGCAAACCTACCTCGACCAAGGAAAAACCGTGATTCTCTACTTCTATCCCAAAGACTCCACGCCTGGCTGCACCACGCAAGCCTGCGATTTCCGAGACAACATGGCCATGCTCAACCAAGGTGACCACGTGGTGTTGGGCGTGTCGAAGGACAGCGAGAAATCCCACCGGAACTTCATCGCTAAACAGGAACTGAACTTCCCGCTGCTCATGGACGAAGACCTTGCCCTGCACAACGCCTTTGGCACGTGGCGAATGAAGATGAATTACGGCCGCGAATACATGGGTTGTTCGCGGTCGACCTTTGTGATTCAGCCCGACGGCACGATCGGTTGGTGTCGCTACAACGTCAAAGCCAAGGGGCACGTATCGATGCTGATGCGTGAGTTGGGTTTCGAAGCATAAGGTGGTCACTTGACTGACCTGCCTCTCTCTGGCCAGCGCCTTGACCTGGGCAACGGTTCCGTTGGCTGGTGGCCCTGCCACATCGGCCGTGACGCTCGCATCGGCAGCGAGGTTCGCATTGGAGCGCTGGCTCATGTCGGTCAACGGGTGAACATCGGTGACCGGTGCAAGGTCCAAGGTTCGGCCTACATCGCCGATGCCTGTGTGCTTCATGACGACGTGTTCATTGGGCCCGCTGCCGTTCTGCTCAACGACAAATTCCCGCCCTCCAACGACCGTGAAAAATGGGCGCCCGTGGTGGTTGAACGGGGGGCGGTGATTGGAGGCAACGCCACGGTCGTACCGGGTTGCACGGTGGGCGAAAACAGCGTCCTCGCTGCGGGAGCCGTGCTGACCAAAAACCTCCCTGCCAACGAGGTGTGGGGCGGTAATCCCGCACGATTTTTGATGACACGAAGCGATTATGAGCGGCGCCGAGAGGAGGGAACATGATGGACGAACGAACGGCGGTGACCAAGTTCCTAAACAAATGCAACGCCTATGCGCGTGACTCCATCGAACGAAAACGAGCTCGCAACGACGCGGAGGAGCTCCCCGCCTGGGAAGCCTACATCGCGTTCAACGAACATGCCCTCGAAGAAATCGCCAACGGCACCTTGGATGCTTGGTTTGAGGACCAGCACGGCCACACCGACGCCCCCGTTTTGCAGCGGCTTGAGGTGGGTGGCATGGAACACGTGGAACGAAGCATTTGGCTCAACAACGTGCTCTCGCCTCGCCCCGTGGTCATCGCCGGGACGCACGACGAGGACGGACTGGCCAACTTTGCACCCTATTCCTCGGTCATGCAGGTCTCGACGGCGCCACCGTACCTCACCGTGTCCTTTTCCATTCACAAGGACGGTCGGGTGCGTGACACCCATGCCAACCTTCGGGCCACGAAGACGGTGATGCTCAACGTCTTGGCACCCACCCCCACGGCGGCCAACACGATTGACCAAACGGCCACACCGCTGCCCTTGGGCGAGAGTGAAGCGTCCTTGCCCGAGGTCTCGGTGTCAGCGTCTTCACCGCTGATCCTTTCCGATGCTGTCGCGGCGATTGAGGCCTCTTGGGTTGAAGAGCATCCGCTCCCCGATGCGGTGGCCATGCTGGTCGTGCTGCGAGTCGAAGCGGTCTGGTTTACGGGCGCAACGGCGCCACCTTCAGGCATTGCGACCCTGTGCCAGCACGGTCGTGACGAAATCACCCCTTCTCCCGTGGGATGGAAGCGCACCGTTTCCAAACACTACGGCGAGGATTGAAGTCGTCTCCACATCGTGGCCAACCCTTGTTCCAACGGCACCGTGCACGTCCAGCCCAAACGTTGCTGGGCGGCGGAGACATCGGGACATCGTCGTCGGCTATCGCCGTGATAACCCCCCCCGAGAACCACGTCAACCGCTTGGGAGCCAACCGTTCGGTTGATGGCGTGGGCCAGTTCAAGGACGCTGGTTTCTTCTTCGCTCCCGATGTTAAACGAGGAACCGGCCAGCGAAGCCCCTTCTACATCACGGTCCAACTCCCCAACAAGGTAGAACCCTTCAACGATGTCGTCCAAATGGGTAAAACTCCGCGTTTGCTGACCGTCACCGTGCACGCACATGGGTTCTTGACGCTGGACTGCGGCGAACATCATGCCGATCGCTTGGCCGTAGGCATCGCTCACCATTCGGTGGCCGTAGGCGTTGAACGGCCGAACGATACGCCCGTCCAAACCGCTTCGCACGGCGTGGTGAACCGCCACTTCAT
>JADHNB010000035.1 GCA_016779705.1 Candidatus Poseidonia sp. | reverse complement strand
AGCGGAAAAAAAAACAAGGCGAGGACACCCAAAACCATCCAAGCAGGTGATGGTTTGGGTGCCATGGTTTGGAACCTGTTGCAATCCCTCTTCAAAGGTTCCCTCCCGTGTGACGCCCTTCACCAACGGCAGGAAGCCATAAATCCCGACTTCCGTTGGGAATTTTGATGCCCGAAGCCTTCGTCTTGTTCAAAACAGAACCGACCCATGAGCGCGAGGTCTACCTCGCCCTCGCCGACCATGAGGGCGTGGCTGAAGTGCACGCCCTGTACGGTGAATTTGACCTCCTCGTGCGCATCAGTTCTCCCAATTCCAAGGACCTCTCGAGCATGTTGATGAACACGTTCCGTCGCATTGAGGGCGTGAAGGAAACGCAGACGTTGATCGCCGTGGAGGCTTGAGCATGGCGATTGGATTTGTTTTGATGACGACCAAGCCCGGCCAAGAAGCCTTGGTTCGAAAAGCCCTCGAAAACATCGACTTGGTGACCAACCACTGGATGCTTTTCGGCGAATACGACCTCATCGCTCGCGTTCAGGCGGACGAAGAAATCGCGTTGACGCGCTGCATCGTCGAGGAAATTCGGCAGCTCCCGGGCATTCAAGATACGAAGACCCTGATCGGCGCTGAATTGTGAATCAGAGCACGCGATGCAAGCGTTGCGTGACGGCCCGTGATGCCTGCGGGCATCCAGCTTGACGGAACCACCGAGCGGCTTCTCGCAACGCCATCGCGACGGGTCGCGCACCGACGTGGCCCGCCAGATACCACCAACGTGCGGTGTAACGGGCCATGGACGATGCGGGGCCCTTCAGGTGTTGAGGTTGGACCACGTTGGCAAACCACGCCGCGGCCCGTTCGGGGTCATGGCTGAAGAGGTGTTCGGCGTAGGTCAAGCCCACCGCCGCACGATGAAAGGGAGAGGTTTGGGCTTCCAAGACCCGAGCAACGTCCGCCTCTGAGACCGAAGGGCCTTCGGCCTCGTGACCGAAGTGCAATCGCGTCTTGAGGTCCATCAACAAGACCAGCGGGTCGGCTTCGTGACTGACCGCCAGCAACTGTTCCACCAGGGCTCGGGCGCGAACCGTGTCCGATTCAGCCAAAGCGAGCGAGTGTTGAATCATCGTCATGCTGACCATGATCGACGAGCGCACCTCCATGTTATCGGGAAGTTCAACCCGCTCGAGCAGCGAGCGCAAGGCGGCGACCTCCAACGGCGTGCGCTCGTTGAACAACCGGTCGTCCACCCGTTGCACCGCCGCTCTCAGCACCAACCGATTTCGCTCGAGGGAGGACGCACGGTCCAATTGTCCTTCCAGCAACCGTTGCGCTTCGGCAGCGTCGCCTTCCATCACGGCCAAGGCGTGCCGAAGGTCGTCCTGAAGAGCGGGTTCGTCCACGTTGGCCAAGTGGCGACGGGCGTGGTCCAGTTCTTGACGCTGGGTGGCCACTCGCCCGGCCCAATAGTGGAGATGGTCGTCCTTGGGTCGCTCCTGCGTGGCCCGTTCAAAGACCACGGCGAGGGCGGCGGCGTCGGCCTCGACCAACGCTTCGAAAGAAGCGTCCATCATGGCGTGAACGTCCTCGCTGCCAAGGGCCAGAGCGTGGTACAGTCGAATGACCCCGTATTCGGGTCGGTCGTTGTGCTGGTTCCAATGGTCGAGCGCCCGTTGATGGAGCTCGATGAGGTCGGTCTCGCTCAACATGGTTCGCCGTACGTTTCGCACCAAATGTTGGACTTCAAACGAGGCGGTGGCACCCGACCAACGCAAGAGGGCACGGTCATCGAGCGCCTCCACGGCGTCGCTTCCCGGGGCCACCTCGGCGGGAAGCGGTCGGGGGAACAGCACCATTTGGTCCAAGGCCAAGCGCTCCGCCTCGTCCAGCGTGTTGAGCATCGTGGCCTCGACAAAGGCCTGAATGTCGGCACCGGCCTCGGGCAGCGGGTCGCCTTCGCGATACAGGTTAATGGCCATCGGATGGCCACCCAGAGCCTTGGCAACGGCCAAACGTCGCTCGGCCGACAGGTGTTCGCCCAGCAGCGCCGAGGCCTCGTCGGGTTCCAACGTCGACAGGCGGTGAACGGGCCAATCCAGCCCGTCGATCAGCGGTAGTCGACTGGCAAGCAGCAAGGAACAGCCGCGTCCATGCATACCGTTGAGCAAAGCCACCACCTCATCGGCGTGCCGAGGGTCAAGTCGATGCAGGTCGTCCACGATGAACAGCGAATTCTCCTGAGCCAACACGGCCGCCTCAAGCAAGGATTGGGAATCGGTCGGAGCAGGGCCCTCCTCAGCGAACCAGCGTGTGAAGACGGTTTGAGCGTCGCAAAATTCGTCAATCTCCGCCCATCGCACGGTGGTTCCACCCGCGGCGGTTGCTGCCTGAATGGCCTTCAGCACCGCCGTTTTTCCCACTCCGGAAAGACCACCGAGCACCGCCCTGCCATCGTTTTTCAACATGGAGGTCAAGGCGTTCAAGGTCGCTTCACGGCCCACCAAGGACGGGGAAGAGGATGGCGTACTTGGCGTCGTTTCGAGGGTATCGGCAGGGTGTTCTTCCAACCAAGCACGCCCTTTCTTGGTGATGTGGTAGACTTGTCGTCGCCGACTGCCACCCCCGATGACGTGAGCCACACGCACCGTGATGTAGGCGTCGTCCAAGAGCCCGGTTAACGGCTGATTGAGCCCGGAACGAACCACGCCCATGGCGTCGGCCAAACCGGGCAGCGACAGGTCACGCGGCACATCCCAAGCCTGCTCAAGCCCCTCAGGAAAACCGCCCAGGTACCGGAGCAAGCGTTCCTGAGAGCGACTGAACATGCGATACCCGCTGAACACGCAGAGCGCCTCCTTCATCAAACATCCCCAATCGTGCGCCCCACCGTTCCGATGAGGTGCCCTTTTGAGCCACGGCCTTCGTGGGCGCCATATGCCCGTGGACTTGGCTTCGGCTCAGTTGCCAAGTGAACCGGGCGTTTACTTGTTCAAAACCACCCAGGGTCGGGTCCTTTACGTCGGGAAAGCCACCCGCCTCAACGAACGGATTCGCTCCTACTTTGCCAGCAACCCGGACCGCCACATGATCCCTGAATTGGTGGAACGGGCCGACGACATCGAATGCATCGTGACCCAAACGCCGCAAGCCGCTTTGGTGCTTGAGCGTCAGTTGATTCGAGAGCACATGCCTCGGTACAACTCCATGCTCAAGGACGGCAAGTCCTTCCCGTACCTCGCCATGACCAACGAGGAATACCCGCGCATCATGTACACGCGGCGACCGCCCAAAACCAGCGAACAATGGGGTCCGTTTCCGAATGCCGGCGCAGCCAAACAGGTCATGCAGTTGCTCCGTCGCCAATTTGGGATTCGGGATTGCAAAGAGCTGCTCCCGCAAGGGTGCCTCTCCATGCACATCGGGCTGTGTGCAGGCCCGTGCATCGACGGAACGGGATACGACGACCGGGTGAAGACCGTCCGCCGGGTGTTGAACGGCGATGCCGCACCGCTGCTTGAGGAACTCGTGAACCACATGGAAAAGGCGGCCGAAGAAGAGGCGTTCGAACTCGCGGCTCAGCACCGAGACATGATTCGGGCCGTTCGAGCCACCACCAGCCAGCACGTCGTTTCCAGCAAGGTCTACCGTGATTGCGACGCCATCGGCTTTGCCGCCGAGGGCGATTTAGCGGCCTTGGTGGTGTTGCACGCCGACGAAGGCATGGTCCAGGGACAGGAGGCGTGGCCCGTGGTCCATCGAGGCGATGTGGGCGAGACCGTGTCGATGTTCATCGCCGAGCATTATGCTCACCAAACCCCTCCAAGGCTGCTGCTCTCTCCCGTTCCGATCTTTGACGGCTTGCAAAGTTGGCTTGACGAGCGGCGAGGCCGCTCGGTGGAAGTTCGCACTCCCCAGCGCGGTGATTTGGAAAACCTCGCCACGCTGGCCCGTCAAAACGCCACGATTCAACTCCAACGCATGGCCAACAAGTCCAGCGGTTCCCTCGAACAGCGGGCGGCCGACGACGGGGCCAAGGTGCTCGGCATGACCGCCCTCGACCACGTGGTGTGCTTTGACATGGCGCAACTGCAAGGCGATGAACGGGTCGGCGCCAGCGTCGTGATGCGCAACGGACGACCGGCCAAAGACGAGTATCGAAAGTACGTCGTCAAGGGCGAGGCGCTTGACGATTTGCGAATGATGAAGGAAGTCGTCGTCCGTTGGGCCAAACGTCAGGAAGAATGGCCTGACCTGCTGCTCATCGACGGTGGTGAAACCCATCTGAACACCATCCGTCAGGCGCTTGAAGAGCACGGATGGGCCGACCGATTCCCGTTGGCGGCGCTGGCCAAACGCGAAGAGACGGTGTACCGAACCGGTCACGAACCCATCGTGTTGGACCGCAGCGGTCGCGTGCTCGTCCACGCCCGTGATGAAGCCCATCGCTTCGTGAACACGTTTCATCGAAAACGCCGAAGCCGCTCGAGGATGGCCGACCCGTTGGAAGCGGTGGAGGGGCTGGGCGCCAAGAAATTGCAAACGCTCTTGCGTCACTTCGGGGGACGGAAGGGCATCGAGCACGCTACCCAAGCGGAACTGACCACCGTTCCGGGCATCGGTCCCGCGCTCGCTGAGCGGATTTACGCTGCGCTTCATTAACGGGACAGTTCGTCGATGAAGGCCATGTCTTCGATGGTCTCCCCGTGCCGCAAGCCTGGACTGGCATATCCGGCCAAGTCGGCGAATTCACTGTCGCCGATTTGGGCCTTGTTGATGCTGGCTTCACGGCTGGCCAAGGCGGCCTTTTTCCTCTTCTTCTTGCGACGGCGACGACGAATGAACAGCACCAGCAGGATGAGGACGATGGTGGGGTAGACCCAGAACTGGATCAGGAAATACAACCAGCCCACTTGAATTCGGTAGGAGATTTCGTCGGAGAATTCACCGGGCGGCACCACGTAGGTCACGACTTGGCGCCCGCCATCTTCGCTGAGGATCAGGTTGCCTGAGGTGGACGAGGCGTCAACGACCTGGATGCCCCGAGGGAGCGTGAATTGAATGGGGCCTGCATAGGAAAGACCGTTCTCCTCAAGGAGGGTGGTGTTGACCGTGCCGGTTTCCACCGTGACCCGGTCGGTGTTGGTGGCCGGGAAGGTCAAGCCACTGCCGCTCACGTACGAAGCCTTGAGGCCCTCGGTGAACGCGTCGGCGGCCAACTTCAAGGGTTGGTGGAAGAGCGATTGCAGACCGCTCGTGACCACGCTCAGTTTCAGTTCGGACGGGTCCGTTTCGGCCATCTCAAACCATCCAAGGCCGGTACCGATGGTGAAGGTGACTTCGGGAATGGAGACGCTCAACGTGATGGGTTCGTCGTCGCTGACCACCGCGTCCGGGGCTTCAATGCCCGAGATGGACGTTCGAAGTTCAAAGGCCGAGAGGTCCATGTCGGTGACCGAACCGTCTTCTTCAGCCAGCGTTCCCGCTTGATGGATGAGGTCCGTCACGGCCTCACCGACGAGTTCGGTGAAATCCTTCATCCCTTGTCGGGTCGCCTTGAGTTCGATGGGTTCGTCGCAAATTGGCATGTCGTACTGAGCGGGGTCGCACACTTCGATTTCGCCTGAGGTAAGCGGGTCCTCCATTCGGCTGGAGAGGTCGATGATGAGGCGGACCAAGTCGGAAGGAATGGCTTCCATGGACACCTTGGTGGACCCTTGTTCGGGCAGGTCGGCCGTGGGGATACCGATGCGATATACGCTGAATTCAGCGTCCAGCGCCATGGTGAAGGACATCGAAGCGCTCCACTCGTTGAAGTTGATGGAGGAGAGGTCAAAGGCGACGTTGGATTGAACGCAGGAGCTTTGGTTGGCGAAACAAATCACGTTGCCGTCGGCGTCCTGAATCTCGTGTTCCCAGTCGTAGGGGTCCGTGCCGGTGAACGAGATATCGGTGGCTTGCGTGCCTTCAACGGTCTTTTGCAACACGATGGTGGACGTACCGTCGATGGTCGTCACCCATGAAGGCAGGATGATCTCGACCGTCAATTCGGACGGGGGGAGGTTGTCGGGAATGATGGTGTCGAGGTAACTCGAATCCAGGACCGTCTCAAGGGAAATGCCCGAGTTCATCAAGCGCTCCAAGTCGCTGGTTTGGACGCCGTCGAGGAAGTCGTCGATCATCCCGTTGGTGTTGTACGCCTTCAAGATGTCAATGAGGCTCATGGAAAAGGGCTCGCTGGTCGTTTGCAAGTAGATGGGATAACTGGCCCCCATCGCTTCGAGTCCTTCAAGGCAATAATGCAGCACCTGACCGGCCGCAATGGGTTCGGTACAACCGGTGCTGTGAGAGTAATTCAAGCCGCCAGCCGATTCGAAAATCCCCGTGCCGTCCGTTTCGGCCACCCATTGCAGATCGCTCATCGTGATCTCACCCACACCCGCCACCGTGTCGCCCAGCCCCGAAACGATGTCCCCCACGGGGAATTGGTCGGTGAATTGGGTCAGGTCGACGATGCCGTTGTGGTAGGCCAACCGAATCCCGTCGGCGGTGATGAGCGGAATCGTGGCCATGGAGGCCACGTCGAACATGTTGATGCCCCACTCCTCAAGCGTGCTCGCATCGAGGTAATACAGGCCGGCTGCAAAGTCAACCGTGGCGGCGTATTCGTCGCTCAAGTCGAGCACGAGATGGATGTCCAAGGCTTTGGTACCCGCTTCAATCCACACGGTGGGCGTTTGCGAGGAGTTGCGGTGACCCATGCGAAGATCCACCGTTTGGACCAAATCGCCATCGGTCTCTGCAGCGCTCAGGTGGTCCATCGACCATTCCGCCGCCATGAAGGCCGGTGGTCCGGCATGGGCGGCGAGGTTGCCGTTGGCGTCCACGGCGAGCACGGTCGAGTAGGAAGGCGGGTTGATGACAAAATCCGCCTTGTGGCCCGGTTGGGTCGTGAGGTCAAAGGAGGTGTTGATTTCTGCACCCATGGTCAAGAGACCTCGATAACTCCGTTCCAAATCCAAATCCCCACCGCCGACGAGGTTGAAGTTGCTGGCCCCCAACTCGACCGAAGCGATGGCGGTGAAGCACAGCGGTGGCTCAAACACGTTGTCTTCGCTGGCGCCCTCCGAGAGGGCGTCGGTGGTGTCGTCGGTGGAACATTGGACCGGTCCTCCGCTGTTGGTGAACGAGGTGGTGTAATCCGTGGTCAAGCTGGTCACGGTTCCAAAGCCCGATTCAAGGGCGTCCTGAATGGCGTCGTTCACTTCGGACTTGAGTTTTTGACCAACGGTGGGGGAACCTGGACCGGCCGTTTCCTGATTGAAGGTGTGGCGAATGAGGTCGGCGGGCGCACCGTCGTTGGCGTCCAAGCCGTCGGTTTGTTCGAGGGCGTCCCCGATGAGGGTGCCCGAGCCGAGGCCAAGCGAATCCCGCTCAAACTCGCGAACCGCCCAGGTCAACTCGAGGTTGATGCTGGAGGTCGACACCAGGTCAAACACGTACGTGCCCTCCACCCAATCCTGACGGTTGGGCGTCATGTCTTCGGCGTGGTCGTACTCGTCGCACGTTCCCCCCGTGTTGCTGCAGGCCTGCATGCCCGCTGCACTGACGACGGGAGCAACAAGTTGCAACGCAAACAGCGCCACAAGGCAAAAGGAAAGGGCACGTCGGGGTCCATGTCGGCCGGCTTCGGACGTCATCGTGTCTTGCTGGGGTCGGGAACTTGAAAGGAGTTCCCCTTCTCCCGAGTGCATGGACCACGGCACGGTGAACGTGATGTTCGTGGTCGTCGCTCGTGGCGACGGGGCAACCGCCCATGCCGTGTTGAAAGGACAAGGTTGGTTGGACAAACGGGTTGAACCGATCGAGGTGAGCGAGGAGACCATCGGGTTTCCAGTGGTCTTTTCCGTCCCGCCCGAGGCGTTGGCATCCGCCATGAAGGTGCCGTTCGAGGTGGTCGAGCGGGCCGCCGTCATCCGTTCGCCCGTTGACCCGCACGAGCGGCTCAACGCCGTCGTGGCCGATTGGGTCTCCGGTGTTGCCCCCGAACATCAGGCGGTGCTTCACCACCTTCCGGTGAAATGGGAAAAATTGGGCGGCCTCGTGCTCTTCCCCAACGAGGCGATGAGTCACGCATCGTGGGACGGCGTTCGGCAACACGAACACGCGCCCTCCTTGTGGAAGCGGATGGCCCACGCCCTCCAAGCGGACGCCCTTGGCGTGCAGCATCCCATCGCCAGCGACACCCTTCGTTCAAGCCAGGTGGAGATGTTGCTGGGCTCATCGAACGTTCGGTTTCTTGACCACGGCGTGACCTTCGCCTTTGACGCCGCCAAGGTCATGTTTTCTTCGGGCAACAACACGGAGCGACGACGCATCGGGGGCATTGACATGACCGGGGAAACGGTGGTTGACGCCTACGCCGGCGTGGGCTACTACACCCTCCCCATGCTCGTTCGGTCCCGGGCAGACCGGGTTCATGCGTGCGAATTGAATCCCGATTCGGTCAACGGCCTGCTTCAAGGAGCGGAACTGAACGGCGTGGCGGACCGACTCACCGTTCACGAAGGTGACAACGCCGAGACGTTGGTCAAGCTGCGGGGGGTGGCCGACCGGTGTCACCTCGGCCTCTTGCCCTCCTCCGAGGCGGTGTGGGAAGCCTGCTTGTTGGCACTCAAGCCCTCGGGGGGCACGCTGCATGTCCACATGAACGTCGAAGAAGAACGCCTTGATTCGTGGTGCTCAGCAACGCTTCAGCGATTTCGCAACCTCGTTGAACACCACGCCATGGCCTTCGAGGTCACCGTTTCCCATCTTGAGAAGGTCAAATGGTTCGCTCCCCGGGTTCGCCACGTGGTGCTTGACCTCAGGTTTCGTCCGGAGGCGCCGTTGACGGGGGAACGGCCTCCGCCTCCAGCACCATCTCCGCTTCCATGACCTCTTCCGAGCCTGCCTGAGCAAGGCCGTTGTCGGAGCGGTTGGTGTACACTCCAACGGTGATGGCCGTGCCGATCAAGACCACGAGCAGGGGCAAGCCCACGACCACGACCATGTCCGCCAGGAAGGTGGAATCGGATTCAGCCGTGACGACGGGGTTTCGAATCGTTCCGTCGGGGTCGGCCACGCCGATCAAGCGCATGGACAAAATCTGAGCCTGATACACCGGGCGACCGGCCGACGAGGCCGGGTTTTGGACCTCTTCAAGCCCCGTCAAATCGTCGGTGGTCGGGGTCAGGGCGATGGCCCGAATGTGGGTCATCCCGTCACGAACGATGCCAAAGGTGGCGTACCCCTCGTCATCCCGGTTTTCGGGGTCAAGTCCGTGCGCTTCCGTTTCAGCGATGTACCATTGCGAATCGGCCGAATCGGGGTCGGCGCTGCGGGCCATGCCGATGGCGCCGTCGACGTGCGAGAGGTTTTCGTTGTGCTCGAGGGGGATGGTCTGACCCGTTCCACCGCTGCCGCATTGTGGACTGGTGGCGGGGTAGGCGCCCAATTCCCGACAGGTGGGGTCGCCCGATTGGGTCACGAAATCGTCGATGACGCGATGAAAGAAGATGCCGTCGTACAAGCCCGATTCGACGTGCTGAATCATGTTCTCCGTGGTGATGGGAGCCCACTGTTCAAACAACTCGATGATGACGCTCCCCTCCACTCGTTGTGAAAAATGACCCTCCCGGTAGGAGACGTTCATCTCGATGACGGCGTTGCCGGTGTAGGAAGGCATCATCGGTGAGTCTTCGGCTTCGGGGCGGTCCGTCCATTCGGCGGGGTCCAAGCCAACGCTTCGCCACAAGGGTTCTTCGCCTTCATCACCCGCTGCATAAGGGGCCAAGAGCAAGCACAACAGCAGGGCCACGGCCCCAAGTGCGCTGCGTTCACCGACCATGACCGCCCATGCGCATCACCCCCATGAAACAAACGGCGAGTTGCGCGCATCACCGCTAGGCAAAAAAGGCGGAGCGGTGAACGGAGGACATGGAATCCGAATCCTCCAACGCCAACCTGCTGAAGTACGCCCGATGGATGGTCATCGCCGTCATCGTCCTGACCTTGGGTCAAGCCTCGACCGGCCTTTCACAGAGTTACGGGTTTGATACGGCCTCGAGCCACGCCCAATCCGCTCAACTTGGCTTGGTGGCGTGCGTGCTGGCCGCCGTGTTGGTCGTGATGTCCAAAACCGACGACAGCAAGCTCAAGGGCATGACGTTCGGCCTTCTCACGGCCTGGGTCGTGCAGTACGGCATGGGCGAGATGTTTGCCAGCATGTCGTGGATCGCTCACCTCCACGCCGTCATCGCCATGGCCATCTTGCTCCACGCCATGGCGCTGTTGCGGGCCTTCCCAGCCCCGTCCACCGCCTGAAGGGGTTCGCAACGAAGCGTCAGCCTCATGATGGAGAGGGCCATGGTTGTTGCATGGCCGAGGATGCAGGCGCCGCTGAAGCGGAAGCCAAGAGCGGCAACGGCCATGCCCAACGCCAACTGAACCTCTCGGCGGGCGCCACCATCGCGGTCGCCATCGTGTTTCTTCTGCTCGCCATGACCGTGGGTCCGACGGCCACCAAGACCGCCGAAACCGCCGCTGATTACGCCGAGGAATGGTGGAACACGCCGCTGCATTTGCGGCACACCATGGACCTGCCCATGGACACGATGCGGGCGCAACTCCCGGTCAACGGCACCTACGAGGTGCTGCCGTACGAGGAACACTTCATCGAGGTGGAGTTGCCGCCCAGCGAGGAAGACATCGGCTTCCCCGGCCCGGCCCTCATGCACGTGGCGTTGTGGCTGCCCGACGTGCCCGAAGGTACGAAAATCCCGGTCATCATGACGATTCACCCGTACTACGACTTCGGCGGCGAAGGCATTGCTGGAGCTGATTCGTCTCCCAACACCGTGCCTGACGGCGGCGTGGGCAAATGGGTGTACGACACCTTTGTGCCCCACGGCTACGCGTTGGCTCAAGCCTCGACCTTCGGGTCGGGCCAATCAACGCACTGCCAGGACGTCAAAGGCTTGGGCGAGCAAACGGGCATCCAGGCCGTCGTGGACTGGTTGGGCGAGCAAGCGTGGTCGAACGGCAACGTGGGCCTGATGGGGAAGTCCTACGCCGGTACCACGAATTGGGAAGCGGCCCAGCAACCCTCGCCCTATCTCAAGACCATCGTGCCCATCTCGGGTTCCATCGGTGTCCAAGAGATGTTCTACCGCAACGGTTCCTCCGAAAGCCGAGCCATGGTCTACGATGCCCTGTACGAAGGCTCCACCGCCGACCCCACGACCGACGACGGACGAATGTGCTCGGACGACGTCATCGGTCCGCTCAACCCCCTCACCACCTGGGCGGGAGCGGAGGTGGGCGGTGCGGAATGGAACGATTACTGGGACGAGCGTCGCCATCTGCCGGACGTGCTGGCCAACTACAAGGGCAGCGTCTACTTGGTGTGGGGTCTGCAAGACTGGAACGTCGACCCCTACCACGCCTTCCCCACCTACCAGCTGATGCGGGATGCCGGCATCAATGCCCGAGCCATCGCCGGCCAGTGGGCCCACAACTACCCCGACCAACCCGACCGCCACAGCGAGATGACCAGCGGGTACGGGGCGGAAGCCTACCCCAACATGAGCCGCATGGATTGGGCGGTGGAGTTGTTTGGTTGGTTCAATTACTACCTCAAGGACATCGGCGAAGAGCCGGAGCCCATGGTGCAGATTCAAACCCACGACGGCCAATGGCACGTCGAAGAAACCTGGCCGCCCGAAGACATGACCTGGTGGCCCGTCCCCCTTGACAGCACGGAAGGCGAAGGCGGAACGGTGAACGCCAACAACCAGCGGACGTTCTCCCTCCCGGCCCTTGAGGAAGGCGTTCACATCTCGGGCATGCCCACCCTTCACCTCTCGGTGGACACGCTGGCCTGCCAGGGCGGTCAGATCTTCGCTACCATGTACGCCGACGGGTTGCGCGTGGGTCACGCCACGATGGACGTGCGCTATCGCGACGGCGGCTACGATGCTCAAACCGCCTTCCCGTTCTCCACCTACCTCATGCTGATGGAATTCAACCCGATGGACGTCACCCTCAACGCCGGGGCCGTCATCGAGGTGGTGCTCACGGAGTCGGGCGAAGATTACTTGCCCAGCCCCTGCGCTGCCATTGGGATGAACGTGAACTTCGATGCCTCCTCCACCCTGAGCCTGCCGCTCATTGACCGACCGGCCGACGACGACCGGTGGTTCTTGGCTCCGCCTTGGTGGGAACAACAACCGATTCCATCGTGAGGCCTTCCTGTGCGGGTGCTGGCGTTTGAGGACCACTATGACATTGAGGCGATGCTCGTCGCTGGCGGCCTTGACCTGACGGGATGGACGATTGAACAGCGCTGGAATTCCAGCGACGCCCTCGAGCACATACGACGGTTTGCCCCGGACGTCCTGCTGCTCGACCATTACATGCCGCCCATGACCGGCTACGAGGTTCTGGAACGCTTGCTGAACGCCGACATCAACCGCCCAGCAACCATCGTGGCCATGTCAAGCGATGTCAAGAAAAATCAAGCCATGTTGGAAGCCGGGGCGGATGAAGCGGTGGTGAAGTTTGACCTGGCTTCGCTCGCCCTGTGGTCAACGTGAACCTCCATGCGAAGTCCGAGAAACCACCTTACTCTTCGTCGTAGGGCTGCCATTCGGTTTGTCCTTCTTCTCGGTACCACCAGTAGCCGTCCTCGTCTTCGAACCACTCAACCCCGTTCTCGTCAATGGAATAGTTCTCGTCGTACGCCTCGTCCTCGTCGACCTCTTCTTCCACCGGGGCGTTGGGGTTGGCCATGCCCGATTCCTCGGAGATGCGACGCTTGGCGTCGTCCACGTCGCTCTCGGCGCCCCCGAACACGCGGTTCGTGGTGCGGATTTCGGCTTGGTGGTCGCCTTGACGGATGGCGTTGTCCGATTCTTCGTAGAACTCCTCGGTCATCCGCTCTCGGAATTCATCAAATTCTTCGCGACCAAAACTGCCGATAAACTCGTCGCCCTTGGCTCGCATCAAGTCGTCGAGGTTCACGCGCTTCTCCCGTTTGAGCTCGGGGGCGTCGGGAATGTCGCCGGCGTAGAAGGCGTCTTCTTCCCCACCCAGTTTCCCAAACACACGGCCTTTAGGATCGGCTTCTTCGATGGCCTCAATGATGAGATCGTGCTCTTCCTCGTCGATGGTTTCCTCTTCGTAAGCATCGCCCGCAGCGTCCACCAAGGACTCCAATTGGGCGGCGAGTTCGTCCTCGTCGTCCTCGAATTGTTCCGAGAGTTTCTCCACCTGCTTGAGCAAGCGCTCGTAAGGGGTACCAGCGATGGCACCGAGGAAACGGCCAAAGCCACTCTTCTTCTTCGCCATGTGGTGTCGGTGGGCTGACCCTTCTTCAAAGATTGTCCTCCGTTGGGCTTTTGGGGAGCGAAAGCGTGACGGTGGTATGGTGGAGGCGTGGCTGGTCGATTTGATGACCGCCTACAACCGAGAGTCCCATGCCCAGCGAGACGGTTACATCGCCCAGTTGCACCTTCCCGGTTCGGTGTTTCAGGACCTTGTGTGGTGGGGATTGCAATCCCTTCCCGATGAAATTCTGGTGGGCATGGACATTGACCCGAACCGTCCCGTCCGTCAGGACGTGGAGGCGTTTTTTTCCGGCGAGGAGCGGCACGACCGCCTGTTCCAAGGTCAAGGCTACCT
>JADHNB010000034.1 GCA_016779705.1 Candidatus Poseidonia sp. | reverse complement strand
AAGAAGAAGGAAGTTTGCGGACGGTCCCGTTGCCTGAAGTCCCCTCTCCTTTGGTGAACATGATGCCGGGTCTCTCCGAGCGTCAATTGAAACGTCTTTCCAAGGCTTGGCCCGGGATGAACGTTGACGAACGCACGCTGGCGTTGAGTGAATTGGTCTTACCCTGCCTCACTGACCCAAAATTGTCAACTCCCCGATTGGAGGAATTGGTTTGGCATCGAATGGTCGTGAGGGACCATCCACAAGACATCATCAGCCAGGCCCATGCGGTTCAATCCTCGTGGCCAGCAACCTTGGATGCCGCCCGCCTTCACGCCTCAAACTTGCTTGATGCATGGTTGAGCACGGCGGTTTTGTCGACAGATGTCAAAGCGACGGGTTGAAGCCATCCGATGCGTTGGGAGGGTCATGGCGATTGAGCGACTGTTGACGGGCAGCATCCAAAATCAACTTCAAGAACTGATGTCAACCGAGGACTTGGTCATCGAGGCCTTCCGGGATTTGGTGAAGGACGAACTCAAAGCGCATATCCGTGCCAAGGTCGATGAAGACCCCGATCTCAAAGCCGAAATCAAAGATGCAGTGGCGTACTATTTCCATTCCAAAGCGCGCAGCATCTATGCCGAACTGAAGGCGACACGAGCGGCGACTCGCCTCGGATTGCGGTTGTTGCCCGACGAGCTCCAGGGTGAGGTTGGTGAAGCCTTGGTGACCCTGTTTGAGAAAGAGCTTGGAGCGCTTCTTGAGAAGGCACTTTGACCGTTGTTGTTCACGGTTGAGCGTTCAAGTTATGTGCAAGGGGGATGTGCCCAGCCTTGAGAACGATGCGACATCCCCTGCTCCTGTGCACGTTGCTGGTCCTCACAGCGCTGCTTCCGTTGGTCCCCTCCGGACAAGCCGCCGAGACCAACGACGTGGTGGTGTGTTGCGACGCTTCGCCGGTTGAACTCTATCTGTTGGGGAGCGACGCCAACAAGAAATTGACCCCGTTCGCCTCCGAACTGGGCGAAGATGCTCAATCCATCTCCCTGGAAACCTCCATTTCCTCGCAAGAGAGCCTCGGACGCTGGGTCTTGCCCGATACGTGGGGGGGGGTCATCCCCTCCTCAACTTGGACCTTTGCGATGAACTACGAGGTCAGCAACGCTGCCGGGGTTCAAATCAACGCCACCGCCACCATCAACATCGGCTCCAAGAGTTTCAGTGCCAGCACGGAACCGGGGACTTCGTTTCTCGCCCAAGGCACCGGCACCCTGAGTTTTGACATTGATGTGGACGAATTGACCACCTCCGGGTCGTCCAACATCGAATTGGAGTTAACCGCCCAGGCCATCATTTTCAGCGTACCGGGGTCGGATGCAAAACTTGATTTTCTGTGGGGGAGCGAAGATCATGATTCTTCGCTTGAAGCCACCATTCCCCTTTTGGACATCTTGATGGTGGAACCCGAAGTTGAAGGTTCGGACGTCTACATTGCCGTTCGATTGGATTCTCCTTGGGGATTGTCAACCCTCGCCATGGCGGAATCCATCACGCTGAAGGTCAATGGAAAGGCGGTTGGAGGCGACCCCATCGAAACCGCATCGGGTGATACGGTGCGCGTCACCTGGACTTGGGGGGGGGCTGCCGGCGGAGATGAAACCATCAACGTGGACGTGGAACTGGTGTTCCAGCAAGGCCAACCTGCTTTGAGAGGTTCCACCACGTTTGACATTGAAACGTTTGATTCCGGAGGCGGCACGGGTACCTATTATCCACCCGATGAACCCCTTCGAACCGACGGTGCGGGCAGTGCCCTCGTGGTCAGTATCGATGTTGAGTTGTCAAACGATGACCAAGGTCTGCTGGTTGAACGGGTGACCACCCTCACCATCAGCGATGAAATGGCGTTTTGGATGCGCTGGGCCATGGACCATATCGGCGATGATAACCCGGCACTTTCGCCCATGATTCGGGCGTTTGCTGCAGGGCCCGTGACCGACGAGGACCGCGTGAGTCGGTTCATCGAAGACGTCGAACGGTCTGAATTCGAACGGCAAATGGTGTCGCTTGGGCCGATGTACCTCACCACGGGCCTCGGACTGGATTCCGAGAATCTCCTCGGCTCCTTCCGGGAGTTCAACGAGTTGAAGGTTGAGGTTGATTTGAACGGAGAAGATGCGGTCGTCAATCATCCCGTGACCTTGAGGTTCTCGACGACCCAATTGATTCCTGACGGCCTTTACTACACGTTGATCGAAGATTTTGTCGTCCCCCAACCGGCGCCGCTATGGAGCAGCATCGATCTTGATTTGTCAGCCTCCTCAGGTTCGCTTACGGCGTTTATCAGGAACATACCCCCTGATTCCGATGCGTTTGATTTCTCCCTCTTGCGGACGCCATGGGGTGAACAACTGTCCTTGTCCGCCGAAGGTCTTGACCAAAACGAAGTGTTTGCGCTCAAGTCGATTCCAACCTCATCGTTGGCGTATGCGCCTCTCTCCGTGACCGTCTTGACGTTTGCAGCGCTCTTTGGCGCCTTCGCCGTTGCCCTTCGAATGTCCCGGTCTCGCTCTCGTTCCGTTATTTACCTTGAATTGGTTCTGATTCCGGTGACGGTCACCGTGATGTTGTTGGGCTTCCCCTTGATGTTCATCGGCATTGCCTGCGGCATCGCAGCGGTGATTTGGTGGGTCACCGCCATCGCCAGTCCCCGTCTCGCCGGCGAACCTCGGGGGGCGAAAACGCGAGGTCCGAATTACCCCACCATTCCTTGCCCCGCCTGCCAAACGATGAACGCCGTCACCAGCGTCGAACGTCCGCACCGCTTTGCTTGCGAAGGCTGTCAACGAATCATCAAACTCGTCGCCTGATCATAACTTCAAATCTTTGAGGTTGTTGACCAGTTGGACGGCCTCTTGGTAATCACTTGGTGAGAAATACCCGATGAATTCATCGTTATCATCCACGGCTACGACCGCTTGTGGACTTCGCTGCTGAACCTGAGCGAGGACGGTTTTGAGGTCGTTCTCCAATCGAACGGTCATCAAGTCCATCTCCATGTGCTCATGGCATTTTGCTGAGGTGCCGTCAACGCCATCGGCGACCGCCTTGACCAATTGACGCTGGCCGATGACCCCTTTGACACGGTGGTCATCGCTCAGAACAACGAGGATGCCCCCTGGAACCGATAGCAGCCGTTGAGCTGCTTCTTGGAGTGAGTCATCCGTCCCGATCGTCATGTGTTCATCGTCAAGCGTTAGGTCCCGCACGGTCTTGCCCATGTTCCGTGAGCGGACGGGCCACCTTAGGAGGTTTTCCTCAAGGCGTCTCGCTTTCCTCATGGCAAAGAACGAGCGTTTCGCTGTCCAAGACCATGGCGTAACCGATGCGCTCGAGTTGCACCACCGTTCCGGTTGGATGGTTGTGTTGTTCAAGTTGTCCACGGTGGCGAATCAATTCGTTGTTCTTGGTTTCAAGAAGCACCGCTTCTTGGCTGTTGATGGCTGGGAGCCAGTGGACGATGGGCCGTTGGTCGCTTCTCGAGAGCCCTTTGACCTCAGCGTTGGTGTCGTTGAGGGCAACATCGGCAAACTCCTTGAGGCGGAGGTCCATGTGTTCCAAATCCTCACTCTCGAGCCAAACCCTCCCTTCCTTGAGGTTCCATGCCCGAATTCCCATGGCCTCATCGTTGGGATGGACGGCGAGCTCAAGCGATGAAGGATGTTCGCCAACCAAGGAGAAGGCAATGGGTTCACGGACAAATGAAAGGCGAGGCGCACCGGCATCCACCGCCTTGGTGTTGTGCGCATACAACGTGGCCAGAGGAACGGAGATGTCCTTCTGCGTGACGCCCAATTCAATCCAGAAATCCCGCAACGCCTCGGCTTGAATGCCACGGTCCCGCAACCCGCAGAGCGTCGGCAGTCTTGGGTCGTTCCAGCCGTCGTACAGGCCTTCTTCGATGTCTTTTCGCATCTGCGAGGTCGAGAACCCTCCCCATTCGTGCACTTTCACTCGGCCCCAATAAACGGTTTCGGGGTAGGTCCAGCCGAAATGCTCGTACAACAGGGTCTGTTTTCGGGTGGAGTCCATCAAATCCTTCCCCCGAATGATGTGCGTTACGCCCTGGAGGTGGTCTTCCACCGCACTTTGGAAATCCAAAAGCGGCCACACCACGTAGGTCGACCCAATCTCCGGTCGTGGGTGTGGATGAGATTTCGTGTCCTGAAGGCGCAACGCCGGCCAATCCCTCAAGGCTGGATTCTTGAGGGTCATGTCCGTTTTGACTCGCACCACGACCTCGCCGGGTTTGAAACTCCCCTTCAGCATGGATTTCCAAAGGGCCTGGTTATCAGCGATGGATTGGGACCGACAGGGGCAATTGGTTTGTCCGATGCGGTGTTCTTTGAACGCGTCTGCGCTGCATCGACACACATAGCCGAAGCCTTCGTTCAGCATGCGCTGAGCATGTTCGTAATACTGTTCCATTCGGTCCGATGCCACCACCACTCGGTCAGGCGCTCTTCCCGTGAGCCAGGTGGCTTCCTCAACGATCTGGTCGTAGGCTTCCAGAAGGGGAGGCTTCACTTTCGTGTCCGTATCATCAAATCGAAGGATGAACACGCCGTCGTACATCTCCCGGTAACGGCTGTTGATCACCAATCCTCGGGCGTGGCCAAAGGAGAGAGGACCGTTGGGATTGGGCGCAAATCGGAGAACGACTTGGCCCTTCGAAGCGTTGGTCAGCTCGGGCAACCCCTCCCGACGAGCTTTTGTTTCTCGCTTTTCAAGCAACGCAGGGGCCTCGACTTCGAGCACTTGCCGAAGATGTTCAAGACCGAGTTCCTTCGCCATTTGGTTGGCAGCGTTCACTTCTTGTGCCACCAGACCAGTAACTGCTTTTCCGTGCTGCTTGAGGTCCTCTCGCATCGCCATGATTCGACCGATGACGGAACCAACGGCTGCTTTGCCTTCGTATTCAAGCGCATTTTGGATGGCCACATGACGAATCATGGATTGTGTGGCTTCGTCGGGTGTCCAGGCCATGTCGCTCGCTCCTTCGGTCGGTTCGCTCCTTCAAGAAATGCATGGCGGTCAAGGTTGAAACAACGTTTGCTGGACGCCTCGTCGTTGCCCACGCACGGGAATCTCTCCGGCGCGTTGGGCTCGCCAAAAGTTCTGAACGGTTGCCCACCCCCATCGCACATCCTCATCGATGCCCTCTTGCCTGCAAAGGTGTGGCAAGGCCTCCTTCGTAGCGGGGTCGCTGGGATAGCCTGAGCCAACGGGCACACCCACGCGCTCTTCCATGATTCGTATTCGTCGATCACGTTCTTCCTTGGCAAGGATGCTGGCCATTCCAACGGCAGGGTGGTTGAGGTCGGCTTTGTGTTCCGAGTTTAACCGGCTCTCAGGCCATGGCCAATCGGAGATCTTCATGGTGATGCGCTGGCCGAATCGTTCTGCGTTGACATCGCACGCATCAACGACGATATCGCAATTCGTCTTGTTGGGCGTTAAGGCCAAGGCCTCGTGAAAACCTTCAACCTCAAGGAGGTTCAAACCCTGGTTTTGAAGGGCCAAATCGATGCGTTGTGCAGGGAAAATGACGGTTGCACCAAACCATCCTTCTTTTTGGCATTGTTCCCAATACCAATCTTCAAGTTGGCGGCGTTTGGCTGGGGAGAGGTCCTTTGAGTCTCGAACGCCTTGGTCCACCAATTCCGAAAGAGCGTTCTCCGGCACGGCGCAGATGCCGAACACCAACGGGCCAAGGACCGGGCCCCGTCCCGCTTCGTCCACCCCAACGCTCCAGCGCATGGTCAAAACTCCAAGTCATCAACCCGTGAAGGTCGAGGTGCCACTTCGGCCGTTCCCTCGGTGGCCGCTGATTCGTTCGTTGTCATCGGTGGAGCCGCTTGCTCTGGTTCCAACAAGGCGTGTGAGGAGGCGATCTCGTTCCTTTGCAAGGCCGCCAGCATATCGTCTGCCTGGGCCTTGTTTCGCTCCTCAGTTCGCTGGTCCAAGACGATGGTCGCCGCGTTCACCAAGCCGGGTTCGACCGGAGATTGGGCTTGGGCGGGCAGACCGTGTGCGTGCCTGAACATCGCTTCGTACGTTTCTTTGGGAACGGCTTGGAGCGGTTCGGTTCGGACCGGTTCAACCGCTTCGGGTTCCTTTTCGAACTGTTTCATCCAGTCATCGGCCGTTGAAGTTTCTTGATACGGAAGGACCTGTTGCTGTTCGAGTCGGCGGTCACGGTCGACCACCGCCTTGTAGATGACCAGCCCCGCAAACGCAATCGCCAGCAAGACCCCCGACCAGGCTTTGAGGTAAGCCACGGCCGTCGCAGCCATTTCTCCCCAAGCCACCCCTTGGTCTTCGTCGGGTTTGGGCTGCCATGGTTGGCCAAGGTAATCACCGGTCGAGGTGTAGACGAAGGGCAATTCAGGAGCAAAGCGAGAACGAATGGTGGTGTTCACGAACACGGTGCCGTTGTTGGGTTGGTCCTGAGGTAATTGGACCCAGGCGCGGATGGTGAAGTTGGAATTCAACGGGATGTCGTTGATTTCAAACGAGCGCGGGTATTGCAATCCATCCTCAAAGACGGCGTTTTCAGGAGGGATGAATCCCATGTCAATCAGATGACTGGATTGGAGTTGCACGATCAATCCATCCACGGCATTGCCTTCGTTTCTCACCTCCATCGCAATGTTGAGCCGGCCCTTCGCATCCACCTGTTCTTCCACGTTTCGGAAGGTCCACTTGATTTCAGGGGCCACCTTCAGCGGAACGGAGACCGTGGTGAGCACCGTTCCATCGTCACCAAGGACTTCCACGACGGCGCTTCCCGTCCAAAACGCAACGGCGTTGCCATCGGCGGTGACGAGAACATCATCAAACACCCCGTTCGCCCCTGCTTGAACCAAGCGAGAGGCCACCGGAACATCGACGGTGAAACCATCCGTGACCTCGCCAGCACGAAGCACGTAGGTGTTGAAGGCGTTTCCCGTGTTTTTGACGCTCAACGAGACGCTGCAGGATTCGTTCGGTTTGATGTTCTCGCACCCTGATTCACTGTATGTGGCCTCAACATCCACCGTGCGTTGGATGGTGGCGGAAATCTGTGCGGTGCGCAGCAAGGCCTTGGCCCCATTGGCGAAGACCTGAAGTTGGACATGCACGCTACCAGAGAAGGCGTTGGGGGCTTGAAAGCCAATCTCAATGGTTCTGGATTCGTTTGGCTCCAAGCTCACGTCCTCGAGACCGCCGAACAACGCCACGACCCATCCGCTCTGATTGAAACGGTCAGACGGTGACGTGGAAGGAAGAAGCTGACCGCTGCTGTCGGTGGCCTGAAGGGTGATGTTGAGGGTGTTGGGGGTGTTCCCCACGTTGCGAACGACGGCGTAAAGTCGCCCGTCTTGATTTGGCGCTACGGTCAATTCGGATTCAATGGCATCGATGCTCGCGTTCCGCTTTTCGTTCATCTTGAGGTCGACCGACCATTGGGTCACGGCTCGGTCCAACGCCGACGTGGCGGAAAGCGTGAACCTTGGTCCACTGTTCGCCAGCGGCTTCCCGTTCTCAACCGACGGGATTTCAATCCAAAAATAGACGTAGCGTAATTGGTTCACGCCAATGATGGCATGCGCCACGTCGCCCACGGTGTTGGCCATGTCCCAACCCCATGTCCACCCTGATGCAGAGTACAAAGAAAAGGTGACGTTGTCGAGAAGACTTGCGTTGTTGGAAATGTTCACCGCTACGGACGTACGGACATTTTCATCAACGATCAACTCACTCACCCCGTCCACGCCGAAACTCAAGTTGGAGTAGGGGGCAATCATGACATCGATGTCGATGGTTTTGTTCGCTGTAGGGTCGATGTCCGAAGTAACGATGAACGTGGCCGTGAGGTTTTGAAAAGCAGCGCTGGCGTTGGCATGGATGCCGAAGGTGAGTTGACGAAGATGGTTCGGGACAACCACCTCGGACACCGGGAGTCCGACGATGTCAAGGGCTGACGGTATGGAAAGAGCCTCAATCCTCAGTTCTTGATTGACGGTTCCTCGGTTGTGAACCGTGATGTAGGTGGTGACGGTTTCGTTTCGATGAACGACCACATCACTCGGAGCGACTGCATCAAACATCGTCTCGCTACGTGACTCAACGGCTGGATTGGCATGCGCGAACGGAACAGCAACGTGCGCCAACATGAGAAGGAGCAAGGCCGCCCAGCGCATGTTTGCGGCTGCGCACGGCCCCCTATGAAACACTCCCTCTTGTGTGGGACGATGCGGGGTCGCAGACTTCATGAAGAGCGGGGCATCCGCCAAAGCATGCCTCCGTTTTGGCCGTTCAAAAAGAAGCAAGAAGTGAACGTTCTCGATGAAGAGCCACCGGCTACGTTGGTCTACAAACGTGGGGAGGACCCTAACGCAAGGGCCGACCACACGGCCGACCAAGCGGCGTACAAAGATGCGTTGGCACTGTTTGGAGACGGCTCACAGACCGTTCAGGCCGCCAGTGACCAATCGGTTCACTACGATGGCGTGACGGGTGAATCCAACCCTCCTCCGCGGGAAGACGACGCTGCCCCCATCGTCTCGAAGCCCGAGGTCGCACCCGCTCCCGAAACTCCCCATGAACCGGCGTTCACGTGGGTGCATCACACCGACGGTTACCATTACAAACAATTGGCGAACGGGAGTTTTGAGCCCACCGCACACACGTTGGGAGAGGATGGCGTGTACCGTCCGTATGCCTGATCAAAACAAGGTCGGAATTGGCTTGATCAAACCCTGGTGGTCCTCACCGGTTCGATTCACCTTGCGACTCACCACGTATCGTTCAACGGTACCTGGTTTAGACGACGGCGGAACTTCTCCTTCGGCAAGCCATGCTTGGAGTTCATCCTGTTCCACGAGCACCGGCATGCGGTGATGGACCGGCTCACAATCTGCGTTGGCGGACCGTGTCAACAGGGCAAAGGATTCAACCGTGGCTCCCTCGGTGGTCCAGGTGTCCCAAATGCCGGCCAAGAGGCTGCAACGTCCGTCCGGTCGGTGATGATACCACGGTACTTTTCCTTGTGGCGTGGTCATCCACTCGTACCAGCCATCGGCTGGAACGACGCAACGGCGGCGCTGAAAACTGCTGCGAAACATGGGCTTCTCGTGAATGGATTCAAGCCGTGCGTTGATGGGTTCTTGATGAGACGGTTTCGCCCATGACGGGCGCAATCCCCATTTCATGGAGCGAAGATGACGAGGAACTCCGTCTTCACCGTTGACGCCGTGCTGGGTGATCACCGGCACATGGGCTTGCGGGGCAATGTTCCAGGAGGGCTGAAAGGGGGTGAGGTCCGACAGCGGCTCGGCCTCGAACATGGTGGCTACATCATCGATGGGCGTGGCCAACGAAAACCGACCGCACATCGCTCCACCTCAAACCGGGTCAACGACGAGCTCCTTGAGGGCCGTGATGTCGAGTTCTCCACCGTTCAAGGGCACTCGCAGGTCGAAGGCGGCGGAGACATGGGGGTCAATTTCTCCGAAGCACCCCACCCATTGACCCTGAACGACCAACTTTGCCCCTCTTCCGGCGAGCCATGGTCCATCCCCATCGCCCAGCGGCTCAACATGCCAGTCAGCGATGCCGAGGTCGGTGCACAGCGCTTGGATGCGGCCTCGGACGGCCGCAAATCCACCGCTTCGTTCGGCGGTGAGGAACGCGAGGCGGTCCTCGTTTTGGTGGTCACGTACGACCGTACCAAGTTCGTACACCGACTGAGGGAGGTCGTGATGGCGGTTGCTCGCCAGCAGGCGGAACAGTCCAGGAAGCAGATGTTGGCGCAGGATGGTGTGGTCAACCGTGATGGGGTTGGTGATTCGGGTGACGGCGTGATTCGGCTCCCAACGCATGGTGGTAAATTGGTCAGCTTCGTTGGACAGGGTGAGGGATTGGATTTGCATCATGCCCAAGCCTTGCATGGCGTCTCGGAGGCGTCGCCGAAGATGGTGGTCGGGTCGGGCTTTGGCCGTAAACGGTGCCTTTGGGTGGTCGACGCCGAGGTCTTCGTAACCGTGGCCGATGGCGATTTCTTCAACCAAATCGACCGGGTGAAGGAGGTCAAAGCGCCATCGTGGCATGGCGAACACCAGATGGTCGGTTCCCGCGCTGGCGTCGGCCATTTTGGTTGAGCGGGTCGGGGCCGATTGGGGTGCGGGTTCTCGGCCTTCAAATCGGCCTCCCATGCGGTTGATGGCACGGTGCAATTCATCGTCGGTGAAGGCCCTCCCGAGCAAACTTTTCACCAGTTCCTCGGGAATCAGGTGTCGTTGCGCCTCACCGTTGGGGACCGTCCGCTTTTCTCCCGTGCAGGTGGTCAATTCAACGGTCTGCACCTTTCCTCCGCGTTGAGCGAGTTGGAGGCAAATCAGCATCATTGAGGCTTCGCATGCACGTTCATCCCAGCCGGTCACATCGATGAAAAAATCCCGGGTTTGGTGGGTGACGGTGGTGTGTTCGCCGTTGATGATGGGAGGGAAGGAGAGGACATCGTCGTTGGCGTCCACGATCAACGGGTAGGCGTCCATGCCCTCAAGGAGGTGAGCGTATTCAACGCCTTTCGGATGGTGCGTGAGAATGTCGTTGATCGTCATGGGGTCCGTGCAGGTGAGCGGGACAAAAGCGGTGGTTCCTGGGACCGACATGACTCGGAAGGGCGGCTGCAATCGCTCCAAATCATGAACGCCAATGGATACTTTTTGTCGGCCTCGGCCCAAGGCAAAGTGCAATTTTTCTTGATGATCCATCAGCCCTTTGATGAATTCGTCCGCTTCAACTTCGTTGGTCGGGACGTTGACCGAACGAACCACGGCGCACGAAACCACCGGGCGGAGGTCAGCGAGACTCGGGTCCACGTGCATGCTGATTCCGCTGGATTCGCAGGGAAGGTCAGGAAGCGCCGGTGTTTGGTGGAGAAAAGGGAGCATGGCGAAGGCCAAGGTTTCCCCGCTCAACAGGTCAGGCCGGTCAGGGAAAATTTCGATGTCCAACACGTCTTCGGTGCATTGGTCAATATCGGTCCCCAGCAATGGCAAGTCCTCCAACACTCGTTCGATGTCGTGTGACTTCCCGTTCGCTTCAACCAGCGAACGGAGAAGGGATTGCGGGACGGAAATCGTTGGCATGTTCGGTCACCTATCGTGCAAACCAATGGGGCAGGGGCCTGCCGTATCCTGCGAGACGCAAACCGCTCACGGCAGCCGTTTCCCGGTCAAGGGCTCGCAAATGTTTGCGGTCGAGCATGTCTACGCTGTTCACGCCGACTCTTCGCAATTCATGCGCGAGGTCGTCTTGGGTGCCTTGAAGCCAGTAAGCGATGTCTTCACCATCCGCCATGGGTGCGACGCATCCAACAAAGTCAACCCCTGCAGCCATGAGCACGGCCAAATCATGCCCGGATGCGGCGAAACCCAGCAAAAGGCCTGCTTGGGTGGTGGTGCCGTCCAAGTGTTCTTTCTTTGACCGCCCCATCATCGGGAGGACCGACGCCTCGGACAATCCCGACCCGTCTTCGACCCTGGCCATGGCGACATCCACGCCGTGGTAGGCGGCCTTGGCGTGTAGCGCTTGGATTCGGCTCACCGCTTCGACCAACATCACGGGAACCTTGGCTTTGGCCATGCTACGCAGGGCCACGAGTAGGCCATCCAATTCCTCGGCGTTCATCGGAGGAAATTGGTCAAGGTCAATGGCGATCGCTCCTGCATCACCGATGTACCTCGGAGTGTCAAGGAGGTTCTCACGGCCGACCAGGAGGACATCGACCGCACGCGGTTCGGTTTCAACCAGAGCGGGGTGTCGGTTGAGGATGGAACTCACTTGGCCTGAGGCTTTCTTGTCTGGTGACAAGGTGGCGCCACTCACCACGTGAGGCAAAATCGGCACGGGAAGGGCCAACGATTGGACATGTTCGCTCGTTCCAAGCAGAGCCACGGTGTCGACGGTTTGGTAGGTCCGCAATGGCGGCAGTTCTTCGTTGAGCAGGCCGACCTGTGAAAGGTCACCTGATGACACGACGAAGCCAGCATGTTCCACCACCAGTCTGTCTTGCGGGACCAAACATACGGCATCCGCCGGTACATGGAGCGATTCGTCCTCCAATGTTCCGTTTACTTCCTCGGCTTCGTCGGCTTCAAGCGGACGAAGAATGACGCCGGGCGGGGGTGTTGGGCAACGCCCGTTGATGATGATTCGACCCCCGCTCATGCCGGCGCCGGGGTCGGCCCCCACATCACCGTGAACAACGATCAGTCCGTTTTCCATGCCTCCGCCTACACGTGCGCCGGTCGCTCCTCGGACGATCAGGGTCCCACCGGTCATGCAAGCACCCGCATCGTCACCGCAACCGTCCAGCACGGTGATGGTCCCGGCGCTCATTCCGTATCCTGTGTAGTGGCCTGCCATTCGTTCACACACCACGGAGGTGCCTTGATTGGCAGCTCCAAGGAAGGAGCCCGCATCGCCTTGAACGGTAAATGAACCTCCGCTCCCAAACGCTGCAACCCATGAACCCAGGACGCCAAGTGCCCGGAGACGGGCACCTTCGGGCAACGCAGGGCATAGACCAAGTTCACCGTTTTTCGGTACCGGGTCACCGGCATTGGTCCAACCGATTCGAAGGATGGCGTTCTGCTCGGCCGCCGCTTGAAGGCGTGGGCCCAGTTTTTCATTGATGTTCATCGACCGGGCCACGACCTCGGAAACATCCGCCATGACCGTTGGTTTTCTCCATCACGCAAATAGCCTCCTGTCATCGTCATTCGGAGGTTGTCCTTTTAGGCCCCAAACACCGCTTCCTCAACATAAGAAGGCTTTATTGACGGTCTCCAAGAGCGGAACATGGAGAAGGTCATGACCGTCAAAGTCGCCATCAACGGATACGGAACAATCGGGAAGCGCGTCGCCGATGCGGTGGATGCCCAAGACGACATGGAAATCATTGGTGTGACCAAAACACGCCCTTCCTTTGGATGTGACTTGGCCGTTCGAAAAGGGTATCCGCTGTATTGCACCTTTGATGACGCCACGCGAATCAAGGCCTTTGCCGATGCTGGATACACCTGTCATGGGGGGCTCAGCGATTTGTTAGCCGTCGCCGATGTGGTGGTGGATTGTTCCCCTGGAAAAGTAGGGGCGGCCAACAAGGAGGCTTACGTGGCAGCCGGTGTGAAATACATCTTTCAGGGCGGTGAAAAACACGCCATGGCCGGCCTTTCCTACACGTCGTCGGCGAACCATGCCGAGAATCTGAACGCCATGGGGACCCGTGTGGTTTCGTGCAACACGACCGGTCTCTCAAGGACGCTCGTTCCGTTGTACGAACATTGCGGTTCGCTGAAAGTCGAATGCACGATGATTCGACGAGCGGCCGACCCTGGTGATTCAGCCAAGGGGCCCATCAACGCCATCAAACCGGTTCTCAAGGTTCCTTCGCATCACGGCCCCGATGTGATGACGGTGAAGCCTGAAATCCAAATCAATTCCATGGCCGTGGCGGTGCCCACCACCTTGATGCACTGCCATTCCATCGTGGCCACGCTTCCCGAGGGCCACGGATTGACCACGGAATCGGTCCTCAACCTCTGGTCAAAAGAGCCCCGAATCATCATCATGAACGGTGCCGAGACCAACATTTCCACCACGGCCGAGGTCATGGAATATGCGCGTGACATTGGGCGAAAGTGGGGCGACCTCCACGAGATTTTTGTTTGGGAGGACGGGGTGAAACTCGACGGCAACACCCTCTACTACTTCCAAGCCATTCACCAAGAATCGGACGTCATTCCGG
>JADHNB010000033.1 GCA_016779705.1 Candidatus Poseidonia sp. | reverse complement strand
ATCGTCCGTGTTGTTTGAATTCCACGTGCAAACCAACCACCAGAACGGCTTCGGAGGTTTCGCTTCATCGGGGTGGGAAGGCATCGCCATCGACGACATCGTCGTCCATCACCGGCGCGGCACGGCTCAAGCTGAAGTGCTCCCGGTGGCCAATTTCACCAACGGTACGAGCGGCGCCTACGGAGATGATGGCGGATGGCTCGAACAATCCACGTCCGTTAACGAGTGGGTGTGGACCACGGCCTTCGGGATGAACGGCCCCGAAACCACCTCCAACGGATTTGAAGCCTCGATGATTGCGCCACCCGGTTGGGTGATTGAGGGAACATGGCCGGACGGTTGGGAAATCGGCGCCACGCGAAACACCTCTGGATACGGGCCAGGGCAATTTCATTCGGGAACCAACGGCGCCGCCATCAACCTCACCACGAAATACACCAACAACGTCTACACCCATCTGGTCACGCAAGAATACTCCATTCCCACCAACGCCACGGCTCGGTTGGCGTTCCAGTCCTGGGTTTGCACGGAAGCCAATTGGGACGGTGGAGGCGTCTCCATTTCGACCGACGGCGGCTTGACATGGTGGTGGCTTCCGCCCGACCTGAAAGGGTTCCATGACCAAATATCAACCGTCAACACCAACTCGCCGTTTTTTGGTGAAGGCATCTTGGATGGGTCGTCCCTGCCCAACGGGTGCAGCACGAACAAAAACCGACCGTTTGAATTGAAAACGTACGATCTTTCGAATCTCTCCGGTCAGTCGGTCAAGGCACGTTTTTCCTTCTTTTCCGACACCTTTGTTGAAGCGGACGGGTGGTACATTGACGATGCCGGGATTGAAATTGATGTCTTTGAGCATCAGGGAGCCTGGACTTCGCAACCCTTGGCACCCGACCCGTTGTTCGGTTACGGTTGGTTGGACGGGTGGTACACTCAACCGGCAGGCACGAACCTCAGCGTCGACCTTCTCGACGCCCAATTGAATCCCATCGACGGCCATACCGATCTGCGCTTGCCAGCCTTGCTTGCGCTTGACCCCGTCGAACACCCAAGCGTTCACGTTCGCGTCAAGATGGCCACGAACGACACCTTCGTGACGCCCTTGGTTCACAGCATGGTGCTGGGGCGAACGGTGTTCATCGGGCCCTCCCATGTGTTGAGCACGCCCGCTGGGGCCAATGCGTCCACCCTCAACGCCGAGGGCCACGTGTTGGTTCACGCACCGTTTTCCTTCACGCTCCCCTCGTTCGTCGCTTGCCCCCACGATGGCTATCGCGTCACCAACATCGGAGACAACCTTTCGTGGGGCGTGGCGAACCGAATGCTCATTGGGAGCGCTCATCTTCCTCAGCCGGTCAAAACCACGTACCTCAATTATTCCTTGAGCGGAGGGCTCGCCGTCAGTCCAAGCATCGTGCTGAGTGCTTCGGGCGGGGAGCAGTTCGAGCGGTCGAAGATGGAATTCGACTGCGTTCGCCCCACCATCGGGCCAAGTTTGCAACTCGGAGGAGGCAACATCTCCGTGTTTGACTGGCCCCCTGAAGGCATGTCGTCCACCTTCGGGCTCAACACCCGCTGGAGCCATCTTGAGCACAACGGCACGACCGTGATGTGGAACTCCTCCTCTCCTTCTCCGTCCTTTGCGCTCACCGACGAACGGTTGACCATGACCTATCACGTCGTGGAAAAAAGCGTGGCTACGAACGTCGGCTCCCCAGCGTTCGTGACCTTCATCGCCAGCAACGTGTCTCAGGGGGCCACCGTCTCGCTCAACGGTGTCCTGCAAACGCTTCCCGAAGAGGGAGGGGTCCTCGTGTATGCGACCACGGGTCCGTGCCCATCGTCAACCACGGTGGCTTCGTTTTCGATGAACTTCTCCACGTTTTCCTGCGAAATTGAGGTGAACGTGTCCGGTTCAGTGGACATCAAACCGGTCAGCCTCGCTCATCTCGCAGGCTCCAAAACATTGGATGTCGACCTCAATGCAACGACGCTGAACGCCGCAAAAGCAGCCTCTGACAACGGCGATGTTCGGGCTCTGCTGAACATTCCGCTTCACGTGCAAACCGTGTCAGGCGGTCTTCGAGTCGGGCTCGCTGCTTCCACCTTGCCGTTGATGACGGAACTCATCCAGCCCCCCGAACATCTTCGCTGGCTGCCCGGTGAAACCGTGACGTTCACGACCCATCATCTCCGTGCGAACCCGCTTGATCCCACCGAGGATGCGCCCGACATCGTCGAGGTCGAACTCCGCCTCGCTCGGACCACCGCCATTGGAACCTCGTTTGTTCATTTGCACGTCGACCAGCTTTCCGCCACCCCCCGATTCCGCCAATTCAGCGGTGTGGGACTCGCTCAACTCGTGCCCGACGGCTCAAGCGTGACGTGTTCAACCAATTCTTGCAGCGTCACTTGGGCGCTGAAAAGCACTTGGTTGCTCGACGACGTGGACGACGTGCATGTTCTTACCCAAGCCACGGACGAGGCTGGAATGAGCGTAGGCCCCAGCGTCTTCATGCGACAAACACCGTTCAACGAGGTCGAGAACGACCTCGAAGCGACGACCTTTACCGTCACCGACACGGCGCTGAGGCGCCTTGACGACTGGACCAATTCGTTCTGGCCATATCATTTGGGTGAGAACACTTCCATGGTGGCGCAGGGGCGTGTTCGCATCGAGGGCATCGCCGATGAATGGGTCGAGGCAGGGGAAGCCGAAGCCACCGTCACGCTGCGTGCCGTCCCCCCAAAGAACGCCTCGGGCGGCCCGGATACGTGGCCCGGAGCGCCCGTGGAATGGACGCAAACTTGGTCGAGTGAAATCGGCGAGGGAGGATGGTTCAGCATCCCGCTTTCGACCCCGAGCTTGAACGACGGCCTGCCAAGCAACACCTGGCTGGAAATCACGCCAAGCCTTTCTCGACGAGGGCCGGCAACGATGAACGCCTCCACCAGCGAGGACCGAACCGTGGTGCTGACGCCCACTCGTGTGTTGTATGACATCACTTCACCAAGGGTGGAATCTTTGGAAATCTTGGATTTCGGCCGCGTGGTTCCGGCCGACGAACACGTCGTCCTGATCGGACGCAACCTTCCGCTGCGGCTCCAACTCAGTGACCTTGAGGGCCTCGACAACGTGGTGGACGTTTGGCTCTGGCGTGAGGGGTTGGATGATGCCAACGGTGACGGAGAGATGGACGCCTCGGAGTACACCGTTCAACAGATGAGCATCAACCGGGGCGTGAAATTCATTGAAGTGGACTTGCCAATGGTCGCCTCAACCACCGTGCTTCCAAACGGCGCCTTCTCCGGCAGACTTAGCGTGGTGGTCAAGGGGCAGGACCTCGCTGGTAACCCGCTTGTTGGCGGTGGAACATGGGGGGAGGCCAACGACCTGGCCACCGTCCACGTGCACCAGCGCGCCGACACCACCGTCGAGGTGGAGGACATCACCTTGGACACCGTTGGAGGTCGCTTGTTGGCCGGTCATGAACACGTCTTCAGCTACGCCTTGGCGGACGCCAACGGTTTCGCTTCCCTGGACCGCGTGGAACTGGCGCTGTTCGGCGACACCAACGCCTCCATGTGCTTCATCCATTACGAACCACGGTTCGGCGAAGTTTCCCACGACGAGGCGTGTTTCATCGAGCCGCCTCGTGTGAACGTTGTTCAACGTCCACTGAGCACGATTTACGACGTCACGGTTCGATTCCGCCTCAACTGGACGATGAGTCAATCGGTGGGCAGCATGAACCATGTTCCCTCGTTGGTCGCCATCGATGAGGGACAGGACCTCGGGCTTGGGCTTCATCACTTGAACGCCCTCACATGGACGCCAAGCGTTGCCCTTGACATGCGGTGGGAAGCCATCGTGGACACGGTTGAGCCGTTCGGCCAATCCAACGAATCCACGCGCTGGTATCATCGCAACGACCTGGTCCATCACCAAATCGGCGTCTTCCATCGAAACACCACCGTGCTGGCCCGGGATGTCCCGGCGACGGGATGGTTGGTGTGGGAATTGAACGATGGCGAACGACGGATGGAAGGGGAACTGAACCTTTCCGCTTCCGGGAGCGTCGAGTTGAACATCACCATGAACGAGAACGTGATGTACCACGACCACGGAAACATGAGCGTTCGCCCCGTTGGTTTCGAAGCATACGACCTGAACGGGTTGGCGTACAACGTGGTTTTGGACGACCGTGCACCGAAATTGGTGCTCTCCCCTGGCACGCTGGAACGGCTCAATTCCAACGAATTGCAGGCGGTGGCGGTCACCGTGAGCGTCAACGACGACACCCACATGCCCCCCGGCCCCTTACGCATGCATTCGGTGTTCTATCGCATGGGCCAGCCTCTCGAAGGCACCCAGCGCGTGGACGAGTTATCGGTGACCGAGGTCGTCAACGCTTACACCGTGTACGACGGAACCGTCAATTTCTTGCCGTCCTCGGTGGACCTCACGAGGAGCGACATCTTGGTGGTCTGGTTCGAAGCGGTTGACCGCTCCGGCCGACCGCTGACCGGTCTTGGGACCGCGACCGCTCCGCTCAACGTCGGCATGACGTGGGTGGCGTTTGAGCCCGTGTTCACCGACATTTCGGCCAAGCCTTACCGCCCTCAAGTCGGCGACAACGTGGTGGTCTATGTCCGCGTGGCCAACGACGGCTTGTTGCCTGGAGAGACCGCCGTGGTGTTGAGGGACGATGAAGGCCGGCTGCTGGCTACGCAGGCCGTGGACTTGGCCACCGGTGAGTGGGTCAACGTTGTTTGGAACGTGGAGGCGTGGAAGCAGGGGCGTCTCGGTCTAACGGTCCAACTTGAAAACCACACGCCGGCTATTCCGGTGCCGTTGGCCGATATCCAAGCCAAAGAAGGCGACCCGTCCACCAGCAGCATGGCGGTGCTGAGTTTGTCCGTTTTGGCCATCGTCGTTTCGGGTGCCGTTTTGCTGATCGTCAATCAAAAACGGGCCGAGCGGGAAGAAGCCTACCACTTGGAACGCATCCGGCGCATCGTTTCCAAGCGAGTCCCCCCTCCGGTTCCGTGGCAGTTGGTTGACACGCCACAAGAGGAATAGTCAAGAAGAGCGTTCCTCACGGCTGACCACGAAGCCGGGGTACCCGAGTGGTCAAAGGGGGTGGATTCAAGCTCCTCTGCATATTGCTTCGCAGGTTCGAATCCTGCCCCCGGCACTTCAAACGACCGACGGCGAGCCGCTCACGGGAATGGCCTTAAACGCTCGGAGACCCTCTTGATTACATGAAGACCTTGGCGGATGTTCACGGCCTTGACCACGGCTTCTTCCAATTCCCAAAAACCACCCTTGTCAACAAATTGGGCTACGCCCTGGCGGTGGTGGCTTTTCTCGTGGCAGGGGTGTTGTACGCCACCAGCCTTGGCATCCCCGATGTGCCTCGGGTCGATGAGGCGAAGTTTCTCACGGAGTTGCCCACCGATGTCAATGACCTCAAGTTTGTCGATGTCCAAGACGGTTATGACCCCGGGGAATACGCTGCGCAAGCCGCCTTCATCGTCGTGCCGCTGGAACTGGAGCAAGGCGGTCTAGCCAGGGATTGGTGCGAGTGGGTGGAGGACGACGACGGTGGAGGCAGCTGGCAATATTCCATTGATTTCTACGACGCCAATCGTTTGACGCTTCGAGACCAAGCGGGTCAAGCCATCAACGCCGCCTATTCGTACGAACGTTCACTGGCTCCTGAGGGGGAGATCGTTGAGCCGCCTTGCGATTCCTCTTGGTCGCGAGACATCATGGGCCACGGGCCCAACGGCGACAACACCATCCTCTCGGTCTTCCTTTTGGTGGAGCAAGACCCCGTTCGCTATCAGGTGCTCTCCGTGGCCGAGAATGACGGCTTCCAGAACGACCGGGTACCTCCCGAAGTCACGCAACGCGAAGACCGCGGTCGGTGGGCCTTACTGGCCACCGGCATCGGGGGGCTCTTCCTGATGTACAGCACCACGCCCTCGCTCAAAGAAGACCTCCGCCGCATTCGCAACCAAAAGCCGGGGTTGGTCAAGGACATCGCCTCCGGGCCGGGCGTGCTGGGCTCGCAGGGCCGCTTCTTCCCGCATTTCGGTCCCAATTTCCAGCCAAAAGAGTCCACGGACTACCCCGCTCGGGCGGTGGAGGACGACTGGCTGTTCGAAGTCCCACCGCTTCCCGAATCCTACGAGGCCCCGTTTGCTCAGGAGGGGGACGGGACCCTCGTGGCCGAACACCCCAACCGCCTTGGGACCCCCAAGCCAGCCACGGTGACCCCTTACAGCATGGGCGCGGTGGTGTTCTCGTTGTCCTTCATCTGGCTTTCCGCCGACCTTCGAGCCCGTGACGGCTCCGAGTTTCACACCACCCTCGGATGGGGCATGACGCTCGTGGTGACGGCGGTGAACCTCGTATGGTTCTACGTTGCATGGAAGCAATTCAAACTCGTTCGTCTCATCAACGACTTGCCGACCTCGCCCGTACGAAGCGTGGCGGTGGGTCAGGCCGAATTGGTGGGTCAAGTCCGACCCTCGGTGGCCGGCACCCCCACGATGAAGGTGGGCGGGCGTTCTCACAAAGGTCTCGTCGCTTGGAAATGGGACTCGTACGAATACGTCTGCACAAGCGATGGCGACGGCGGCAAAAGTTGCTCGTGGAAACACCGAGAAACCAAATCGGGAGGGGTCCCGTTCATTCTTCACGACGGCTCCGGCGGGATTCTCGTGGACCCGGAGGTGTGGTCTGGCAGCAAGGCCAAACTCGACTATGGCCCTGAGGTGGCCGGGTGGAGGCGAGGCGATTGGCGCTGGGAAGTCTCTGGCTTTGGCGTGGGTGACCCGGTGTATGTTCTGGGCGATTGTGTTCCCCGAACGGAAGAGGACAAGCAGATGTGGGGTTGTGACCCAACCCTCGGGAATGCGCTGCTCACCGTGGTGCCGTCCACCGACACCGGCGACGCCTCCGTCATGCACTACGGGACGGAATTGGACGTCATGAGCAACAACCGCTCCATCTTCGAGATCCTCATCGTCCCTTCACTGGTGTTCATCTTCGGCGTGTTCATGTTCCTCAACTACACGCCGTGAAGGTGGTGTGAATCGAACCAGCGTTGACGTTTCCTTGGGGTTTCTTATAATTTCAAAATGATATCACTCCAATATCTTTATGTCGGCCTTCCTCGTCCCTCATGTCATGGATGCCTCTGCCCTTCCGCAAACCCGATTCAAAGACGCCCCGCTTTCCTCCATCAACGGCTTTGTGGGTCTCGGGATTCATGCAGGGCTGAGCATTGCCTTGTTGTTGGGCCAAGCCCTTTGGGCGACTGCATGGCCGCTGGCCATCCTCTTCAACATCGGCGGCGGTCTTCTGTGGTTCTTGCTTTGGAACAGTTACGTCATCGTGAATCCAAACGAAGCCGTCGTCGCTCAGTTTTTCGGGAAGTACGTTGGAACGCTCAAAGAAGAAGGGTTCAGGTTCTTCCCCAATCCACTCTATGGAAAATCCCGCATATCCCTCCGTATCAACAACTTTGAGTCAAGCAAACTCAAGGTCAACGACGTGAACGCAAACCCCATCAACATCGCTGCAGTGGTGGTGTGGCGGGTGTACGACGCAGCTGAAGCCATTTTTGAGGTTGAGAAGTATCAGCACTATGTGCAAATACAAAGCGAGGCGGCGCTGCGTGAAATGGCCACAAAATATCCCTACGATGCCATCGAGGAGAAAGACATCGGCGGCATCACGCTTTCCGGCCATCAAGACATCATCGCTGAAGAACTCCAAGCCTCGGTTGAGGCGCGCCTTTCCAGGGCCGGCATTGCGGTCTTGGAGGCCCGCATCAGTTACCTGGCGTACTCCACGGAAATCGCACAAGCCATGCTCCGCCGGCAACAAGCCAGTGCCGTCGTTGCGGCACGGCGAGAGATCGTCGATGGCGCCGTAGGCATGGTTGAACTGGCCCTCGAACAACTCAGTGAAAAGCAAATCATCGACTTGGACGAAGACAAAAAAGCCACCATGGTCAGCAACCTCCTCGTGGTTCTCTGCTCTGAAACGGACACCACCCCCGTGGTGAACACCGGGACTTTGTATCAATGAGACCGAACGATGTGGTTGAATGGCAGAGAGCCTCGATGAATCAACGCGCGAAGATCATGCGGAAGGGGGGGAAAAACGGATGTCGAAGAAACGTCTTCTCCTTCGCATCGACCCCGCCTTGCACGAAGACCTACGGGCCTGGGCGGAACAGGATTTCCGTTCCATCAACGCCCAAATTGAGTTTATCTTGAACCAAGCCGTTTCGAAACGAAAGCGCAGCGACAAGTAGGCTCGTGCATCAAGGTCAAGCCCGTGGGTCCTTGGGCCCCTCCGTGCGCTGAATCTCAACGCCGTGGTCCTCAAGGTAGCCCACGCCGTTTTCGCCCATGAAGCCGCCGTCGACGATGACCACTCGAGCGATGCCGGCGTGGTGGATGAGCTTCGCGCACATCATGCAGGGCTCGCCGGTCACGATGAGCCAGGCGTTGTTGGTTGGCACACCGTTGGCCGCTGCGTTGCAAATCAAGTTCATCTCGGCGTGATGGCAGCCAATTTCAACCCGGGTGCCTGAAGCGACGTTCATGGTATCTCGCAAGCATTCTTCACCCCCGCACAGACGACCGCCTCCTCGTGGTCCGCCGTTGTAGCCGTCCATGAGCACCACGTTCCGTTCGGGGTCCACGAGCAGGGCGCCAAAGGTTCGCCGAGGGCAGTTGGAGGCTTCCGCAAGCGCCAAACACTGCTGGATTCGGATGGCCAGATGCTTTGGTTTCATGCTCTCACCAACTCCGATGAACCGTTCCGCGGGTTTCATACCTTCGCCCGAATCGAAAGCGTCTCATCGTCGTCGCGGCCCAGCGCTTGCAAAACGTTGCCTTGCATGTAGAGTGACCCGATGGAGAGGACGGTGGTGACCGGTGCGCGGTCTTCCTCAAACCATGCAACGGCTTGCTCGGGCGTGGCATGCACGGCCGTGACGTCAACCCCTGCCTTCTCCAACGCTTCGGCCAAGACGTGACCCTCCACTCCCGGGTAACGTCCACCCTGCGGGACGGTGATCACCACGGCACCGGGAGGATAACGGCGCATCAAGGCCACCAACGGGGCGAGGAACGCCGCCATGTCCTGTTGCGGAGAAGCGCCCAACAGAAGACCCCACGGTTCGGGTTGAGCGGAAAGAACGGTTTCCACTTCGGCGATGGATTTTACCATCCCGCTGGGGTTGTGGGCGCCGTCCAAGAAGTAGGTCCGGTCCGGCCGAGTGGGGCTGGTGATTCGGTGCATTCTTGCCGGCCACTGAACCCCCGAAAAGGCGGGGAAAGGGGCGCTCTTCGTGGCCTTGAGGTGGGCCCATACGCGGTGAGCGAGGGCCTTGGCTTCCTCGGCTGCCGTGGCGTCGGGTAGGGGTTGAACCCATGCCAAATCGGCGGGTCCAGGCACCTCGCCCAAGGCCGGAACGCCGGCACGAAGGGCCGTTTCTTCAATCGCCTTCTGCGTGGCATCGTCATCGGGAACGCGAGCGATCATCGGGCGTCCAGGGCGGGCGATGGCGGCTTTCTCACGAGCGATGTCGGGCAGGGTTGCGCCGAGGATGTCCGTGTGTTCCAACGCGATGGACGTGAGCACGGCGACGTCGGCCGACACCGCTCGCGTGGCGTCCAATCGTCCTCCCAGACCGGTTTCGAGCACCATCACCTCGAGGTCGGCCTGGCTGGCGATCACCACGGCGGCGAGAAACGTCGTCTCGAAGAAGGTCAGTTGGAAACCACCGCTTTGGTCAACCTCCTGAATCCGTTGAAGGGCGTCGTCCATGCATTCGGCGCTGACGGGTGTCCCGTTGAGCCGAATTCGCTCCTCAACCCGCACCAAGTGAGGCGAGGTGAAGCACGCATGGGGCACATCCGCCATGCTCAACGCTGCGCTGAGCATCGCCACCGTGGTTCCCTTGCCGTTGCTGCCGGCGATGTGAACCGTCTCGTAAGCGGCTGGTGGAAGGCCGAGGGCCTCCAAAGCGCGCCGTGTGTTTTCCAAGCCCAGAGCCATGCCCCGCACTTTGGTGCTTTCCAGCCACGAACGGACCCGTGCGTGCCCGTCCATAACCCGTGGACGGCCCCTTTGGTGATAGCCTCTTTCCTCCACCTTGAATCAACCCAAAATCGCGAGACTGATATGAGAGAGCAGGTTGGCACCACCATGAGCGATGAAGAGGCGAGCTGGCAAAATCGCCGCGTCTCCCAACGCTTTGCTGAGGTCGAGGACGAGCTTCGTGCCGGCGAGCGTCTTGGAGCCTTAATGGCCGAACAGTGGCGCGGTATGGCCGGCATGGCCGGTATGTTCGTCGCCACCATCGCTCTGGCGATGTACATTCGACCCTACTACGACGTGGGCGAACTGCACGCCTTTGGGGCGTCGGGGGCCACCCAAGTCCGCTACGTCGCCATCGAACTCATCGCCATTTTTGCGTTCACGGCCCTCATCATTTTCCTCGCCCGTTGGGGCAAGGAGTTCATCATCAAGTACGGCATGTACGCCGTTCTTTCCTTGGCCATGCTCTACACCATGGTGCCGCTGGCTCACATGATGGTGTTGGATTTTGACCCCGAACCCTTTGACATCACCAGCGAAACGTCGCTCCAGGGCGACTTGTTGGGGACCTGGGGGGATGACGGCTTCGTCCTGGCCAACATTCTCCCAGCCGATACGAATTCCACCGTGGAAATTTCAGCGTGGGACGCTTCGAACCAATTTGAGGCTCCAATTTGGAACATGACGCACGATCACAACATCTACGACGCCACCGCCAAGGTGACCATGACCGTCTCACCCGATGCGCTTTCGTTTGCCAGCGGTGATTACACGTGGCGAGTCGATGCGGCGACAGGCGAACTGCTGGCCAGTTACGCCTGCTACGATTGGCAAGGCAGCGAGGCGTTCTATTTCGGGAACCTCAACGGTGGTTGCCACCTCGCGGTGCCCACCGAAGAATCGTTGTATTTGGTGAACCGGGGCAACGAGTTGGTTCGTTTTGTCACGTTTGAAGACCAACCCGACCGCATCGCCCAACAAGGTGGCCGCTGGCTGCTTCCTGGCTTTTCCATTCAGGACGGCGTGCTGAGCAGCACGGTGCTCGACAACGACGAGTGGTTCTTCGTGACCCCCGGCCAAGCCGCCGCCGTTCTGCTCGAGGAGGCGGTGGGCGGCATCGGTATGGGCCAGGGCGCCCAAACCAACGCCACGTACTTGTTCGACCAGGTGCCCGAAGACGAGGCACAATTCACCGCCGCGGACGTGGGCTACTCTCCCTTCTTGGAGTTGAATTACACCGAACTTGAGGCCAGTCCCCAGACCCGCCATCAGCGGATGGTGCTGATGGGTGAATCGGGCGGTCACGTTACGGGCGTCGAGTGGAACGGCACGTCCAGCGACTCGTCGTACACGGTGCAAGACCGCATGAACCTCGACGGTTTGGTGGACGAGGTCACCTCGGTTCGCCTCACCGACCTCGATGAGAGCGGCTTCAGCGACCTCCTCATCTCGGATGGAAGCAACGCCCACTGGCTGTACACCACCTCCCTCATCGACCGAGGCGTCTTCCCCGTCGCTTCCAACGCCGCTGCGGTGTTTTTCGCCATTGACGAGACCAACACGGACTTGGTGATGGTGACCGTTGACAACGGGACGACCACGGTCTTTGCCGGCGAGTTGACCACCGAGATGTTCCCGCTGTACGGTCTGCAATTGTTGTTGGGCCCCACCTTGGTCGGCGTGGCGTTGACCGTGCTGTTGCTCGTGTTGCTGGTCGTTCACAGCGAATGGTACGTGGTCAACACCACCGGCGTCCTGCTCGGGGCCGGCGTTTGCGTGATGCTGGGCGTGACCTTCGTTCCCGTCTTGGCCATCTTGTTCATGCTGCTCGCTGCCGTTTACGACTTCTGGGCGGTGTATCGCTCCAAGCACATGCTGGACCTGGCCGACACCATGATCGGATTGCGCCTGCCCATTCTTCTGGTCGCTCCTCAGGACAGCGATTACTCCCTGATCGAGGAAACCGAACGCAACAAGCAACCCGTTTCGGGCCCCTCACCAGCCGAGGCGGTTCCAAGCAACGCCCCCCGAGCAGAGCGCCCCGCTCGGAAGAAGAGCGAAGCGATGTTCATGGGCTTGGGCGACGTGATTTTCCCCGGCATGTTGGTGCTCTCGGCCATGCAGTGGCTCGACCCCAGCGTGGCGTTTGAAGTGGCCATGGCCACCTTGGTGGGCGGCTTGATGGGTTACCTTGCGCTGATGACCTACGTCGCTCGCGGCCAAGCCCAAGCGGGCCTTCCCCTGCTCAACGGCGGGGCCATTCTCGGCTACCTCATCGGAGGCATGTGGTTCCTGGGCAGCGAAATTTTGAGTTTTAACATCACGTGGTGAGGGTCATGCTGGACATAACGATGTTTCGAGAACACCCCGACGTGATTCGCGCCGACCACACCAAGCGCGGGTTGCCTCACGACAACATCGAGAAGGTCATCGAACTTGACGAATCGTGGCGCAACTTGCTCCATGAAACGGACCAACTTCGCCGTGAAAAGAACGAGGCGGCCCGAGGCATCGGCGCCGCCAAGAAAGCGGGTGACCAAGAGGCCGCACAGCGAATTTTGGCGCAAGTAGCGGATTTGGGTGAGCGCATCGCGCAGTGGGAAGCGAAGACCAACGAAGCCATGGAGGCTCGCGACCGTCTTCGCATGTCGATTCCCAACATCCTCCACCATGATGTCCCCGAGGGTGACGACGATTCGGGCAACACCGTCCACGCCGTTCACGGTCAGAAACCCGAGTTCACCTTTGAGCCTCGGACGCACAACGAACTCATTGAGATGAACAAGTGGGTGGATTTGAAGCGCGCAGCGAAAATCACGGGCAGCCGTTTCTACTTCCTCAAGGGGGACCTGGCTCGCCTTGAATTTGCACTCCAGCAATACGCCGTCAACTTCCTGCGGGAGCGTGAGTACACCTTCGTCCAGCCCCCGGTCATGATGAATCGGGAGGCCTACGAAGGCGTGACCGACTTGGGGGACTTTGAGACGGTGATGTACGGCATCGAGCCCGACAAGTACTACATGATCGCCACTTCCGAACACCCCCTTACGGCGATGTTCATGGACGAAACCATTCCCGAGGAACAAATGCCCATGCGCATGGTGGGCGTGTCCCAATGTTTCCGTCGAGAGGTCGGCAGCCACGGCCAGAGCGACTTGGGCATTTGGCGCGTTCATCAGTTCACCAAGATTGAGCAAATCATCATCGCCCGACCCGACGATTCCTGGGACCTTCACGAAGAGCTGTTGAAGAATTGCACCGACCTGTGGGACAGCCTCGGCATTCACTACGAAGTGGTCAACATCTGCACCGGCGACATGGGGACGGTGGCGGCGAAGAAGTACGACCTAGAGGCGTGGATTCCCGGGGCCAATCAATACAAGGAAATCGTCTCGTGTTCCAACTGCACCGACTACCAGGCCAACCGCTTGAGCATCCGCTACGGCCAACCCGGTCACCCCAACCAACCCATCGTCCACACCCTCAACTCAACCGCCGTGGCCACCTCTCGTGCCTTGGTGGCCATCATGGAGCAGTACCAGATGGAGGACGGTCGCGTGGCCGTTCCCGAGGTGTTGCAGCCCTTGATGGGCGGACAAACGGTGTTGGAGCCGTGCGAGTGGGGGTGAGCAGGTGCAGCGACTCTCGGCGTTCGTTCTGGTCACGCTCTTCCTCCTTGCCCCCATGGCGGGGTGTTTTGGCGAAGACGAAGAAACACCCGTCGTGGCCAAGTTAACGCCTGACGAATCCATGCCCACCAAGGCCACCCGCGGCCAATACCTCACGCTCAACTTCACCAGCACGGTGGATTGGACCGTTTCGAGGTCGCCGGGGTTGTTTTTCATGGACGAATTCGGTGTGCTGCGGGATGACGTCAACT
>JADHNB010000032.1 GCA_016779705.1 Candidatus Poseidonia sp. | reverse complement strand
CGACTCAACGCCGCCGAGGCTGGTGGCTTCGTAGATGATGTTCAGCCCACGCATGAACTTCAACGCAGCGGCGTCACCGCCTTTCACCACAAAGCCAACCATGCCGGAGCCCTTTGGGATCGTACGTTGCGCCACTTCGTAATCAGGGTGGCTTTCCAGTTGAGTGTGATACACGCGCTCGATGGCTGGATGGGATTCAAGCCGCTGGGCGATGGTGGCGGCGTTCTCACAGATGCGTGGCATGCGCACGTCCAATGTTCGCATACCGCGCTCAAGAAGATAGCAAGCGTGGGGGTCAGGACTGCCACCAAAGTGTGCTTTCCGCTTGAAAATTTGCGTAATCAGCTCCTTGGAACCAATCACCGCACCGCCGATAAGATCGGAATGGCCGCCGAGGTATTTGGTGGTTGAATGAATCACCAAATCGACCCCCATGGTGAGGGGTTGACAGCCCCACGGTGAGGCGAAGGTGTTGTCGATGATGATGAGAAGGTTGTTTCGCTTGGCCACGTCCACCATGGCGGCGATGTCGCAGACCTTCAGCACGGGGTTGGTCAAGGTCTCGATGTACAGGAGTTTGGTGTTGGGTTGGATGGCCGCTTCATAGGAGGCGGGGTCGCGCATGTCGGCCATCGTGGTTGAAATACCAAAACGCGGCAACTCCTCGGTCAGCAAGCCGTAGGTTCCACCGTAGACATCGGCACTCGCCACGATGTGGTCGCCCTGGCTGAGAAGGGCCACCATGGTGGTGGCGATGGCGGCCATGCCGGAGGCAAAGGTTTCGGCATCTTCGCCGCACTCCATGGCGGTCAGTTTTTGGGCCACGGCATCGGAATTCACCGAGGACATTCGGGCGTACAGCAAGGTGTGTTGGGCGCCCGCCGCCCATCCCGCATAGCGCTCATCGGTGAGTTTGTAGGTGGAGGATTGGAAAATCGGGGTGTTCACGGCGTCCCCAATGTGCTGGGTGCCGCTGTGGACGGCTTTTGTGGCAAATCGGGTGTTGGTGTCATCGTCAGCCATGTGCCTCTCCACCTTCACCAGAAGAAGTCGCTCTTTCAACCATTCTCCTATACGGGGTCGACGCTTTCGCCTTCGTCGTTATTTGGTGTGGTCAATTCAACGAGGAGGTTCCCCGCAAGCAACACGCCGCCTCCAAACACGATCCACCACGTCCACGGCACCAACCCAAGCCCGAGCCCAAACAGGGTCGCCCAAACCGGTTCAAAAGCGTAAATGATCGCCGCTTGGACCGGGTGCATGTGACGCTGGAACACGTTCAGGGCCACGAGACAAAAGAAGGAACCGCCGACGCCCAACAAGACCAGCGGCAGCAGCACGCCATCTCGGGTCAACACCTCTTCGGCCATCTGCAACGGCGTGTCAGAGGTGAGCAAGGCCAAGACCAACGAGCCCCCGCCGATGATGAGAAATTGCGTCAACGTCAGTTGCAGGGGGTCGTGCTTCAAGGTCCAGTGTTGGGTGTAGATGATGTGCAGGGCGAAAAAGAAGGCGCAAATCACCGTGACAATTTCACCCCAACCCCACGAAAGGTGCGGTGGTCCTTCGATGAAACCGGCGCCAAGCGTGGCCATCAGCACGCCCCAATACAGCGAGCGCCGTGGGGTGTTGTCGGTCATGACCACCGTGAGGACCGCCGTCATCACAACGTAAAGCGAGGTGAGGAAGGCCGAGGTGGAGGGATTGATGTTGTTGAGCGCCACCATTTGACCGACAAAGCCGACCAGCATCATGGAGCCGAGAATCAAGCCGCCTTTCCACACAACACGGGATTGCAAACCCGCTCGGGCGGTTGGGAAGAACACGATCACGAGGGGGATGGCGATGGAAAACCGAACGGCCACCAGAAAGGCGACAACAGGGAACTTGCCGTAGGCCCCAAGTTCAACGTCGAGGGCGTTGAGTGCTTGCTTCATCCAAATGAAGGTGGCCCCCCAAATCAACGTCACGCTCAACAACACCAGCGCCGCTTTTTGGCGCTGAGGCTGGAACGTTTCCGCTGAGGTTGAAACCGTCATCCTGTGACGACACCCGACGACAGGTCAAGAGGCTGGTGGTCCTCCTTCGTGGCTGAACCATACCCTCAAAGGGTGCCCTCATCCCATTGGTGGCATGGGAAGTCCACGGACCGGGGATGACGTGGTTTGGAAACAACCCATTGATTCCGGGGCGACGCCTCCTTCTGGCGAATCCTACGATGCCATCGTGGTTGGTGGCGGGCCTGGCGGTTCGTCAGCGGCGGGTTATCTGGCGTTGGAAGGCAAGAAGGTCTTGCTCATCGAGAAAGAGGTCTGGCCCCGTGACAAAATTTGCGGGGACGCCGTGGGTGGCAAATCGTTGAGCCACGTCAAGCGACTCGGGGTCAAGGAAACCCTTGAGGCAACGCCTCATTTCCGCGTCACCGGCATCGTCTTTTCCTCGCCCAAAGGTCACAGCGTTCGAGTCGCGCTTCCCGAAGAGGACGTGCAACGTCTCGAAGCGGGATACTCCCTGCCCCGTCAACAATTTGACCACCTTCTGTTCAATCAAGTCCAACAACTCGTTCGCGAAGCGGGTGGAGCGATTGTTCAGGGAGGCGATGTGCGTGACGTTCTCTACGATGACGGCCAAGGGGGTGACGACCCCGGGAAGGGCTCCGGGGCTCAACGGCACGCCACGGGCGTGGTCGTTCGAATCGGGGGACGAGCGGGCGAGGACCGCACCTACCATGCTCCGGTCGTTGTTGGCGCTGCGGGGTACCGATGTCCGGTAGCGAAATCCATGCTTGAGGAAACCTACGAAGAGCCGATGGTTGACCGAGCTCACTACTGCGCAGGGTATCGGGAATATTGGCGAGGGGTGAAAGGCTGTGAAAACAACGTGGGCGACATTGAAATCCATTTCGTGGACACGGTGATCCCCGGTTACTTCTGGCTCTTCCCAGTGGCCGAGGGCGTGGTCAACGTTGGCATAGGCATGGTCATGTCCTTGCTCGATAAGCAATCAAAGAAACTCAAGGCGCTTCAAGCCGAAGTCATCGCCGACCACCCGTTGTTCAAAGAACGGTTTGCCGAGGCTTCGTTGATCCCCGGGACGGGGAAGGGTTGGCAGTTGCCGTTTGGATCACCACGGAAAAAGGCCAGTCGTCAGCCTCGACGGTCCGCCAGCAACGGCATTTTCCTTGTTGGCGATGCCGCATCCTTGGTGGACCCGTTCAGCGGGGAAGGCGTGGGGAATGCCCTTGTCAGCGGAGAGATGGCGGCGCAGCACATCCTCGATGGCAAGTCGCCCGATGACTATCAAGAGGCGTTGTGGGCGGCCCTTGGTCCTGAATTATCGAACTCGTTCAGGATGCAAAAAATGAGTCGGCGAGCATGGTTGCTCAACTGGTTTGTCGGAAAAGCCTCCAAAAAGCCCGCCATCCAAGAGATGATGACGGAAATGATTGCGAGCAAGGAAGCGCAGGAAAACCTCCACTCTCCGTGGTTCATGTTCAAGACCTTGATGTTCTGAGGGGATACACAATGGATGCTTCCCTCGACAACATCGATGCCGTCTTCCTCGACCTCGACGGCACCATTTACTTGGGCGGCGATTTGATTCAAGGGGCCGAAGCCTTTCTTGAACGCTGCAAAACCAACGGCGTCCAGCGGTATTTTCTTTCCAACAACTCGTCAAAATCCGTAACACAGTATCTATCAAAACTCCACGGCCTCGGTTTGGAGGCCACCGAGGAGGACGTGTTGCTGTCCACCCACGACCTCTTGGCTTGGCTGCAAAAGAACAGCATCACAAAGACTTGGTTGGTCGGGACCGAAGGCATGCGAAGCATGCTCGAGGCCGTTGGCGTGGAGACCCAAAGTTCGGACCCTCAATACGTGGTGTTGGGCTACGACACCGAACTGACCTACGACAAAATCGCTCAAGCGAGCCGCTTCATGCATGCTGGCGTCCCCTTGGTCGCCAGTCACCCGGACATGGTCTGCCCCAGCCCGGACGGAGGGCTTCCTGACGTCGGGGCCTACTTGGCGATGTTCAAGGCCACCACGGGCGTGGACCCTGAACACATCACCGGAAAACCCAACGCTGGGATGATCCTTCACAAAATCGAAGCCCTCGGGCTCGAACCATCGAGGTGCGCCATGGTCGGCGACCGGCTGTACACGGACATGGCCATGGCCACGCGAGCGGGCGTGGTCGGCGTGTTGGTGTTGAGCGGAGAAGCGACGATGGCCGATGTCGAAGCCCTTCCGCAGGGGGCGGAACAGCGGCCGACCGTCATCGTCAACAGCGTGGATGACCTCCTCAGGTGAAGTCATGAAACTCTCACAACGATGGCGCTGGTGGCGAGAACGGCGACGGATTCATCCGCCCGATGACGTGCACCGGGCGGGGGAATTGGCGGAACAGCGTCTTGCCAAAATCGCCCGAGCAGCGGGGAAGAACAACGGTTGGCACGTGTTTGAATCCGTGCGCATCCCCGATGTTGAGCAGGGTGGAAAGCGAGAGATCGACCTGGTGATCGTGGGCGGCAACACGCTGCTGGTGGTTGAACAAAAACACTGGTCGGGCTCGTTTGAAATCAACGAAAACGAGGAATTCATCCAACTTCGGAAAAACGGCACAACACACAACCACAGCACGGTGAGCCAGCGCATCAAACGCAAGGCACGGATGTTAGCGGATATGCACGCCAAGCGCATCGACGGGCACGATGAAGTGGTTGTTGAGGTGGTGTTGGCCTTCACGAATCGAAACCTGACGTGGCCCGATAACGTCCACGATGTGGACTGCACGGTCAAGGATGAGGCGGGGATGATCGCCCTGCTGGAAGAGCGCCATCCCGGCGAACTTAACGAACCCTTGTTCACAACGGTCGAAGGGTTTGGCACATGGGACGAAGTCCACCTTCACGGAGGATTGGTTCGAAAAGGCGACCTCTTGGACCTTGGCCTTGGCGCTGAAATCGACGAATGGATGGCTTCTCGCACCGCCGCCATGAGGGGGGAGGTGACGCATGCTCGCTCAGCGTGGTCGTTGTTTCGCCAACGGCCGAGTTCCGTTCGCCTTCAACATGGCACACGACACCTGCAAGCCGATGTGCCGTACGGTCAGCATCTGAAAATGCACGTTGTTGGTCAAGACCATCCCGAAGACGTGCCTTGGTCGGTCATTCAAAGCGTCCATCTTTCCAAGCCGGACCGTTGGAACGGTTGAAAAGAGAGCGCCTTGGGTGGCGAGGCTCATGGTGGAGCCGTGGATTGAGGCCATCGGTCTGCTGGCGGGTTTGTTGGGCATCGTGGCTTGGGTGCCGCAGATTCGCGAAGTGTGGGTGCATCAGCGCCACGAAGGCATCTCGCTCTCCACGTTTAGCGTGGTGACGGTGGCGCTGGTCCTCTGGCTCATCTACGGTTTGCTCATCAAATCCCTGGCGATGATCCTGGCCAACGTGTTCACCTTGGTGGTCATCCTGACGGTCCTCATCGGTGTTCGTCGCCTTCGCCATCTTGAGGGTGACGGTTCAACGTGATGTCGCTCAACACACGGACTTGGTCGTCTGGATGATGACGGCTCCGATCTTGTAGGGGTCGCCGTTGGACGCCGGGCGGCGGTCCTCGAGGCGACCTTTCCAACCGTCGGTTGGCACCGACGCAGGCACCCGAATCGAAGCTCCACGGTCGGACACACCGTAGGAGAACTGGTCGATGGATTGGGTCTCGTGAAGACCGGTCAAGCGCTCCTCGTTGTGCGCACCGTACACCGCCATGTGCCGCTCAATGTTCTGTCCAAAAGCTTCGCAAATGCTGTTGAACAGGTCTTCGCCTCCCACGTCGCGCATGGCGCCGTTGGAGAAGTTTGCGTGCATGCCAGAGCCGTTCCAGTCGCCCTTGATGGGCTTGGGGTGGTACTCGATGTAGTAGCCGTAACTCTCCGTCAAACGGTCCAAGAGGTAGCGAGCGACCCAAAGTTCGTCACCGGCTTGCTTAGCACCTTTGGCAAAAATCTGGAATTCCCACTGTCCGCAGGCGACTTCTTGGTTGATGCCCTCAAAGTTGATCCCCGCTTCCAAACAGAGGTCGGCGTGCTCCTCAACGAGGGCGCGTCCATGGGTGTTTTTTCCGCCCACTGAACAATAGTACAGGCCTTGTGGGCCGGGGTAACCGCCCACGGGGAAGCCAAGCGGTTGTTGCGTATCAACGTCCATGATGAAGTATTCTTGCTCGTAACCGAACCAGAAATCGTTGTCGTCATCGTCAATGGTGGCCCGGCCGTTGCTGGGGTGGGGGGTGCCGTCAGGGTTGAGCACTTCGCACATCACCAGGTAACCGTTCACGCGCTGGGGGTCGGGGAAGATGTTCACCGGCTTCAGGAGGCAATCGGAGGAGCTGCCATCGGCTTGTCGGGTCGAGGAGCCGTCAAACATCCAAATGGGGCATTCTTCAAGGGTGCCGCCGAAATTCGAACGCACCATCGTTTTGCTCCGCATGTTCTGCGTGGGTTCGTATCCGTCAAGCCAAATGTACTCCAGTTTTGCCTTTTCATCCATGGGTATCGTTTGCGCCGTTCTTGAGACGGTATATGAACCATACGCTCAACTTTTACCCGCTTTTTCTCTGCAGGTGCTTAATATTATCAAAAATATGCCATCGAATGATTATTGTCTTGCTGGGTTTTGTCGGCTTTGTTCTTCAACTGCGCGAAGGAAGGCGGTTTTTTCGCGCAATCGCTCATTTGGCAAGGCCATCCGTTGTAAAGCTGCGAAAACCTCCGCCGAGGGTCGTTTCACGCGTTGTTGGCAGCGTCATCGCCCTGAGGCGTGATAAGGACGTTGCTGCCATCGCGTTCGATGAGCGGGAGCGACATCGTTCCCGTTTGGACCGAGACCGGGCACGCATTGCCACAAGCGGGCGGAAGGTAATCCTCGCCCGTTTGGGTCAGCACCAATTCGAGGAGGTGACCTGCAGGAAGCAGCACATCCATCCCCTGAAATTCCATCAGCATCGTCACCGTGCTGCCGGGAATCACCGTTTGGGCTTCGTAGCCTCCGGCGTGATAACGGATGTCCATGGTGGCATGGCCAAACCGAAGGCCCGTATCGGCGTCCCGCAATTCAGCAAAGATTTGCCCGCCGTCAAAGGTGGGTGTGACATCAAGATGCAGGGTTGGCAAACCGCTGATGTGGAGATCGTGGCTGGAGGAAAGGGCGGGACACGAAACCGTGACGGTTGACGAAGCCCCGACCCATGCGCCCGATGAACTGCATTCGGCGAGGTCAACGGTTTGCCAGGTTGCGTCAAGCGGCGGCCATGTTTCCTCGATGCGCCACTGCCCGTCGTTGCGTTGGATTTGAGCATGAAGGGCCGGCTTCTCACCGATGCCTTTCAGGTAGTATTCCATCCACTCAAACAAATCTTGGCCCCAGTCCCAACGGGTCATGTTGTGAATGGCCTCGCCGCCGTACCCCGACGGTTGGTTGTTGTGCTTGGTCCATTGGTCGGGGTAGTTGTGTTCCCATTGACCGTGCATGCCTCGAACGTCGTAACCAGCCTCAATGTACGTCTGGTACCAGTGGGTTCCTGGAGGGCCGCCGAAGACTTGGTGGGGGTCGACGTTCCAATCTTGCATGCCTTGGACCCAATAGACGGAGCCGTTGTAAACGCCGAGCGCTTTGTCGATGTGGCTGCGTTCATCGTAATAATTGGCCATGTAAGGGTCCATTTCTCCCAGACCATATCGGGTGGGCCCGGCAAGGAACCCTTCCAAAACATCGCCGCACAAATTGTCCAAATCGTCGCTGTCGTAATCCAAGATGGAGCCCCCATAATTCGAGTGCATGACTTGACTGCGGGCTTCAGCGCTCCCGTTCTTGTACAGCAGAGGGCCGAGGGCGGTCGTGCCGGAAATTGGAACGATGGTCTTCAGGTACTCGCTTCCTTGTGCAGCGGCCTCCCATGCCGTGGCGCCTTCGTAGGATTTCCCGTAGATGGCGACGTGCCCGTTGCTCCAATGTTGCGTGCCAAGCCATTCCACCGCCGCATGGATGCCTTGGCCCTCACCGTCCCCTCGATAGTCAAAGCAGCCCGTGCTTTCTTCCGTAGCGAACACAGCGACCTGGGCAAGGGCGTAGCCGTGGGGAATGAAATTGTCGTAGAGGAATTCGCCTCGTCCTGCGCCCACGATGTTGGTGGGGGAGGATTGGCTGCCGGGTGAACCGTAGTCAAAATACGGACTGACGATGGCAATCACCGGCACCTGTTCGCCCGCTTCGGTGTTGGACGGGAGCCAGTAGGAGAGATGGACTTCGGCGGTGTTCGGCCCGCCCTCCCATGTTCCCGTCGTGTCAACATCAATGAACGCCTCTTGGACGGGCAAGGCTTCGTGAGGCCCCGGTTCAAGCACCCGTGCATAACTGCCCGTCCAGTTCCATTCCAACGTGTGCCGCTCCCAAATGGAAGGGTAACCCGTCCCGTCTTCGTCCGATGGCGAAGGCGTTGCAACACCGAGACACCCCGAAAGCGGCAGCGCGAGGAACAAGGCCACCAAACACAGCGCCTGTCGCATGGCACGGGGACGGAAGGGGGTGACATGAACATGATGCTCGTGAAGAGCCTCCGCCGCCACAAGCATTGAGGAGGGGGGCCGCACAGGCCCATGCATGGACCCGGAAGGAGCATGGGGGGCACGCTGGCAAGCAGCGTCATCGGCCATGGCCAAACGCTACATGACGGTCGCCGCTGAAAAGCAATCTTTGGTTTGCTTGGCCGCCGATCGGAACACCATGGCCGGACTGATGGACCTCATCGCCGCCGTCGGCCCCCATGTGGCCGCTTTGAAGACCCACGTCGATTTGGTGGACGATTGGTCGCCCGAAGCCTGGGGCGATTTTTGCAAAGCGGCCCATGAGGCGAATTTGCTGATCTTCGAGGACCGAAAGTTCGCTGACATCGGGGGCATCAGCCGAGCGCAAATGGCCGGTCAATTCGACATTCGGTCGTGGTCTGATTTGGTGACCGCCCACCTGATCAGCGGACCTGACATCGTCGACGGGTTGCAAGCCGGATGGAGCGATGTCGGCCGAGAGGGGGGCGTGTTGCTGCTCGCTCAAATGTCCAGCCGTGGAAACCTACTCAACCCCGCTTACACCGATGAAGTCGTGGCCAAAGGACAGGTCCATCCGGGCGTCTTTGGGTTCATTGGCAACGGTTCACGACCCGGAGAGTTGGCCGCCTTGCGAGCCAACGTCGGCGAAGAGAAACTCATCTGGACGCCCGGCGTCAATTTAGCCGTCGGCGACGGTGCCATGGGGCAACGTTACGGTGACCCAAAGGAGGCGGTGTTGGCCGGTTCGGATTGCGTCATCGTGGGCTCTGGAATTCACAAAGCGGACGACCCCGCTAAGGCGGCCAAGGCGTACGCTGAAGCTTCTTGGGCCGGCCTGATGGAACGGAACAGGTGAAGGCACGTGGAAGCGCTCGAAGTCGTGCTGGGCTCGCTCGGTTTGGTGTTCCCTGCGTGGTTGATTTGGCGCGCCCTCTCCACCTCACGCCAACTCGAACGGCGTTTGGCCGCCGGCGACCCGACCCTGCTCAACGACGACCGTTTCAAGGTCGACCGAGTGACGCTTGGTCCAGCAGGCACCGAACTCATCGAAGACGTGCAGTTCGTGACCGTGGCCTCGGTGCCCGTTCAACATCAAGGAGGGGAGTACCATCCCGGAACACATGGAAATTGAACGTCGTTTTCTCGTTGATGGTCGAGAGGCGAAGCCTTGGCGAGCGGCCCCCCTCGCCTACCGAATGGAACAACATTACGGGGTAGGCGACCACCTCCAACTCGTTGACGGTGTGTTCGCTTGCAGCGGCGTGGTGGTGGCCAGGATGTCGGCTGAAGAAGCGGTCGTGTATGCTCAAACCACGGATTGGGTGACCCGCCTACGGGCACGAAACGATGAATGGTTTCTCACGTTCAAATCAAGGGTCTCCTCCGTGGCTGCACGAGAACTCGAGTGGTCATTGGATGGCGAAGCCGCTCAAGCCTTGCTCGGTCACGGGCCGTTTCCTTCGGTCGAAAAAACCCGCTATGTCTGGGTAGGGGATGACGACACCGTCTGGGAAATTGATGAATTTGAAGGCGGTCTGGCGGGCTTGGTGCTCGCCGAAGTGGAATTGGAACGGGCGGACCAAGACGTGGCCTTTCCCGATTGGTTGGGCCAAGAGATCACGGGCCTCTCGTCGTGGTCCAATCACGCCCTCGCCGAAACCTTGGCATCAACTCGATAAGGCGACGGTCATCGCTTCAATCACCCGTTGAACCTCTCCATCGGTCATCTCGTGGAACAGCGGAATGGCCACCAAGCGATGGGCGATCGCATCGGTCACCGGAAGGGTTTGATGATGTTGAGGATGGGAGGCGTAGACCTGTTGTCGGTGGCACGGCGTGGCGTAGTAGACTCGGCTGTCAATCCCCTGAGCATCCAAGGCTTGACGAAGGCCCTCGGGGTCATCGGCAAGCACGCAATATTGGTGCCAGGCGTGCTCGGTGTTGGGACGGACGAGAGGTGGGCGAATGCCCGAAAGGGGGCTGAACGCTTGCTCGTAGCGAGCGGCGATGCCCCGGCGGCGAACCAGCCAATCATCCAGGCGCTTGAGTTGAACCCGACCGATGGCGGCCGTCACTTCCGACATACGAAGATTGGAACCGAGTTCGTGCGATTCCAATCGCGCATCGCGGCCGTGATTGACCAAGGCGTCCATTCGGGCAGCGAGGTCGGAGCGCCTCGTCATCATCATGCCGCCTTCGCCCCCAACCGCGAGGTTCTTTGAGGGGAAAAAGGAGAAACAGGCCACGTCACCCACGCCACCCGCAGGAATGCCCGAGGCCGCAACCGCTCCATGCGCCTGGGCAGCGTCTTCGATGTAGGCAATGCCGTGGTCGGCGCACCACGCCACCAAAGCGTCGTCGCACATCTGGCCAAAGAGGTGGACGCCGATGACGGCTCTGGTGTTGGGTGTTCGAGCAGCTTCAACGGAGGCAAGGTCAACGCACCAATGGTCGGGCTCCACGTCCACAAACACGGGCGTGGCCCCCACCAACGACACGCAGGTGGCCGTGGCGATGTAGGTCAAGGAAGGGACGAGCACCTCGTCGCCCGGCCCGATGTCAAGCAAACGGAGTGCCCCCCAAAGTGCCACGGAACCGCTCTGGCAGGGCGTGCCTTGGACGGCTTGACAGTAGGCAGCAAACTCTGCACCGAAGGCTTTGCCCTGAGGGCCTTTGACCCAGTGCAACGAATCAAGGGTTGAAATCGCCGCCATCCGCATCTCGTCGTCCCATGAAGGTCGAGCCATGGGGAGGCGTTCCATGCTTCGGCGTGTTTCTTCTCCTCCTTGAGTCTGCGTTTGTGGCGGGCTCCCAATCGCGCCCTTCAAGACCCCCTACCGTTTTGGCCGACCCATGGTGTCCAGCGAGGAGGGGTTCAACGCCGCCTCATCGTCGGGTACCGACGCGGCTGGGATGGGCGATTTGGTCGACGACTTGTTCCACGAACCAACCCCGCCTCCTTCCAAAACGGGCAAGACGTACAAGCCACGGGGGTTGTTTCTCGGGCATCGCCGCGACACGGGTGCCCCCATTGACATCGCTCCTCAGGTGTTGGCTCGACACGGTGCGATGCTGGGTTCCACCGGATCGGGCAAAACGGTCATGGCCAAGGCGCTGATTGAGGAAGCGGCTCTCGCCGGCATTCCGGCCCTCATCATCGACCCTCAAGGCGACCTTGCTCGGTTGGCGTTGGGCATTGACCCGGTGGAACTGGAAGAAAAGGACGGTGACGTGACCCGTGCGAAGAAACTGGTGGACATGTGCGAAGTGCGCGTGTGGACGCCCTTGCGCAGCAAAGGCTTGCCCTTGTGCATTGACCCGTTCCGCGCCCCGCCCGCCGACCTTGACCCCGAAGAGGCCATCACCGCGTGGGACATGGTTGCGGCTGGGTTCGCCAATTTGGCCGGCTTTGATGTTGAGAAGGCACAAGGAAAAACGGTCAAACCCTTCCTCTACGAAATTTTGGTTGAAGGCACGCGTTGTGGATTGAACGTTGGGGACTTTCAAGCCCTGGCTCGCGTGGTTCGCGAGCCGCACCAGGAATTCATTCGCCACCTCTACCCCGAATGTTTTGACCAAGACGACGAGGAGGAGAAGGTCGCCCCTCCCACGTGGAACGAGGTGATGATTGAACATCGGTTAACGGATTTCGAAGAGCGTTTGCCAAAATCCACTCGAAACGATCTGGCTCGCCGTCTTGCCGCCTTCTCATCGGGCGTGAATCAACTCTTGTTTTCCAACGGGGTCCCCATCGATATCGACGCCTTTGTTGAGTCCGCCGTCCCCGGCAAAATTCCCCTCAACATCGTCTACTTGAACACCATTCAAGACGAGAACCAAAAGCAGTACTTCGTCCAGGAATTGTCCCGTGAGCTCTACGATTGGATGCTGACTCAACAACCCGCCGACGGGGAACTCAAACTCCTGTTCTTCATGGACGAGGTGGCCCCCTACCTTCCACCTCATCCCCGCAACCCTCCGGCCAAAGACCTCATCAAATTGATTTTCAAACAGGCGCGGAAATACGGCGTCGCTTGCGTGTTGGCCACCCAAAACGTGAGCGACGTGGATTACAAAATTCTCGCCCAAGCCAACACCACCTTCATCGGACGCTTCACCCAACCGCAGGACGTTGAGAAGGTTCGCCACCTGCTCAAAGAAAGCGGCGGTGACCAAGACCTCGTGGCGCAACTGCCCACCCTCGGACCAGGGCAGTTCCAGATGGTGGCGCCCGACGTCGACCCGAATCCAGTGCCGATTCAATGCCGCTGGCTCTACACCGACCACGGCGCACCGCTCAACGAAGATCAGGTCGAAGAGATCATCTCACCCGAAATTCGGGCCTGGGCCAAGACCCGCTCTGCGGGTGGTAACCGTTCACGAGGCGCAGGCGCCGCTCACGCCGCCAGCCGGGGCTCGTCATGGTCGGGCGGAACCGAATGGGAAGACGGAGCGGCACAAAGCATCGTGGAAGCGGCTCGAATCAAGTCGGCTGGCGGCATGGCTGCTGCCGCCCACGGCATCGTCGATGACTCCGCGTTTGAAGTCAAACTCATGGGCGGCTTGGCCGTTTTACGAGACGGCCGAGACCCGCTCTACACGATGCAGGCGGCGGTGAACGTCGCCACGGTGGCGCTGCTCACGTGGGTCATGGCGGCCCTGATGCTGGCCTGGCGAGACGCCGATTTGTCCGGTTGGTGGCTGCTGGTGAGTGCAACCACCTGTCTTGCAGCGGTGGGTGTGCTGGTGCTCGAATGGGTCTTGGGCCATGACGCTGAATTGCTGCAAAAATTGAGCAAGTTTGCCCATGCGTTTCAACTGCTTCAGGTCCTCTGGCTTTGGGTGTTGCTCGGCTGGACGATTTGGGGGTCGCTGGACCTCCGAGGAGCGGAACCCCTACTGGAGGTCGTGGTGGTTTGGGTGACCTTGTTTACGGGCATCGAATACCTCACCCGGTTCCAGCTGGGCCGCATTCGTTGGAACGGCGGGTCGGCTTTGGACAAAATCGTCGGGGTCTCGGCCCTCTTGACCAAGGCTGAACTGACCGAAATGAAAGCCACCTCTCGAGAATTGCTCAGCGCCGTGCGATGGATGTTGCACGGGGCGACCTTGGTGTGGCTCTGCTGCCTGCTGGCGTTCCAAGGTGGCGTGTTGCCTGCCGACGCCGCTCAGGCCACGTGGGGGCGACCCACGCTGTGGTTAGCGTCGATTTACGGCCTCATGTTTTGCAGCGAAGCCTGGCTCCGCTTGCGGGGTCGCTGGCCCAGCGAACACCGCCCCTCAACGGCATGAGCAGAGGAGTGAGGGTCGTGGCTGAAACGCTTGAAGAACCGGCTTACGAGGTCATCCACACCCCCGACGGGTTTGAAGTTCGACGTTACGCCCCAACGGTTCAAGCTCGCGTCCAAACCGCAAGCCGAGACGGTGGCGCAGCATCGGGTGGCTTTCGGCGAGTGGCCGGCTACATCTTTGGCGGGAACAGCGAGCGAACCTCCATCGCCATGACGGCCCCGGTCCAGATGTGGGAAGAGGGGGGTTCGGGTTGGTTGGCCTTCACCATGCCGTCAGCTTATGCTCTTGAGACGCTC
>JADHNB010000031.1 GCA_016779705.1 Candidatus Poseidonia sp. | reverse complement strand
TGAATGAATGCGTACCAACACGGCGTCAGGCCCGGTCATGCTTCCCAGAATCAGCGCCACGTGGTCCAGCCCGGTATCCTCTTCGTGATGGACTTGAATTCGAAAATCTCCGTATCGGGTTGGAAGAAAGGCTTCACTGGGCACGTCGCGGGTCGATTTTTTCATGCCACCACCTCAATGAGGAAGGAGAATTCGCCGTCTTGTTCCGCGATGCTCAGCAATCGATGAGGGCCACGGCCCAAAAGAAGCGGCATGTCATGAAGCGTTTCGGGGTCGTCTGCGAGGACTTGAAGAACAGCCCCCGGCTCCAATTGTTCGAGGCTTTCTCGAGTTTTGGCCACGGGGACAGGGCAATGAAAGCCCAGCACGTTCAAACGATGCGTTGCATCGGGGAGGGAAGGCGTGCTGGCCATGTCCAATCGGAACCGATGTGATGCTTTGAACGCATGCTTCCTGATGCAAGCCCTCCCTCCCCACGATTCGCAACATCTTTTGAACAAGGCCCCTCACTCCCGTGCCATGGCCTCCACCTCCCACGGTCGTCCCGAAGGGGACATGTCGTGGAAAGAAGTTGGCGAACTCGGGCTGCGATACGGACGAATCCCGTTGGCCCTGTTGTTGGTCGAAGCGTTCTATTGGTTTCTGACCATGCCGTCCGACACCCTCGCGCCCATTCAGGTCACGGAAGCGTGGCTTTGGAACGAAGTCACCAACCTGCTGTACGGTGAGGGCTCCGCCGTCCTCAGCCATCACAACGGTTGGTTGACTCGCCTTGATTTGCAGCACCCGTCCTTCCCCGGTCCGTTTGACAGCGTGGGGCTCTACGTTTCGGACGAATGCGCTGGCATCCACGAGATGATCTTTCTCTCAACGTTGGTGATGATGACCGACGGCGTGCCTCAGCGGGAGAAATTGAAGGCCGTCGCCGTGATGTGCGGGCTCGTCTATGTGCTCAACCTGGTCCGGTTGGTCGTCTTCTACCCCATCGCCGTGGATTCCTGCTTGGAGACGCCCGATGTCCAAGCCTGCCTTACACCGATGTGGAAGTTCCACGAAGCGGTCTACACCTGGGGTTTCCTCGTGGTCTTGGTGAGCATGTGGCTCGCTTGGTTCATCAAATTTGGTGGCCCAGCCCGAACGCTCGCCGCCAGCAAGCACGACCCTTCGCCTTGGCGTTTCGCGCCCCGGTCGCATTGGGCACGACCCCACCTTGCTGTGCTTGGATTAGCAGCGCTCATGTTCGTGCTCGCCATGTCCAACATTTACACCAACGATGAAGCCATCAATGCCCGGGATACCTTGGCGTTTTGCGAGTTCTCAAGTCAACTCTCCTCGGCTTGTGCGGATGCGCAACTTCGCTGGGACGATGCTATCGGTTATGCATGGTCGCTCTCAGCGGTCGGGTTGTTCTTGCTTGGCGCCACGTTGGTCGTGATTGAACGACCCCTCGATGACGGTTCTTGGCCACCACGGGGGAAGCCGGTGAAGGGCGATGACACCTCATCGGTCTTGTCGAAAGCTCACTGGGAGAAGCGTAAGGGTTCGTGGCGAAACCGTGGGGAAGAGGAGTGACTCACTCCACGATGCTGGCCGTCATGTTGACGCCGTCGTAGGGTCGCTTCTCGATGGCTTTCATCGCCGTGCTCAATTTGCTGCTGTGCAGGCTAACGAAGGTCGCTTCGTCGTCAAAGCGGATTTCCCCGATGGCCAGTTCGTCGCATTTGATGTTCTCCATGAACCAGTTCGAAACGGCCAGGGACGAACCTGCCTCAGCGGGCGTGAGCGAGAGGCGGACGGTGACGTAACCAAAGACATCAGCCGATTCACCGAAGTCGTCCTGTCGGCGAACGGGGTCGCGGTCCACGCCTTCGGGAAGTTCCGGCGCCTCGCTCGGCGTGATGTCCAAGCCGTAGGTGGCGATGATCTTCGAGAGCTGGGGCTCATCGTCACGGGACACCAAACTCCATGCTTCGCCGCTGCGGCCGATGCGGCCGGTTCGGCCGATGCGGTGAATGAAGGAATCCATATCGTCAGGAATGTCGTAGTTCACAACCAAGGTGATTCCATCGACATCGATCCCACGGGCCGCCACGTCGGTGGCCACGATGGTTTTCACCTTGCCTTCCTTGAACGAATCCAAGATACGCTCTCGCTGGTTTTGGGAAAGGTCTCCGTGGAGGCCTGCAACATCAAATCGATGCTTGGTCAGGCGTTCAACGGCCAAGTCCACCATGCGCTTGGTGTTGCAGAACACGATGGTTTGGTCGTTATCGTCCATGCGACACATGAGGCGACCCAGCACCCAGAGTTTGTTGGCTCGCCCGATTCGGACGGAATACAGGTCAATGGGGGGGATGTCAAGCGACTCGGCGTTGGTCAAGACGAAATCAGGTTCGTTCATGAACTCGTGCGCTGCATCGATGATCTCTTGTGGGAAGGTGGCGGAAAACAGGAGGGTTTGTTGACGAGACGTCATCCGCTCAACGACCCACATGATGTCCGGGAAGAACCCCATGTCCAGCATCCGATCGGCTTCGTCCAAGCAAAACAGAGTTGGACTGGCCAAATCAATGTGGCCGCGTTCGGTCATGTCCATCACGCGGCCTGGCGTACCCACGATGATGTCAACACCGTTGCCAAGCGTTTTTGCTTGCTTTTCGAGGTCGGTCCCTCCGTAGACGGTGAGGATGGTGAGTCCGCTTTCGCCTTGCAGCGTGTTCAACTCTTCTGCCACCTGGTTCGCCAGTTCTCGAGTTGGGGCCAAGACGAGGGCTTGCAACGCACCGGTGGGTTGGCATCGCTCAAGAATGGGAAGTCCAAAGGCCGCTGTTTTTCCGGAACCCGTTCGGGCCTGACCAATGACATCGGTTCCAGCTCGTGCCAACGGAACGGTGTCACGTTGCACTTGGGTCGCAAATTCCCATCCAACGGCATCCAAGCCAGCCTGAAGAACATCCGGAAGGTTCCATGAGGAAAAGCGGGTTGTTGTGAACATCTTTCTCACCAATCGTCTCGGGGTTCGTCATAGGTCGCCGAGACGGGGCGACCTCCACAGCAGCATCAGAGGTTTTCGCGCTCGGCGATTTCCTGTTGAAGTTCGCCCATCCAGTAACGTCGAGCGTTCTCTCTGTTCAGTGGACGGCGCATTTGTCGGACATGCTCAAGGATGTATTGTCTGAATTTGAGCGCTTTGGATCGGTTTTCGCCTTTTGGAGTGTACCCTTCCCATAGGCGTTCGAACTGCATGGCTTTGTCATCAAAAGGTCGCTCGTCATCCATAGGATACACCTCTTCAGCAGTTCGCCGACCGCCCTCCTGTTCTTAATGGTGTTGGACTCGCCCAACTAGGGTTCAGTCGTACGGTTCGTCCATCATGTATTCGTCATCAAACTCATCGTCATCGTCGTGATAGCCCATGAGTTCGTCTTGGGTAGGACGTCGCTGTTCAACAAGGGGCGGCGGAGACGTTGAAGATGTGTCCTCTTCCTCATGCGTGATTGACGCTGGAGGTTGTTCCCGCCCTGGTTCAGGCGGTGAAGGGGAAAGGCCGACGGGTTTTCCTTGAGCGCTCAAGATTTCCCGGTCAAGTTCCGGGACGGGGAGGGCTGGAGACAAGCCAGCGTTCTTTTCCTCTTCCGTCCCTTCCAACATCGCGTCGAAACGGTATTGCATGAGCGTGGCGACCAGCGCTTGGTCGGTTTCGGTTTTCACCAAGTCATCGACCAAGATTCGCAACTCGTCCTCGCTCATGAGTTTGGGAAGCATCGCAACACAAGCCCGGCGAACGCGGACATCGTCGGACCGAGCGCCAGCGATGATGAGGTTACGGGCACGACCGTGGCCACGGTTGAGCCGCTCGAGGGTACGAATCGCAGAAAGCCTAACGTCAGCATCGGTGTCAACGATGGCTCGCTCGGCGAACATGGTGCCCATTCGGACGTCTTGTTTGGCCAAGCGAGGAAGGGATTTCGCCACCGTTCTGCGAACCTGCGCATCCTCATCGCTCAAGGCCCAAGACACCAAATCCCACACCACCGAAGATTTTGTGGACACGATGGTGTTCAGCATCTTGGCTGCTTTCCGACGCAAATCCACGTTGGGTTCGAGAAGCAAACCGTCAACGTGGTCCGCAACGACTTCCGGCCAGGTTTTGGTGAGGCCTTCAAGTCCCTTCCAAGCGCAGGATCGACGATGTTGGTCCGTTGAGCGTAGCTCGTTGGCGAGTGAAGAGCGAACGCCCGATGGGAAGGTCGGTGCCGCCCTTGCCAGCGCTTCGCTAGCGGCACGGCGGACCTTGGTGTTCTCGTCATCCAAAAGCACGGAAAGCCAGTCAAACAATTCGTCCGATTTGCGCACAGCAAATTCGGGGAGGACCTCCAGCGCAGCCACTCGAATCTCGGGTTCACGGTCTTCAAAAGCTCTCAAGAGCAAGGCATGGGCGGGTAAAATCATGCTTTTCGGGACATGGCTGAGTCCACGAACACCGTCCCTTCGCTTGAGGACATGGGTTTCGCCGTTCCACCGAACTTGACGTGATTCAAGCGTGCCTTCCGCCAACGACATCACGTCGGAGGGGATCAAGACGGACCAACGCCCTTTTTCGGGTTCGTAGGCGATCTCGCTGGTTGACGACCCACCGACTTCGATTGGTTTTCCAGTTCGTGGGTCACGTGCGATGTATTTTCGTGCCATGGTGTCCCCCTTTGCCCGCAACTCTCCATCCATCATGAAGGTATGTTCCGCGAGGCTATTTCAGCGTTTGATGCTCAAGGCCCTCGTGCACCAAGGGAAACGGCCTGCACCGAGGGGTCATGATTCGTACGGGAACCATTCGCTCTGACTGCCCTCGGTACGGTACCAGTGGCCCTGTTCGGTGGAATACCATTCGTATCCGTTTCCATCGACGGACGTAGGGGGCAGGCTGGCATGAGGGGCCCATACGCCCCCCATGGCCACTCCCTCGTCTTGAGCGGGTGGGACATGTTGGGTGTCAACATCGGAGGTTGCCGTTTCGTCCTGGACGAGCGCTTCGCTCAGGTCGCTGGTCACGGCGAACTCAGGGACGTTTTTGTCAAACTCGTCCAGACTGCCACCTTTTCTATAGAAGTGTGCGCCGCCGAGCAGGCCAAGAACAACGAGCACGACCAACATCCCCATCACCACGGATGAACGCCCTTGGGCGGCCACGCCGTCGTCATCATTAACGGTCGTCTGAGCCGGAGCAGCTCGAACGATGTTGACTTGACCCATGTCGATCACTTTCTGTTCACCGGCCGCATTGTTGACGAGCATGGTCCACGAGACGGTCGTGTTCAACGGCGAATCGCCAGCGTTCAGGTCAATGGTGACCGATGCCGTTTCACCCGGGCTCACGACGTCACTGAGAGAGGTGAGGTTGTCGGCGGGGTCCACGACAAAGCGAGCCGTGATGTCGACCAAACCGTCGTTCGTGACCGTGCACTCCACCAACGTTTGCGAGAGCGTGGAAGACTCGTTCACCAAGGACAGAAGGCATTGTCCTCGAACATCCAAGGCAAACGCCTCGGTGAAATCAAGCGACGCCATCCATTGTTCACATTGGTCCGTGTTGTTTTGGTCACATACCTCAATCGTGAAGGTGCTGGTGGGTGATAGCAGCTCATTCATCTCGAACGAGGTGTTGACCGGGCCGTCCTCAATCACCACCGTGCGTGTCCACTCCCCATCGGTTTGGGAAATCTCAATGACGCCGGTACCGCTTCGAGTCGAGAGCAAACCGCTCACCACCAACGTGTTGCTGCCTTCAACGTCAACGCTGAGGTTGTGCTCAAGCCAAGGTTTCAGAACGGTCACGGTCACGGGTTCAGAGGAGGCGTGCGTTGCGATGTTCAAGGCATCGTCGATGAGGTACACGTCGATCGTGTAGGTGCCTGGCTCCCATTCGGTCGTGTCAAACACCATGCTGGTTGACCACTCGGTGGTGGGCAACACGGTCTTGTTCATGACCTCGTTCCCGAACGAGAGAACGGCGATTGACCCTTGATAGGTCTCGCCCGCTTCGCCCGTCCACGAAACCAGCACATCCAGGGTTTCTCCTTGCTCAAGGGGGCCGTTGGTTGCGATGGTTACGATTTCTGGCCCGTTGTTGTCGACCAAGCGAAGGGCGAGGTCGGGGCCCGCCTTCCATCCATCCTCATCGGTGCCTTCAAGGCCACCGAGTTCGGTCATTCGGATCTCAACATCCCACTCGCCCAGGTCCTCTCGCATGGGCATCCACAGAGCGGTGTAGGCTCGAGCGTCGGGGTCCCAAAGCATGGGCAAGAGCACCGGCTGCGTCGAGGAAGGATGCGTTAGCTCAGCCATCACCATCAACGATTCCCGGTCATGCTGGTCGGTCACGGCAAAGGAGAGGTTGGCTTCATTGATGCCCCAATTCCAGCGGTTTTCAACCACGCCAATTGAGGTCGGGCCGCTGATGGAGAGGGACGCTACCACCGGAGCAACGGGGTAAACGGTGAGGTTGTACGTGGGCCGAGGGAGGAGTTCGTTTCCGTTTGAATCCATGACCCGGAAGGTCATGTTGAAATCGTGCTGGAAATCGGTTTCTAAGCCGTCGGTGTTGAGGTAAAGGTAGTATCCCTGCAAGGCGTTGTGATAGGCAAGGGTTTGGGCTTCACCAAAACCTTGTGACGGTTCCCACTGATTTCCAAGGTACTCAACGGTCAAGTCGTCTTCTCCGGCCGAGTCAAAGAGCACGATGCTGAAGGTTTCGTTGACCCGCAGATCGGGCAGTTGTTCAACACCTTGGCGATGTTGAATGGTGTTCACCTGTGGTGCAAATCGGTCCTCCCATTCGAACCCCGGTTCCTTGATGGCGTAGGTGAAACCGGGCGAACCGGCCGGTTGGGTTTGTCCCGTGAGCGAAAACCGGTGCGAGGTTGCCGGCCCGAAGCAGGAAGGGTTGGTAAAGGCATAGAAACTGGAACATTCGTACAGAATCACGTCGTTGACCGCTTGGGTCAGGTTGACCTCCGTTGTGAAGGACCACGGCACATGGACGTGGCCAAACCACACATCGGTGGTGTCGGTCATGTCGATATCCAAGGTGAGGTTGTGCCACTCCAAACCGTTGGCGTCCGTCCAGGTGTTGCTGGGTACCACGGCGTTGAGGGCTCCCGCCGATACGCCGATATCGACACCACCCCCGTTCCAATCTTGGGCGGTGGTGTTCACGAGATTGCCGTGGAGGCCGACGCTGACCAACGACGGCGTTTGACCTGCACTTGCCGAGGGCCATTGCATCCAAAATCGCAATTCGTCGGTGAATTCAGCCCCAACGGGCGTTTGCAACGTGAGTTGGGGTTGGGACGATGTTCCGGAGTTCGTAAACGAGCTGGTGACTCCGAGTTCGGTGGTGGTGAGGGTCGGGCCAATCAGCGTCCCATCGTAGCGGAATTCCGAGCCTGCAAGCGAGGTCCACGACGTGTGTTCGACCGTGAAGCTGCTCAACTCGGGGCTGTTGCTCCCGGTCCGAGTAAAGGTGTAATGAAGTTGAATCCATCGATGTCGCTCCACCCACTGCCCCGATAGCGAAAGGGGCGACCAATCGGTCCACTCGTCCCACGATGCGTCCGAGCCGTTGAGGGTTGAGCGGTAAAGGACCGTTAGGGAGGCGTTCATCGGTACCGCAGCGTTGTGGGTGACGTAAGCGGTGGAGGGTTGAACCGACTGCGTTTCAATGGGGTTGGAGATGAAGGTGCCGTTGTTGGAGGTGAGGTTGCTGTTGGAGACATATCCAGCCCACGTGCCGGTGATCACCACGCCGTTTGAGCCGCTGTTACCGTCCACACCGTCCACGCCCGTGCCGTATTTCAGGCCCTTCGTGCCCCCGTTTCCACCGATGGCCGCAACGGTCCCGGCGTTGGAATAGCCGCCTTGCTGGGTGTTGATGATGATGCGACCGCCGCCGCCACCGCCGCCACCGTCGCCACCGTCGTACATGCCGAAACCCGGTCCGTTTTGGGCGCCGTTCGCGCCATCGCCACCATCGCCACCATCGGCCTTGATCTGGCCTCCGTTGCCGACCGTGACCGTATTGGCGTTGATCGCAATAGAACCGCCCGAGCCGCCTCCGCCGCCCGAGCCTCCTGGACCGGTTCCAGCCGATGCTTGACTGCCGCTATCGCCGTCGCCTCCGTGGGCTTGGAGCGACCCGTTCACGAACACTTGGTTCGCAAAAATTTGGATGTATCCGCCGCCGTTGCCCCCGTTGGCCGTGTTGTGGAGGCTGCTTGAGACCGTCCCCCCTTGACTTCCACGCTCTGAACCGTTGCCGTAAGTGGAGCCGCCTGAGCCGCCGTTGGTACCACCTCCTGCCCCGCCGGAGCCGCCATGGCCTGCTCCGCCGCCGCCGTCGTTACGGCCGTTGGAAGGCGTTGTGGTGCTTCCGCCAGCACCCGTTCCACCGGTGGTCATGTCGTTGGCCACAACGGCCGTTCCTTGTTCGATGCGAAGGGTGTTGACATAGAGCGTCAAGTCACCGGTGGCCACGATGCGACCGCACGAGGCGATGCCACAGAGAAGTTCCAACGTGTCGTAGGCATGGGTGCCCGCAAGGTTCGTGGTGCTGAGAACCGTGCTGGAGTTGGTGCCCGCTTGGGGAGGGCCCGAGACAGCGGTCACCAGTTGAACGGTGTTGCCGTCGTTCACGGTGTCGTTGAGCGTGCCGTTCAAGGCGCCAGAGGAAACCGTAAACGCGTCGCTATGGGTGACTCGTTGACCTTCAAGCGAGAGCGTGAGGGTTCCGTCGGTCATCGTGTGGCCGTAAACGACGGGAACGGTCGGATTGATGTTTGAGCCAACCAGACCTGTTAGTTCGGTTGTTCCGTCCGTGAACCGTGTCTCGGATTGCGTACCAACTTCCATGGAGGCGTTGTGAAGCTGGAGAGGGACGCTGGTCATGGTGATGGAGAGGACGCTGGCCAACAGCAACCCGATGAGGGTAAAGGCCATCGCTTGCGTTCGAGACATAAAATGGCCTCCCGTGGACGCTATATCAAGCCTCCTTGTTCTTCATGAGCCGGTGGAGTGGTGAAAAACGATTTAGGTTGCTTCCTCCAGCGGCCACCATGAGCGAAGCGTGGACCGTTGCAGAAGCCGTTGGTGCGTTGAAAGCAGCCTTGGATGAAAAAGGCATGAGCATCGAGGACCTGTTCCAGCATTTCGACGCTGACAGCGATGGGACCATCAACGGTCCTGAACTTCACAACGGCATCAAAGACGTGGCCGGCGATGTCCTCTCGCCCGGACAAATTTCCCAGATCATCAAGGCCTTTGATGCGAACGAAGACCATCGAATCGATTTGGCTGAATTACAAAACGCCCTCTCCGAAGAAGAGTAGGGGGCGTGTCAACATGGCCTTTCGAGTTTGCATTGCTTGCCATGGCATTCGGGTCTATCCCTACATGGGCTTCATGGTCGGGCAGCGTTTTCAATGCCAGGATTGTCAAGAATTGATGGTTATTCCTTTGGAGTTTGAGCATCAAGAAGACTACGAAGTGTACTTGGCGGCAATGAAAGGCGAGCCTGAACACGAAGCCAAGGGCGAATCGGAATGAGGGCGGTGGAGCGCCAAAAGTCAAAAGCCACCGTTTCGACGGCAAACCATGGCGCCGATGGACCTTGCAAATCCCAGCGAAGAGCACCTCATGCTTCGCGAAATGGTGCGTGAATGGACGCAGGAGCACGTTGAGCCCCAAGCACACGAACACGACCGTGACGAGAAATTCAATCTCGACCTCTTGCGAAGCATGGGCGAGTTGGGTTTGTTGGGCATCAGCGCACCCGAGGAATTCGGGGGCGCCGGCTTGGATGCGGTAGCGTGCACCATCGTTCATGAGGAACTTTCGGCGTCAGACCCGGGGTTTGCACTTGCTTACTTAGCACACTCCATGTTGTTCGTGAACAATTTGGCCTACAACGGCAACAGCGAACAGAAAGCCCGTATCCTGCCCAAAGTCTGCAGCGGTGAATGGATTGGGGCCATGGCGATGTCCGAACCCGATGCGGGTACTGACGTGCTTGGCCTCTCGACGAGTGCGGTTCGGCGAGACGACGGCTCTTGGGTCCTCAATGGACGAAAGATGTGGATCACCAACGGCTGCATTGACGAAAACGGCACCCCCGCCGACGTGGTGTGGGTGTATGCCAAAACCGGAGAGGACGAGCGAGGACGCGTCCAAATGTCGACCTTCCTCGTCGAAGCGGGCATGCCAGGTTACAGCGTCGGGCAGAAAATCTACGACAAAACGGGCATGCGCGCCTCCAACACGGCCGAGTTGGTGTTTGACGACTGTGTGGTGCCGCCTGAAAACCTCGTGGGTGAAGTCGGCCAATCCTTGTTGCACATGATGGGCAACCTCGAGCTGGAGCGATTGACGCTCGCTGCCATGGCGCTGGGTATCGGTCGTCGAGCTCTGGATGAAATGAACCGGCACGCTACGGACCGCACGGCCTTCAACGCCCCCATTCGGGACTTCGGTCAAATCCAACGCTACATCGGTGAAAGCTGGGCGAAGTATCGCGCCATGCGCGCCTACATTTACGATACCGCCAACCACCTGACCATTGGCACGGCTGGCCAACGGCTGGATTCGGACGGCGTCAAACTCTTCGCCACGACCGCAGCAAAAGAAATCGCCGATGCTGCCATGCAAGTCATGGGTGGGTACGGCTACGTCGGGGAGTATCACGTCGAACGCCTGTGGCGGGATTCAAAGTTGCTTGAGATTGGCGGAGGAACCCTCGAATCGCATCAGAAGAACATCACTCGAGACCTGTTCAAAGACGGCGATGCCATCAATCGATGAGTTCAATCTCTTCGCTGGGCGTCAACAATTGTCGCGTGTTCCGCCAAGCGCTGGCGACCAAACTTGACGAGAACAGAACGGCAACGGCGATGGCCGTCCCCCACGTCCAAACGCTGGACATGGTCGAAATCGTATCGTCGGTGAGCAGCAACGCCATCATCGTCGTGATGCCAACGGCCAAGCCCGTTTGGGCCAGCATGGGTTTTGAGACCCGCAAGAACGGCGCCGCTTTGCCCAACTGGTGAATCACAAACACCACCCACGACGCAGCACCCACTCCCCAAATCGGAATTTCTGCGGGGTAGGCCCCAAAGAGAATCCATTCGTGAGAGGTCACGTAGCGGTCCATGCCGGTGAGGAGAACCACCCAGACCAGGGAGGCGCCAAGGAGACTGAGGGCGGAGGTCATGCCCTGTGAGGTCGTGGCCACCTCGCCTCCATTGCTCCTTTTCAATTGGTTCAATTCGGCCAGTTTCGCCTTGTCTTCAATGGCCAAGGCTCGGTAGGTTTGCTCCAGTTGGTCCACCCGAGTGGAAAGGGCATGCATGTGGTCGACCAAATCGACGAGGATGTCGTGCTCTTCGGCCATCACGGCCATGCGTTCCTCCTCAAATTCAGGCAACGTCACCATGGTCGGAACGAGAGGAATATGACCGTCTTGCTTCAATTCAGCACGGGTATCCTCAATTTTTTGCGTGAGTTTTTCCTCTTTCTTCTCACGCTTGGCTTCAACCGCGTTGGTGACGGCCACGTTGGTTTTTGACACCGCTTCTTTGCTCGCATCGGCGACTTTGCTCATGGCTTCCTTGGTCGCCGAGGCGGCGTGCTTGGAAAGGTCCGCAATCTTTGATCCCGTTTGACTCAAGCGTTCTGCCAAGGTCTTGGGCGGACTTCTTGGTGAATAGGGGTCATCGGACATGAGGTGGGTGAGGGTTTTCTTGGTTGTCAATGCTTCGCCGCTTCAATACTCAACCGGCACCGGGTCAAGGATTCGCCAAAGGTACCAAGCGGCGGCGGTGCGGTAGGGTCGCCAACGCTCGGCGATGGCCCCAACGGCTTCCTTCGTCTCAGCTTCAGGGACCAAGCGTTGGGTTCCGCGAATCAACCCAATGTCACCCAAACTGAACACGTCGGGTCGAAGAAAATGGAACATCAACAGCATTTCGGCCGTCCACGGTCCAATGCCACGGAAGTTGACGAGATGCTTCCTGATGGCCTCGTCGCTCATCTCGCTCCACGGTTGCTGCAGCAAGGCGTCCGATTGTTCGGCCAAACCGTAGATGTAACTGGCTTTGGGGCGGGTCAGTCCGCAGGCGGCGATGCTTGCTTGGTTTGTCTTGAGGACCGCCTCGGGGGTGACTTCACCAAGATGGTCGACAAGGCGTCCCCAAATCGCATCGGCGGCAAGCACCGAAATTTGTTGCCCCACGATGGAGCGTACCAACGTTTGAAACAGGTCACCTCGACTTGTGATGCCGTTGGGGCCGTGTTCCCTCACCACGGGTCCGAGCAGATCGTCCTCGAGCAGAAAGGCATGAGCATCGTCCCACCACACCGGAACTTCCCCTGCCATGGGGTGATGAGCGCAGGTGGGGTTTTGAAGTCCTGCTTCAAGGCCATGTCATGCGAGAGACGTTGATGAATCTCCTCAGGCTCAAAGACGTTCAACGGCAGGGTTGGGTGGACGCCGGGGTCTCGTCTCCCGAGTCGGTGGCTGCTCACTCATGGGGCATGGCCGTTTTGGCGCTCAAGCTCTGTCCCGATGAGCTGGACCTCGAGCAGGTTCTGAAGCTGTGCCTCCTCCACGATTTGCCCGAAGTGGTGGTGGGAGACCTCACCCCTCGTGACGACCGTTCAACCAAAGCGGCCGACGAGCACGCAGCCATGAAGGCGTTGGCACCTGAATGGTTGCCCGTGTTTGAGGAGTACGAAGCCCAAGCAACTCCCGAAGCGGTGTTTGCTCGCCGCTTGGACAAATTGGACATGGCGTTGCAGGCTATGCTGTACGAGGAGCGTACCGATCTTGACCTCGAGACTTTCATCAGGAGCGCTCGAAAAACACTGGGTGATGACCCGTTGTTGGGCTGACGACAAAGCCGACAGAAACAAAAAGCGGAACCGCTCCGACCGACTCACACAGCCCGATAGTGTAGGGGTCCATCATGGCGGGTTTTGGTCCCGCCGACCTCGGTTCGAATCCGAGTCGGGCTACCTCTCCTCGTTCCGTTTGTTGTTCAACCCCGATACGCATCTTCATCAACGGCATGCGCTTGGGTGAAGTCAAGGTGAGCGGATGATTCAGAGCATTGGGGTAATTGGCGCAGGACAAATGGGCAACGGCATTGCACAGGTGGCTGCCTGTGCGGGCTACGACGTTGTGATGATCGACATCAACGATGCGTACGTCGAGAAAGGCCTTGGCACCATTCAGTTCTCGCTTGGTAAACTGGTCAGCAAAGAGCGCATGACGCAAGAGGACGCTGACGCCGCCCTCGCCCGCATCTCCATTGGGACCGACCGTTCCTTTTGCGCTGATTGCGACCTCGTGGTGGAAGCCGTGCCTGAAATTCTCTCGCTCAAGCAGGAGATTTTCACCGAACTTGACCGCCTGTGCAAGCCAGAAACCATCCTTGCATCGAACACCTCCTCCATCTCCATTACCACCATCGCCGCCTCCACACAGCGACCCGAGAAGGTCATTGGCATGCATTTCATGAACCCGGTTCCCATCATGAAACTCGTCGAGATCATCAACGGGGCCGACACCAGCGAAGCCACCAACAGCGCCGTGGTCGAGGCGGCCGAGAAGATGGGCAAGACCGCCCTTTCGTGCAACGATGCCCCGGGCTTTGTCTCGAACCGCATCCTTTGTCCGATGATCAATGAAGCCATTCTCACCCTTCAGGAAGGGGTGGCAGAACCCGAAGCCATTGACGGCATCATGAAACTCGGGATGAATCACCCCATCGGGCCGTTGGCGCTTTCGGATTTGATTGGCAACGACACCGTTTTGCACATCATGAACGTGCTTTATGAGGGCTTTGGCACCGAGAAATACGCCCCAGCCCCGCTCTTGATTCAAATGGTCGACGAAGGCAAATTTGGGCGAAAGTCCGGCCAAGGGTTCTACACCTACTGAGGCTTCACCATGGTTTCCCTCGAGAACCAAACGTTTCTCGTCACGGGAGCCTCCAAAGGAATCGGGAAAGCGTTGTCCCTTCGATTAGCAGAAGATGGGGCCACCGTGGTCTTGATCGCTCGAGCCAGCGAGGCGCTTGACGAAACCACCAAAGCGGTTCAAAACACGTCGCCGAGTTCCTACGCCGTTGCTTGCGACATCGGTGATCTCAACGCCATTGCCCAAGCCGCTGAATCCGTGCTCGAACGATCACCCGCGGTTCACGGCTTGGTTCACAACGCCGGCGATATTCATCCCATTAAGCCGCTCATGGAGGCGAACCTCGGCGAATGGACCCGCGCGATGATGGTCAATTTGGTCGGGGTTCAAGCCTTGACACAGCACCTGAAATCGGCGCTGACGGGCGGTCACC
>JADHNB010000030.1 GCA_016779705.1 Candidatus Poseidonia sp. | reverse complement strand
CGGACGGAGGGCCGCTCGGGGGGCCGGAAGGTGGACCCGATGGTGGGCCGGAAGGTGGACCCGATGGTGGACCGGTTGGAGCGGGCGATGATTCGGGCGCACTCGGCGAGACCTCTTCAGCAGCCGGCTCCAAAGCCCCGATGTCCCCGAAGGCGTTGCCCAACATGTTCTCGAGTTGGGATTTTTCCTCATCCTCTCGTGCTTTTTCGGCTGAAGTTTTTGGATTGGCCATGCTATCCCCATTTCACCCACATGGCGCGGCTTAAATAGCGGTTGCGTAACCGAGGGGCTGAAACTGCCCGCTTGGTGTAGAGGTTATCATGCAGGATTGTCATTCCTGCGACCCGGGTTCAATTCCCGGAGTGGGCGCCATCACTCCTCTTCAACAGAAGATTGTTTTCGGTGCGTGGAGCCCGGAAGGACCAACCAAAGGAACGGGAGCACCAACATGGCGTCAAGGTTTTTTCCGTATTGGACCGAGAAGGTGGACTCAAAGGCGATGTAGGATTTCGCATCCGATGTTCCCTCAAGCGGTGGCGTGGCCGTCACGTTGGTTCGGTTTTCCTCGGCCACCAGACCCAAATCGTAGCCCGAAAACGAGGCGTCCAACTCCACGCCGAGCCAAACAAAACGACGTTCGGACGCCGTGGTGACGTGAACAAACGAGGTGTCTTCGAGATCAAATCCGGGCGAGTTCTGGGCGGCCGATTGTTGAGCGCCCAAATCCATGACGTACGTAATCGGAAAGACGATGAAGAACATCAGCAGGACGAGCATGAACGAGCCGAACCGATACCAACTCGCTCGACGAACCCTCGCCACCACCAGGCCTTCAGCCACCACCAGAAGCAGCAACGAGCCCACCACCATGGCACGACCCACGCTCAGCCAATCGGTTTCAGAGGGGGTCGAAGTTGTTGGCTCGTCTTGGTCAACACCGGTTTGATTCACCGGCTCAATGCCTCGGTCTCGCGAAAGCGAATAGAGCATCAGCGACGTTGCCCGCTCAATTTCAATGTCGATGAGCGTCCGATCCTTGTCCACCGCCACCAACGAGTGAATCTCCGTGGGGGACGGGCGTCCTTCGGTGTACGTCGCATCGACGGTGGCGACCAGCCAGGCCGAGATGAAGACGTGCAGCGCCAAAAACACCGTCACGGCGAGACGTAAAGCGCCCAGCGCAGGGTGGGGTGCGGGTCGCTTGAGCACGACCCTCCCTCACGGCTGGGGTACTTCATCACTCGTCCGTTTCACGGCGAGCTTGCGTAAAGGCCACGGCCAGACCGATCATGGCGACCAGAGCAAACGGTGACATGAAGGGCAGCAAACCAGCGTCTTCTGCAACATCCTCGGCGGTTGGAACAGGGTCGTCACCGCCGGTGGTGTCATCGGTGTTGTCGGGCAAGTCGATGGTGGACGTGTCCACGCCTGCAGCCTCAAGCGCATCGGCGAGAGCTGACAAGTCGTGGTTCTCCACGTCGACGATGTCCTCAAGCGAGTCGAAGTCCACCATGGCGGTCTGGGCTTCTTGGGCCGACACGCCGGTGATGTAGTTGATGCTGGCGAAGACCATCGGCAGGTCGTTGCTGTAGCCGGTGGTTTCAGGGCCGGCGATCACGTAGCCGTTGTCGTCCTCGTCCCAAGCGTACACGCCCACACCCACGATGGTGGCGTGCTCGGTGCTCCAGAGCGGAGCCCACATGCCGTCCACATAGGGGAACTCGGGCGCGTCGTTCTCGGCGACGTCGTTGAAGGTCTCCTCAAGGTTCTCGCCAAAGGCGGTCAACACGGATTCCAGGCTGGAGTCGGCGAAGGCCTCGGCGATGGTGACCAAGCGCTCGCTGGGCTCGGGTTCTTCCGTAGCATCGTCGCACACGAATCGTTCATCAAACGGCTGAGATTCACCGACCTCAGTTAGCGTAACCTCCAAACAATATTCACCGAAGTCTGAAACATCGACATACGCATTGATGAAGACATCGTAGCCATCATACAGAACGGTCTCTTCCCAAATCATGTTCTGATCTGCATCGTAAAGCGTAGCTGTCATCGCAATATCATCGTAGGGGTCGGTGAAGGACATGGATTGGGCGAAAATAGAGGCTTCATTCCCATCGAAACTGAGCCCTGCTTCGTCAATTCCCGGTCCGCTCCATCCGGATTCACAATACTCCATGGTCGTGAGCGTGTTGCCTTGGGAATCGTAGAGATCAGCCCAGATGCACTGGTCGTAGTCGCCGTAGGCCATGTTCGCCAGCGGCACATCCGTGCTGAAATACATGCTGGAACCGGGGGAGTAGTAGACATCGCACACCCACGACTCACACACCATCAGGTCGTTGACATCCATGAGAAGGGTTCCCTCGTCGTCGTACATCCAAACGCCCATGGTCATGAAGAACGCCTCGCCTTCGTCTTGTCCATCGCTGCAGTCGTCCGTGCCGTCGTTCACGGCCTCAAAGGAAATCGTAGCACCGTCAGCATCGCAGTAGAAATCGGTGGGGTTGGTAGCGTCGTATTCGTCCGAGCCGTCGCCGCAGTCCGCTTCGTCGTCATTGACCCATTGCCAAGGAATGGAAGTGGACCAGTCGCTGCAGGTGAACCAGTCGTCGTTGGCTTCGCTCTCAGCCTCTTCGTCCGAGCCATCAGCGCAATCCAAGTCACCGTCGTTCACCCAAGAGAACGGAATCTCTGAACCGTCGCAGGAGAAGACCGAAGTTTCCTCGTATTGGGATTCGTCCGAGCCGTCGGCACAGTCCTCGTAGCCGTCGTTCACCCACGAGAGGATGAACGTGTCGGAACCGTCTGCACAGGTAAACATCGAGGTCTCCTCACCGGTGGTCTCGTCGTATTGGGATTCATCCGAGCCGTCCATGCAGTCCTCTTCACCGTCGTTCACCCACGAGAGGTAAACGGTGTCTAAGCCGTCGGCACAATCCATCATCGTCGTTTCTTCACCGTACTCGGCTTCGTCCGAGCCGTCCATGCAGTCTTCGTAGCCGTCGTTGACCCATCCGAATTCAATTTCTTCACCGTTGTCGCACATGAACGTCATTTCATCAACGACGTCCATGCCAACAGCGCTGGGGTCAAGGTTGCCCCAGAACGCATACACAGGATTCCCATCATCGTCCTCTGCGTCGGACGTTTGCAGATAGAAGTCCATTTCGTCGGACCCGTCGGAACAGTCTTCGTTGCCGTTGTTCAGGTACCAAATGGAGATCACTTGGCCGTTGTCGCAGGTCCACTCATATTCGCTGTTGTCCCATTCTTCGTCATCCCAATCTTCGTCTTCGCCGCCAAACAGCCCGTCAATGAATTCGCTGAGCGACTCGTCGAGTTGAGCTTCAAAATCCTCGGCCACGGCTTCACCGAAGGACATGCTGGCGTAGGCCAACACGTTGCCAAGCATGCTAAACATCACGGGGTTGCCAGGCGGGCAGGAGTCGCAAGCCAGCGCCTCAATCGTTGTCCCGTCGCCCAAGTCGACCTCAAGCGGTTCAGAAGTGTCCATGGAGAATTCCACCCCGCCCATTTCAGCGGGTTCGTTGTAATCGCCCGCGTTCTGGAACGCATCGGAGAGCGTGATGTCAAGCAGGCCAGCGTCAAGCCCGATTTCTTCGGTGGGCAGGCCCGTGAAGTAGACTTCGTAGTCGGCCGAACCGGTGTAGGTGCCGTCCACCATGCCGCAGTCGTCGTAGACGTAGGCTTCGTCGCCCCACTCTTCAACGCCGGCGTCCATGGCATCTTCAACACACTCCCACGAGGTGTAGGCGTTTTCAGCGGCCTCGATGTAGATCGGGCTGTTGGTGCCCGTGCGCCAGACGGCGTTCGAGGAGATGCTGTACTCAAAGTTGATGCCCGTGTCAAAGTCGACGGTGAGTTCTTCTCCTCCGCCAGCCAACACGATGTCAACGGCCAAGTTCTGGTCGTTGCCAACCGTCATGTCGACCACCATGTCGGCGCCCACGAGTTCGTAGGCGTCGTTGAGGTACTCGGTGTACATGATGTCCACGGTGAGCACGTTCTCGGCTTCGGCGATGATGTCGATGTCAAACGAGGCGGGTTGGCTGCCGAAGGTGGGTTCGTCCTCCCAGTCGGTGAGAATGACGGCGTTGGAGAGCAGGCCGTGACGCAAGGTCACATCGCTGCTTCGGCTCCAAACCTCAACATCGTCGCCGTCCAAATTCTGAATGGTTTGGGGCGAGATGTCCTCGGTTTGATGGACGTACACGTTGGTGGCGCCCGTGGTCAATTGACCCAAGTCAAGGTTGAACCCGGCGGCCGTGGCATCGGCCATGATTTCCGTGAACAAGGCTTGGATGTCCAAGCCCGTCACGTTCTGAAGGTCGTTGTCCAAGCTGGACCAGTCGTATTCAACCCCGTAATAGTACTCAGAGGCCTGGGCAGGTTGAGCCTGCACGGTGGCCAGCGGGGACAGGGCCGTGAGCAGTAGCAAGGTCACAAGTAGAGCAGGGGGGGTGCGTCGCAGGGTTGACATCAATACCTGCTGATTCCGATTCCATATTAACTCTTATCCTGTTGCATCGGGGGGCGTTTTTGGTGGCTGGCCCTTCATCTTGAAACGAATGAATCAAACGCCATCACGCCGCTTTCGGCACACTTCAACAAAATTTTCGAACATTTCCTTCCCAAATTCGGAATCGTTCACTTCGGGGTGGAATTGCAGACCAAAACGATCCCCGTCCTTGTTCTCCATGCCTTGAACGGTGCAGGAGGGGCTGCTCGCGGTGATGAAGAACCCATCGGGAACAACGTGCACTTCGTCGTTGTGCGATTCCCAGACCGTTTGCGTCGCTCGGGTGCCTGCAAAGATGGTCCCGCCATCGTTCACCAACTCAATTTCCATCGCCCCAAATTCGGGTTCGGGCGATTCTCGTGCGTCGCCACCGTAATGGCGCGCCATGAATTGATGACCGGCGCAAATGCCGAGAATGGGGATGTCCAATTCCAAAAACGCTGCACAGTTGCCCAACTCGCCGCTCAGACCAACGCGTGCTGCGCCGCCTGAAAGGATGAGACCGTCCAGTTCCCGAAGGTTCTCCACCGGGGTGGTGTTGTCGATGATTTGGGTGTCGACCTTGAGGTAGCGGAGCATGCGCCATTCGCGGTGCGTCCACTGTCCGCCGTTGTCAACCACATCAATGACAAGCGGTTTCTCGGTCATGGGGTTCCCTTCCCGTTGGCGGTTGAGGAACGACCATGAACATGCCGATGCATCAAAGAGGAAGTGGCCCATGGGTTTGCCCATGGGCAGACGGGTTCTCCTCGCAGGGATGCTCGTCCTGCTGCTGTGCAGCGCGCCCACCACGGCGGCGTGTGAGACCGAAGTGGCGAACGCCTTGGAAGGAAAATTCCCGTCCCCCACCGGTATTTCTCCGGACAAGGACGAATCCATCCGAGAAGCGGTCCGTCTTGCCAGCGTTGGCCAGCATGTCGGTCGTGAGATGTTGTGGCAGGTGCTGATGGGAGCGAACCTCACGGAGCGCCAGATCGCCGATGAAATCAACCGGGCGATGATTGAAAACGGGTCCAATCCCGAGTGGCCCTCCTTTTCGACCATCGTGGCCTCTGGCGCCAACGGCGCCATCCCACACGGCGACCCTGCCAACGACGGTGCGGGGCCAAAGCAAGTCATGGTCGGTGATGTCGTGGTCGTCGACTTGGGCGGTCGAGTGAACGATTGGGTGAGCGACGTGACGCGCACCTACGTCATCGGCGGCACGACGAACGCCACCGTCCTCAAGGCCTACATGGCCGTTTACGACGCTCAGAACTTGACCTTCCCGCTGATCGAAGCGGGCACGCCCGCATGGGCGCTGGACGACATCGCCCGAACCCACATCGAAGAGCAGGGTTTCGGTGAACACTTCATCCACTCCCTGGGTCACGGTTTCGGCGTTTGCGTCCACGAGCCCCCGTTGCTTTCAGGGGGCACGGACGACCCCTTGTTCGGGCTTTCCTACAATCAACAACCGCTGGCCCCCTACGATGCCATCACCATCGAACCTGGCATCTATCTCGACGGGTGGTTTGGTATCCGCATCGAAGACGACTTCCTCGTCAACCAAGAAAGTCACGAGTTCTTGACCGCTGACCTTCCACGCGACCTTGCGTGGTTCATGATTCAACGCGACGATTACGAGGTGTCCAAAGCCTTGGTTCCGCCCGTCGAGTCGGTTCCGGAAACGGCCTTTCTCCCCGCACCGCTGGGCCTGATGGAAATCGTGGCCCTCGTGGGGTTGGCCGGGTGGCGAGGACGAGCGCTGCGTGACGAGGAGAACGGGGCGTTCGCCTTCAGCGATGATGCACCGTGACGGTGCCGCAAACACGGCACCAAACCTTGGTTCCGTCCTTTCGAGGCGTCACGCCGGCGATGTCAATGCTGGCTCCACACTCGCACTTGACCACGTTGTCCATGTCCTCCCCGACTCGCGGGGGCTTCATCAAGTGAACGCTTCAATCCCATGCAACGGTCACCTGAAACACGACAAAACAGCGCGTGGACGAGAAGCCTTTGACTTCCTCAAACACGAGGTCGGCGCAACGCCCGCCGGCGGCCTCAACGCTCGCCTCGAGCGCCTGGCGTTGTTCAGCAAGCGCGGTTCGGTCCACGATGGCCCACCCGCGCACCAACGAAAAGCCGTCCCGCCGAAGGATGGGGAACAGGTCCGGCAGGTGCTCAAGGCTGTCGTGAGGAAGGTTCACCAGCAGCACGTCAGCCTGACCGCACAGCTCGGCTTCGTCCTTCCACGCCAAGGCGTCGTTGCAAACCACGCTAGAGGGTGAAAAACGGCTCGGGGCTCTGACCCATCCACGGAGGTTCTCAGCGAGCAGGTCCACCGCCTTCGGGTTCAAGTCACCGACCAGGAACCCGCTGAGGAGGTCGTCGGCGGCGAGCAAAAGCGGCAACGACGGACCGACGCCGGCGTAGGGGTCGGCGACCACCAACGGACGACCGATGGTTTGACGAAACGCCTTGAGGGTCTCGAGGGTTTGGTGGCGTTGGGTTGAGAGGCGTGAAGAAAAATACACCTCATTGGGGTCAACCCAAATGGAGGCCCCGTGTTCTTTGATTTGGGTTCGCGTGCTTGTTGAGCCGTCTCGGCTCCCCAAGAGACGCAGTTGGCGAACGCGAAACTCGCCTTCCACGCCTTCGTCGGCACAGACCAAACGGACGTTGGGAAGTTGTTCAAGCATGGCGGAGGCCATGGCCGATTCGTACGGCTGCACTGCAGGTTCGACCTTCACCATCAGCACGTCGCCTTGGAGTTCGTACGCCGAAGGCCAGAGGTCGTCGGGGAGGTGCCTCAATTCTTCGGGCAACCGGTCTTGCCAGCGTTGGGGGCCTTTGACCGTCGGTTCAACATCAAGATGAGCGTGGCCTTCCCAAACGACATCGGTTTCATCCGGGGCATGAGGGCTCAATGGCAGCCCTCGCTGGCCGTCATTAAGGGCAACGACCCCCGATTCAGCCAACCAACCGCGTCCACGACACAACGTCAACCACCGTTGTGTTTCGTGACTCGGCACGCTCAAATGACGCATGGCCCTCGCCCTGTCCAAGCGTCTCGGTGGTTTGAGTATGGCGGCTTCCACATCACCCCCCTCTTCACCCGATGCAACCGGGCTGGTGCTCATCGGCATGGGCTTGGGTTCGCTCGAGGGCATGACCGTGGAAGCGAAGGCCGCCGCCGCCAAGGCGGACCACCGTCGCTACGAAGCCTACACGGCGCTCTGGCCCGAGGCGGCCCTGGCGGATTTGGAGGACGAAATTGGCCCCATTGAACGCGTGATGCGTCCTGAAGTAGAGAACCCTGAGGCGCTGTTCGCTTTGGCCAGCACCTCCCGTGTTGCTTTGCTGGTGGTGGGTGACCCGTTGCAAGCCACAACGCACGTCGACCTTCAGCTGCGAGCCGCTCAAGCCGGCATCCCGTGCTCGGTCATCCACGGCATCTCCATCACGAACGTCGTGACGGGTGCGGTCGGCCTTTCAAACTACAAGTTCGGCCGCCAAACCACGCTGACCTATCCCTACGGCGACTGGATCGCCACCTCCCCCCTGGAAGTCATCGCCAGCAATTGGGAGCAAAACCTGCACACGCTGGCGTTGCTCGACCTCGACCCCACGGGTCAGGGCACGGGTCAGCAACGCCCCATGCAACCCTCGGATGCTGCGGCGTCCTTCGCCGCCATGTGGGCGAAGATGAGCGAGGAAGCCGAGGAACCGTTGAGCGAAACCTATGTCCGGCTCGCCTTTCGACAAATGGCGAGAAAGCTGTACCTTGAATTGACGATGGAGGACATTCCCGTGGTGCTTTGCTCGGACATGGGGACGGCGGACCAACGCATCGTGTTCACCACCATCGGCCACCTGGCCGACCAGCCTGGAGGGCGGCTGAATTGCTTGGTCTTCCCGGCGAGCACGAGTGGGGTTGAAGAGGAGGCTCTTCTTCGTTGGAAGGAGGATGAGTGAATGTTCGGGCTCTCGGATGAAATCGTCTTGCTCTTGTCCTTCCTGCTGTTCATGGGCTTTTTTGCAGGCGTTGGCCTCGCTTCGATGCGGGTGAAAGAGGACACGACCGACGACTACCTCGTCGCCGGCCGGGGGATGCATCCTGCCTTGGCGGCCTTGAGTGCGGTCAGCACTTGGAACTCCGGTTACATGTTCATCGGGTTCATTGGCTTCATTTTCGTCCAAGGGTACTCCGGAATTTGGATCGGGTTGGTATCGACCCTCGGGCAAATCGTGGCCTGGGTCTGGCTCTACAAATTCATCCAAAAGGAAGGGAACGAACGAGGCGTGCGCTCCCTTTCGTCGTTGGTATCACGGACCGCCGGAGCACCTGAAGCCAAATTGGCGGGCGTCCTTTCGGTCGTGTTCCTCGCCATCTACGCTGCCGCTCAACTCGTGGCGGGAGGCGTGGCCCTTCGGGCCATGCTTGGCTGGTCGGAGGTGGTGGGCATCCTCATCGGATTCGTGCTCGTCGTCGCTTATTGTTACGCAGGCGGCATTCGCGCCTCCATTTGGACCGATGCGGCGCAGTCGTGCGTGATGATCGTCGGCTCCACCATCCTCTGTTACGTGGCCGTTTCGGAGGCGGGGGGCTTCTCGGGTCTGCACAACACCCTTGAATCGGTGGACGCGGGCATGGTCAATCTCTTCCCTGCGGACCTCACCTTCGGCGTCACGTTGTGGATCGGGGCGTTCTTCCTTGGCGGCCTGGGCGTTGCTGGACAGCCGCAAGTGGTGTCACGGGTGATGACCCTGAAAGACGATAAGGACCGCAAAGAAGCCGCCGTTTGGTTCTTCGTTTGGCAAACCCCGTTCATCGCCCTGATGTTCATCATCGGCTTGGCCTGCCGGGCCATCTTCCTCGACCTCGACGCATCCGATGCCCAAGACGGGTTACCGCTGTTGGCCATGGAAGTGCTCAACCCCTTCCTGGCGGGCGTGATTCTCGCCTCCATCTTTGCCGCCACCATGTCCACCGCCGACAGCCAAGTCCTGGCCTGCACCGCCGCCATCACCGACGATGTCAAACCCGAATGGAGTCAAGAGCACAAGACCACCAAGCGGGTCACGATGGTGGTCGCCGTCTTCGTCACCCTCATCGCCTTGGTCGGGCAACAATTCCCCGGTTTCGGCGATTCCGTCTTTGCCCTGGTCGTGCTGGCCGTCTACGGGTTGGGCGGCATCTTCGTTCCGCTGCTGCTCATTCGCATGATGGGATACGAGCCCGACACCCAACACACGATTTGGATGATGGTCGCCGCGCTCAGCGCCGTCATCGTATGGAGCGCCAGCGGGTACGGCGAAGACATCTTCCCGTCCATCCCCGCCATGAGTTCGGCGTTCGCCACCCACTTCATCCTCTGTTGGAAGCGTGAAGCCTCCAACCCCAATCCGTTGGGGCGCTTTTCCATGCCAACGCAGCGAACCGCCACCATCGCTGCCGTGGCGGCACTGGTGCTCTTTGGAGCCCTCGAGGGAACCTATCAAGCCGTTGCACCGGAAGGTTCCTCGGACGCTTCTGGAAACAGCCCCTACCAACTCAGTTACACCGTGAGCGAATGGAGCGAAACGCAAACGTTGTCGCTGGATGACGGCGAAACCCAAACCTTCGAGGTGGTCATTGACGAGTCCATGACCGCCGTGCTGATCGCCGAACTGACCATCACGTACTCCGACACCGGAGAAACCTTGACCTCAAATTGCGACGATGTCATCACCAGCCCCGACTACAGCGGCCTTGCTGGTCCGTTTTCCGAAAGCGACGATGCGGAACGCAGCACCAACGCGTGCGACCAAACCACCGTGGTGGGCAGCATTCGTCCAAACACCGACCTCAACCGCTACGCCGCCGAAGGAGCGGGGGACTACACGCTGAACGGGTCCGAACGTGAACTCCTCGAGGTCTTGACAACCCTTGGCAAAGCCCCCGAAATGGTGGGGACGTTGAGCATGGACGTGTCGCTGAGCACCAACGACGGCAACCCGCTGTTCCCCGACAACGGCGAAACGGTGACCGTGACGCTCACCATGCTGGTGTTCCAACCCAGCGGCATGACGCCCGTCACAGGCTGAAGGTCATGCCTTGCTGACCAACGGCCCAGCCCAACTCGAGCACCCGCCGATGTTCGCTTGACGTTGAATCGTGAAGCGGGTTCGTGTGATTCAAATGGATGAACACCACCTCTGGGTCGCCTGAACGTCGAGGGCCGAGGCGGGACAAGGTTTCCTCGACGGGAGGGTGCGGCACTTCGTCTTGATGGCGCCCCGACAACTCGTTGCCGCTCCAAAACGTTCCGTCGAGCAACGCCACGTCCACCTCAAGACGCCCGAGCCATTCGCGGACGCTTGAACAGTCGTGCGCTGCCAGCGTCGTTTCCCATCGATCGTGGTCGGGAAGGAAGAGCAAGGAGCGATGCGGCCCTCGCACGACGAAAGCGTGCATGTCGGAGAGTTCGGCTCGATGCGGGACATGGACCGCTTCCACCGTGAGGGTGTCGCTGAGGGTCGTGGCGGCAAGCGGCGAAAGTGGAGTTGGTGAGAAGACCCCTTGCTCAAGCAACAGCGCCCAAGCGGGTGTCGCCTCAACCAAGGCGAGCATGGACGGTGAGGCCCGCAGCGAAAGCCCCCGTGCGTTCAGCGTTTCTCGGCCAAAGAGCCCCAAGCCGTCGACATGACCGAAATGGGCATGGGTCAACAGCACGGTGCACACCTCGGGATGACCCCACAGCTCCAATTGTTCTCCCAGCGCTCGGGTGGCTTCGATCAGGTGCCCGCGGCCTTGTTCGTCGGTGATGCCCAAGGCCACTGGAAACCGGCGGTCGTCCTGACCAAGGCCCCGACAGCACGCTTTGACGCACCCTGGCTGGGGGCGGCCACCGTCCTGCGCCGTGCCCAAGACCGTCACCGTGACCATGCCCTTGGGTGGGTGCGGTGGGTCAAGAGGGCTTTCACGCGAAGGTCTCAAACCCCTCCACGGGTCCGAAGCAACGGGGGAGCATCGTGGCAGGGCCGTCGAAAGTGGAATTCCCCGGGAAAAAGAAGCAACGTATCCAGATGAAGGGGACGAAGCAAGCCAACGAAGCGACGGCCAAGAAATTGGCTCGCGACCTTGGAAAATTCCTTGACGACCCGCGCAGTCACCTTCCGGCCATGACCTTCACGGGAAAATTGCGGTGGGGGCGAACCGATCCGGTTTCCAAAACCCTGGCTGAAATTGACAAGATCATTCGCAAAAAGGACGACATGAAATGGTTGGCCAAGCGCATGATGGCCAAACGTGGAGACGACGTCGCCAAAGCCTTCGCCGGGTCCCTCCACGCCGCCCACGACACCGAATTCACGATGGTCGGCCAATTCAACTCCGGCTCGTTCGGTGGTGGGTCGTACGTCCGCCGTGGAGACGGGAAGCCGGGGTACATGGCCGGTATCCAAAACTTCAGCAACATCACGCTCCGTATGTTACCCTGGGAAGCCCACGCCAAATTGGGCATGTATTTCTTCAGTTGGGACGGTGGATTTGTTTGCACGGGCCCCCATCCCGAACCCCCCGTCGATTGGCTGGAAGACGTCCTCGACCGGTCCCGCTTTTCCTTTGAACGCGCCACCGTGGACGGGCGCGATGTGTGGGTCACTGAAGGCCTCGAACCGTCCGATGTGGTCGTCAAGCGCCCCTCTGAGCAAGGTTACGTCGCGTTGTTTTTCCACGCCGGCCAGGTCGTGGCGCTTGGCCTCGACGCGCTCCAAACCTTCACCAAGAAAGATGCCCCGTTCATTCATCACCTCGCCCTTTCCATGCTGCCGCCCTTGCTCCCTTCCGTGCTGGACATCGATGCGGTCTGGAGGCCCGCGGGCTGGCCCGATGACCGGGAGCTCCCTAGCGGTAGCACCGAGAGCATTGAGCGAATCTTGGATGCTTGGCAAGGCCTGACCATGAACGAAGGCGTGGTTGGCTCAGCCATGAAGCAGTCCGTCATGGAAGGCATTGAAGACGGCGTTCTCATTGGCGAGCAATGGCTCAGCGGGGATGACCATGGGGCGTTGCTCGAAGCGCTTGCCCCACTGGGCGGTTCCAACGAAGAGCATCAACTCACGGCGGAAATCCTTCGCTTGGCCGTGGCGAAGCCGCACGAAGACACCGTCTCGTTGCGAATTGAAGCCAAAGGAACGGCGGAACAACGGGAAGACCGTTGCTATCGCATCATGGAAGGAGCCACCTGCGGCGACGTGCTCACGGCCTTTTGGAGCACTCACGGGCAAGAAGCGCTGGCCGTGTTGGGCCTTGAAGGCGAGGAGGCTGAAGCGATCTGGTCGGACCAAAACGATCAGCCCAAGCCCTTTGGAAAATTCCTGAAGAGCCTGGACCAAGCCCGAGCCCTTGCCCAGCAGCGGGCTCGCTTCCCCGCCTGCACCGACAGCGGCCCAGCGGCCAACATTCACGCCTTCCTGGTGGACGGCCTGACCAAAGGCATGGGCAGCGTGGAGCGGACCGCGACCTCTCGGCATGACGACGTCGACAGTGCCGCGGCCTCGTGGGCATGGTTGGTCGCCGTTGGTCGGGCGGGCGGGCAAGAATGGCATTTTGAAACCAATGCGCGTGACCGCGGAGGCGTGTGGGCGGTGCCGACCAAAGAATTGCACGCCATCGGAACCCAACTTTTGGACGCCGAAGAAGGCGACGTTCCGAAGTTACAGGAGGCTTGGGACGCTGCGTTTGCGGAACTCAAGCGCCAAACCGGTCAGTGATCAAGCCATCACGAGGTAAACCGCCACTCCGATGAGGGCCAAGCCGAAGACCTGATTCAACACCCGGCCCGACGTTTCCGAGGTGAACAGCGAGCGTAGATAGGAGCCGAAAGCGGCCCACGTTAAGACGGCGGGCCAGCCAAACGAGAGGTTGAGCAACACCAGAAGCACCTTGGCGAGCGCCCCGCTTCCGAAGACTTGGCCGAACGTGGTCATCAACACCAGAAAATGGATCCACGCTTTCCCGTTCACGATTTGAAGCATGAAGCCAGTCTTGAACCCCAGCCGTTCGTCGATGTCTTCGGTTTTCAACGAAGAGCTGCGCATCACGCTCACGCCGATGTAGGCGATGTAAGCGGCGCCCACCACGCCGAGATAGCCAAAGAACGTCCGATGCTGCTCAATCGTGCTGGTCGTCAAACCAATGAGAATGCCGAGAATGGACCAGCCGATGCCCATGCCCAAAATCATCGGCAACGAGGCACGAACGCCGAATTTTGAGCCGTGGGCGGCGCACAAGATGTTGTTAGGTCCCGGCGTAAAGCACATGGGAATGATGAACGCCAACGTCGCGATCAGCAAATCCGTGTCCATTCATGGACCCCCACGTCATGAGGCGAGGGCTTGCTCAATGTCGGCCCACAAGTCGTCCACGTCCTCGATGCCGATGCTCATGCGGACGAAACCAGGGACCACGCCCGCAGCGACGCGGACGTCTTCAGGAACCGCTCCGTGACTGGAATTGAACGGGCACTCGATGAGCGACTCAACGCCGCCGAGGCTGGTGGCTTCGTAGATGATGTTCAGCCCACGCATGAACTTCAACGCAGCGGCGTCGCCGCCTTTCACCACAAAGCCAACCATGCCGGAGCCTTTTGGGATCGTACGTTGCGCCACTTCGTAATCAGGGTGGCTTTCCAGTTGAGTGTGATACACGCGCTCGATGGCCGAATGGGATTCAAGCCGCTGGGCAATGGTGGCGGCGTTCTCGCAGATTCGGGGCATGCGAACGTCCAATGTTCGCATACCGCGTTCGAGAAGGTAACAAGCGTGGGGGTCGGGACTGCCACCAAAATGCGCTTTTCGCTTGAAAATTTGCGTAATCAGCTCCTTGGAACCAATCACCGCACCGCCGATGAGATCGGAATGGCCGCCGAGGTATTTGGTGGTTGAATGAATCACCAGATCGACCCCCATGGTGAGGGGTTGACAGCCCCACGGTGAGGCGAAGGTGTTGTCAATGATGATGAGAAGGTTGTTTCGCTTGGCCACGTCCACCATGGCAGCGATGTCGCAGACCTTCA
>JADHNB010000029.1 GCA_016779705.1 Candidatus Poseidonia sp. | reverse complement strand
GGCATCTCCGACAACCTCGTGACCCGTTCGGCCATCGTCGCCATGAAGGAGCGACGCAAGCTCATCATCGTGCCCCGTGAAGCACCCTACGCCACCGTCCACCTCGAAAACATGGCCAAGCTCTCCCAGTGGGGCACCATCGTCATCCCCGCCTCCCCCGGCTTCTACAACCATCCAAAGAGCATCGACGACCTGGTGGACTTCATCGTCGCCCGAATTCTCGACCAGTTGGGCCTCGAGCACACCATCGGTCGTCGGTGGACGGGCGACGAAATCTGAGGAAACTCTTGACCGCCGACTTCTTGAACAAGGAAGGCGACGCTTCTCTGGGTGAGCCCATGGACCTTGAAGGCAAGACGGTGGCCGAACTGAAGGACATGCTTCGCGAACAAGACCTTCCCGTTGGAGGTTCCAAAGCCCAACTCATGGAGCGATTGCAGGCCAACAGCGGCGAGGCAACGGTCGTGAATTTGGACGAGGAGGTCAAGGACGGCTCCACCGGCGACCTCTTGGACGACGTCCCTTGGTGGAGAAGTACGGATGTGCTTACTCCGCAAGCGTTGACGGCGATTGGCGTTGTGGTGTTGATGATCGCCGCCGCCTTTGTCTTCCGCCCTACCTGGCTCGGCTTCGCACCCAACTACGAATACGAACTCATCGATTTCGACCAAGACCAGGCTCGCCTGTTCGCCGAGGAACTCGTTTCCTACGGCCACCCTGACTGGGAAGGCCGGATGAGCGGGACCACGGAGGAAGCGAACGTTTCCGCTTACATTGAAGCCCAATTCAAAGCCATGGGGATGTCCACCACCCTCCACTCCTATCAGGTTCCGATGCATCACGTGAACGCCGAACCAAGTTTACGCATCTGCGTTCCCGGTCTCAACGGGTTGAGCGTTTGCGAAGGCTTCGGTTCCTTTGGGAGTCAGGTCACGCAATTCCAGCACCGGGTGGACTATGTCATTCAGGGCTTTTCAGGGCGCTCGGACTACACCTTCAACGACGAAGTCCCCGTGACCGATTTGGGCAACGGCAGCGACGAAGCGCTGTGGTCAGCGGCCAGCGGCACCATCGGTTACGTGCGAAGCGGAGGCACCGTGACGGGCAACACGGACCTGTTTTCCTTGGCGGCCGAGAACGACCTCGCCGGCTTGATTCGGGTTAACAAGAACTACAACTGCGGGAAGATCGAAGGCAACGACTGCGTTCCAATTTTCAAGGGCACCGGCATTGACGATGTCAAAGCGGCCAACGGCGGCTCCATCCCCTCAGAATTGCCCTTCATCGCCATGTCCAAAGACGCCGGAGAGATGCTGGAGAGCCTGATCTTCAACGCTACGGGCCAGCCGGGCGTGCTTGAGATGCTCATTGACGTCACCAACGACCAAGAGCGAACCATTTACGTTCCCTGCGGCGAGATTCGAGGCGCTTCCTCCGAGGTGGTCATCGTCGGTGGCCATCACGACACCGTCTACCACGGCCAGGGCGCCATTGATGACACCTCGGGTACGGCCAGCGTGCTTGAACTCGCTCGCCAAATGAGCGAGGTGGTCAACCAGACGGGCAAGCCCGACCGCACCCTGCGATTCTGCACCTGGGGCGGGGAAGAGGAAGGCCTGTACGGCAGCCGTGCTTACGTTGAGGCCTTCCAAAACAGCCTGAAAGATAACCTGCGCCTCTACATCAACCTCGACATGAACCACGTCGATGCCGATTTCTCCAACCGCGGCAACAGCCTCACCTTGTTCGGCAACGATGCCGAAGACGTCGCACACGTGACTCGCATCACCGAGTTGTACCAAAACAAGCGCAGCGAGGTGGCCGACCGCTACGAAATCCGCATCGCCACGTTGGACGGCGCCAAGGGCGACCCCGACGGCATGCCCTACAACTCCGACCACGGCCCCTTCGTCTACGATTTGGGCAGTGAACGGGGTCGGGCGGTCGTGTGTTACGGAAGCGGGAGTTGGGAATACCACACCTACCTCGACACGCTGGACCGGTTCAATGAAGAGTCGTTGGGCGTCTCCGTGACCATTTACGGCACCTACATGCGATTCCTCGCCTACTCCGATGACTGAGCGTGGGATTCAAAACACGAAGGCGGGTGGACATGGCATGGTCGCACCAAGCGCTTGGGCTTCGCACATTTTGGTCGCCTCGAAGAGCGAGGCGTTGCAGATCAAAGACAAGGTGGGCAAGCTGAAGGAGTTCCAAAAACTCGCCCGTAAGAAAAGCACCTGCCCTTCAAGCCAAAAAGGAGGAGATTTGGGATGGTTCCGCAAGGGCCGCATGGTGAAGGAATTCGAAGACACCGTGTGGACGGCCCCGCTCAACACCGTGTCCGACCCCGTGAAAACGCAGTTCGGCTACCACCTGATTTGGGTCCACGAGCGAGAGGAAGACGCTTGAGGTGAGAACCGTGGAATGGCGCATCGGCTTGGAGGCCTACGAAGTGATGGCCGTGCACGGCTTTTATGACGAGGAACACGAATCACCCCAGCCCTTTGTGGTCACCCTCTGGGCCACCCTCTCCAGCAAGGAGCGCATTGAGCGACTGGAAGATACGCTCAACTACGCCGACCTCCAAACCGCCGTGGACCGCGTCCTGCTCAATGCTCCCGAACCGATTCGCCTCATGGAGGAGATGGCCCAGCTCATCATTGACCTTCTCTCGCCCAACCCAGCCCTCGCCTCTATGAGCGTGCGCATCGAGAAGCCGCAAGCCCCCCTTCCCCATCCGGGCGGCCTGCCCGTAATCGAGGTCCTCTGGCAACGGTCCTGAGCGAGGCTTAAACGCCGCCACGCCCAGCCCTACCCATGGTCATGACCGGGCGCATCTATGTGCCAAGCGCCGTGGAGGAGGGCGGTGCCGTGGTCGGCATGGGCTGTTTCAGCACCCAAGAGACGGCACTCAACGTGTTGCGTTCCTTCCTCAAAAAATCCCACCAAGTGCCCTTGGAGCGAGCCAGCGTGACGGCGTGGGAAATCGACGTGGTGGGCGATGACGCCGTCACCGTGCTTTCGGAGTACGAATGTCGGCTTTGCCCGGTGTGTCACCGGAGCACGTTCTGGATTGACATCGAGCGATTCAAGGCCAAATGCTACGGCTCGGCCTGCGGAGCTTGGATCGAAGAGAGTGCAGTGGAAGCCAACGTCATCGATTGCGGATGGCCACCGACGCAATTTGCTGAACAGGTGGAGAGCATCGACGACGCCATGCGGTCGTTGCGGCGAATCGCTGCCCGTGCGGAAGCCGCCGGCATGTCCGCCACGGACGAGCGATTCTCCATGGATTCGTTTTGATGCTTTATAAGGGCTCAAGAGCCTCTTGTTTGCATGTCCGAAGACATCATCCGAACCGAGCCCGGCACCGAAGAAAACCTCCGTCTTGAGGTGGACGCCCACCCCTTTGACACCGAACGTCATCCCGTCTCACCCCCTCACCCCGTCCTGGTGGACGGGATTCGAGGGACGGCGGCGGTCGGCAGCCTTGGCGGTTACAGCACCCGAATTGCGCTGGAACTTGAAGAGGACCACCCCGACCTGGGCCGAGAATTTGCAACGAAATACTTCATGATCAACACGCCAGGCGTGGTCCAATGGGGTCACGATGGAAAGTCCTTCACCATCGAGAAAATCATCGATGGGAACCGTTGAAACCCAAGCTTGCCGTCATCCTGCGGCAGCGTGGCCGTCACTCCTCGACTGAAGCATCGCCTTCCAGTTGGTCCAGCCGAGCCTCGAGGCGCTCAATCTTTCGCCACAAGCGTTCCAGCGGATTGAGGTGTTCATCCTCTTCTCGGCCCGCATCTTCATCCTCAGCTTCCGGGGTTGCCGGTTCAACCGGCTCACCGTTTTCATCCAGGCGCGGAAGGGACGGAGCGTTGGGGGCCCGAAGCACTTCGGAGCGGGCCACGTAATGAATGTAGGCGATGTCCATCTCTTGTTGGCCGAAAAAGATCGAGCCGGCAAAGAAGGCCGACCATCCCAAGAGATGCACGATGAACCACTCGAAACTGTCGACCTGGAGCTGGATGGAAAAGAACATGGCCGATGCTGAACCGTTGGCGAGCAGATACTGCAATCCAAGGGTGGACAAGATGATGAGGGCATAGTTGCGAGGCAAAAGGACACCAGCATCCCCATGTTGTGACGGAACGGATTACGAGCGGCCAATTCCAAGACGCTGATCTCTTCGAACCGCTGGGTACGGTATCGAGTCGCGACCGAAAGCCATCCTCCGCAGATGCCGAGCAGGGAAACGAGCAGATGGCCGAGGTTGGCATGTTCCAAACCGAACATGGAGAAACAAAGCATTTCACCCAATAAACCCCCCCACGCTTGCCCAAACACGCCTTGATAACCAGCGGCGTTGAAATCAAGCCGTGCCAGAAGGTCCTGAAATTCGCAGGGCGGCAGACCGCATTGCTAAGGCCTTGGTCGGCAAGGTCATTGAAGAAGGACATTGGCCCTACCCCCGCCTCCAACAAGCCGAACACCTCATCCACGGTCATGAAGTGCTAAGCGTCACCAGTCGGGCCAAAGCGATGCTCATCCGCTTCAGCAGTGGATGGACCATGTACAGTCACAACCAACTCTACGGGCGCTGGACCGTTCACCTCAAAACCACCGACCCTCGTTCAAACCGTTCGTTGCGAGCCGAGTTCATGACCGACAAGCACGCCGTACGACTCTGGTCCGCCACCGACATCGTCCTGCTTCCAACCGCCGAGGAGAACGGCATTCCGTTTCTGGCGCGCCTGGGCCCCGACGTGTTGGACGACGAGGTTACGGCCCACGTCCTCGCTGACCATCTTAACCACCCCTCAATCTATAGAAAGAAAGGGGCGACCTTGATGCTCGACCAGCGCTGCTTCGCCGGTCTTGGGAATTACCTCAGGTCGGAAATCTTGCACGCCGCAGGCGTTCACCCCGACGATCGGCCTTGTGATTTGAGCGAGGAAACGCTCGTGGAGTGGGCAAGGTGCATCAAGGAGGTCACGGTCCGTGCGTACGAAACCGGCGGCGTGACCGTGCCCGAAGAGACGGCCCAAGCCAGCAAAGCCCGTGGTGAGCCACGCCGCATGTGGCGTCACGCTGTGTTTTGTCGAAACGACCGTCCCTGCCTCACCTGCGGCGACCTGGTGATGCGAAAACGCTACGCTGGTCGGCGTCTGGACTATTGCCCCACCTGCCAGCCCTCCCGACGCAGCACCTCATGACCATGAACGCAAGTCACCCTCGGCGGTGGGGCGCAAAGCGACACCGCTGGACATCGCCACCTGCACCTTTTGGAACACGGCGGCGTCCATCGCTTTTTCCTCGTCGCTTCGGCGAGCGACGTTCTTTCGAGCGATGGCCATGCGGTGGTTGCCCTCAAAGGCGGCAAGGTGACGGTTGAGGTAGGCCCAGTACAATCGCGTGATGGGGCAGGTTTTCTTTGGATGGAAATCGCAGGACGAGCAGTGGTCGCTCATCTTGTTGATGTACGCCGAACCGGCCACGTAGGGTTTGGTCATCATGGCCGTCCCCAACGCAAACGTGCCCATGCCCAGGACGTTGGGTTCCACGACCCAATCGTACGCATCGATGAAGGCGGCGTGAAACCAATCGGTGAGTTCCCTCGGATCCACGTCCAAGAGGTTTGCGAAGTTGCTGAGCACCATCAATCGAGGAATGTGATGGGTCCATCCCTCCTCCATCACCGCCGCCACGTTGGCGTCCAAGCATCGCAGGCCGCTTGATTTGCCCCAATACGCCATGGGAAGCGGTCGTCCTTGCTTCAGGTGATTGGGATGGAGCGTTTCGTCACGTCGCTCGAAACCATCCCAACGCGCCCCCCGAAGCGACGGTTGTCGATGTTCATCGAAGGTACGAAAACCATCGGTGACCTCGTGAATGTGATGCACGTACTCTCGCCAAATCAACTGTCGAACAAAGCCTTCAACGCTGTTGTGAGGGGCGTTGCTGGTCAGCGCCATCTGAACCGCCTGAGCGGGCATGATACGGTGCAAGTTCAGCAAGGTCGCCAACCGTGAATGGAAAAGGCCCCGGTTCTGCTCGCTCATCGCATCTTCATACGGTCCGAAATGAGGCAGCACCTCTGCGGCGAAGGCCATGGCTTGGTCAAGGTCGGCGACGGAGGTGGCGTGCTTGCTCAAGTCCACGGAACCGGGATGATGAGCGAAGGCGGTGCGAACCAAGACCTCCACCTCCTCGTCAACAGCGTCGAAGCCGTAGGTGGGCAACTCCGGGCAAGGCGGATCGCCTTTCCAAGGAAGGCGATTTTCGCCGTCAAAACTGTATTTTCCGCCAAGGGGTTTGTCGCCTTCCATCAGCCAACCCGTTTCTTGACGAACACGCCGATAAAACGCATCCATCCGAAACGGTGGCTCTTGGCCCACGCTTTGGGTGAACCAAGCGCGTTCCGTGAGCCATCCCGGATGCGGGTGAAGGGCGAGCTGCCCCTCGGAAACGAGCGCCTCCACCTCAAGACGCAAACTTCGTTCCGCAGGCTCAAAACCCTCCAAGCCATCCACGAAGGCCCCGACCAGACGCAAAACATCGGCGTAGGACTGTCGTGTCTGGAGGTAAAGCACGGGGACGCCCATGGCTTGAAGTTCGAGGGCAAAGTGACGTTGATTGGACAACAGCACCCCCAACTTTTGCTTGTGGAAGGGTTGTTGTTGGGCCTTGTTCGTTGATTCAATCAGCACGACGCCCCGCCTTGGTCCGTGGTCAAGGGCGTCCAAAAACGCCGAATTTTGCTGGTCGTACGCCAACCAAACCCAACGCTCGGCATCGGCGGGACCGACCGGGTTCAGAGCGCTGCCAAAAGGCCCGTCAATCGTTGAGGCAAGGACGGTACCTGGGGGGAAGCACCAAACCGTTGCCATGGTGAAAGACGGGCTCAACCATGCATAAAGGGATGCTTTTTCCCGTTCAGTAGTGCACCGTCAACTTGCGGGGTTCCAATCGCTCTTCAATCCGAGCCCGCATGGCCGCTGCCTCCATGACAGCGCCACGCATGGTGGTGACGAAAGGAATGTTGAGTTCAACGGCCAAGCGACGCATCATGTTGCCGTCACGAACGGCACCGCCCGAGATGGTGGGAACGTTCACGATGAACGATACCTTGCCTTGGCGCATCAAATCCAGGGCGTCGGGATGTTTGCCTTCAGCGATTCTATAGACGGTAGTGACCGGGACGTTCTGTCGTCGAAGGGCATCGGCCGTACCGCCGGTGGCGTAGAGGGTGAAGCCGAGATCAACCAATTCTTGGGCAACCGGGACGAGCTTGTCTTTGTCTTCGTCTCGAACCGTGAGGTAGGCACCACCCTCGGTCGCCACCGGGACCTCGGTCGCTAACCGTGCCTTGAGGTAGGCCAATTCAGCTCGCTCATCGGAACCGTAGACCTCGCCCGTGGACTTCATCTCCGGCCCAGGCGCCGGGTCCAGGCCTCGCAATTTGATGAACGGGAACACCGGCGCCTTCACGCAGACCTGCCCGGAGGTGCGGCGAGGGATGCTCTGATCACGCAACGGCTGCCCAATGGTGACGCGAGCGGCGATGCGTGCAAGCGGCAAACCGCTCGCTTTGGCCACAAAGGGAACGGTGCGTGAGGACCTCGGGTTCACTTCCAACACGTAGAGGTCATCGCCTTGAATGGCGAACTGTATGTTGAAACAGCCTTTGATGTTCAAACCCAAGCCGATGATTTTGGTTTGTTCGGCCACCTTGTCCAACATGGCTTGGGGAATGTTTTGAGCAGGAATGAAACAGGTCGAGTCACCCGAATGAATGCCCGCCTCCTCCAGATGCTCCATGATGGCCCCCACAAGCACTTCTTCGCCGTCAGCAGCAGCGTCCACGTCGAGTTCGGTGGCATGGCCGAGGTATTCATCCACCAGCAACGGCTTGTCAGGCGCCAAGTAGGCTTCTCGCAAGTACCCGTCCAATTGGTGTTGATTGGACAGAATTTCCATGCCTCGACCGCCCAGAACATAGGACGGCCGAATAAGGACGGGGAAGCCGATTTTGTCCACCGCCGCTCGTAAATCGTCGGCCGAGGTCCCCGTGGCACCTCGAGGCATGCGCAACCCGTGTCGTTTAGCAAAGGCTTCGAAGCGTTCCCGGTCGCTTGCTTCATCAATGGCGTCGCACGACGTACCCATGATCGCCAAATCAAGGCCTTTTCGCATGAGGTCCGGCAAGCGGGCCTCCAGCGGCAAAGCGAGATTGATGGCGGTTTGACCGCCGAACTGCAGCAGAATTCCATGGGCCTGTTCCCGGAGTAAAATCTCACTTACATATTCAAGGGTCAGCGGGTCAAAGTACAATCGATCGGAGGTGTCAAAGTCAGTGGAAACGGTTTCGGGGTTGTTGTTGATGAGAATGGCGTCTTTTCCAGCCTCTCGAATGGCCTTGACCGCATGCACGCAACCGTAGTCAAATTCAATGCCTTGACCGATGCGAATCGGCCCGCTTCCGATGGCGACCAAGCGCTCTTTGGTACGCTCTTCGAGGTTGGGGATCACGTCAACTCCAGGGGCACCATACGGTTCGTAGGTGGAGTAGTAGTAGGGGGTTTTTGCAGCAAATTCAGCGGCGCAGGAGTCCACCATCCGGTAAACCGGATGCAAGTCGATATCGTGACGCCGCTGCATGACGGCTCGTTCGTCTTGGCCCGACACCAAGGATTTCAGCCCCTCTGCGGGGAATCCGGCCAACGCATCGGCGATGTAAGCGTCGCTGAAACCAAAACTCTTCCATCGACGGAGTTCTTCTTCGCTCAGTTCAGCAGGCGAGACCGCCCGCTCAACGATCTCCCGTTCCATGTTCGCTAAGCGTTCGAAGCCGTAGAGGAACCATCGTGTAATGCGCGTGATCTCATGCACCCGTTCAACGGTCCATCCCCGACGGAAGGCTTCCAAGAGCGCCCCCATGCGTCGGTCCGTGGCCACGGACAACCAGTTGACGAGGGTGGAGTCGGGCAAGGGCTCGTGAGCACGTTGCGACATCCCCTCGCCTTCCGATTCGTCCGCACGGGTGAGCGGACGTGGATGAGCGCATCCCTGTTCCAACGAAGCCCAAGCCTTGAGGAAGGCTTCCTCGAAGTTGCGACCAATCGCCATGACTTCACCGGTGGATTTCATGGAGGTGCCCAACGTACGGTCGGCGGTACGGAATTTATCGAAGGGCCAGCGGGGAATTTTCACCACGCAATAGTCCAAGGTGGGTTCAAACGCCGCTGTGGTGCCCTCGCCCGTGATGGGGTTGGGCAGTTCATCCAACGTGTACCCAACCGCGATTTTCGCCGCCATCCGTGCGATGGGATAGCCGGTCGCCTTCGAAGCCAACGCCGAAGACCGTGATACACGAGGGTTCACTTCGATCACGCGAATCTCGCCCGTGAATTGATTGAAAGCGAATTGAACGTTGCATCCGCCCTTGATGTTCAACGCCCGAATCAGGGCCAAGGCTTGGTTACGCAAGCGTTGGTGGTCAGCGTCGCTGAAGGATTGAAGCGGGGCCACCACCGTTGATTCACCGGTGTGGACGCCCATCGGGTCAATGTTTTCCATCGTGCAGACAATGGTGGCGTTGTCGGCTTCGTCACGCATCACCTCGTACTCCAATTCCTGCCAACCAAGAATGGATTCCTCGATGAGGACTTGGGAAATGCGGGAGTTGCGAAGGCCCAGTCGGGAGATTTCAACCAGTTCGCCCATGTCCCGCGCCGTACCTCCACCCAAGCCACCCAGCGTGAAGGCCGGGCGAATGAGGATGGGCCAGCTGCCAATTTCCTCAGCAGCCGCAATCACCTCATCGATGGAATTGCAAGCCACCGCTTTGCTGATGGGCAGGTTGATGGATTCACAGACCTGATTGAACAACTCTCGGTCCTCTGCTTTATCGATGGCATCGAGGTCCGAGCCGATGAGTTCCACGCCCAAACGTTCCAAGGTGCCGTTGTGCGACAATTCGCTGGCGATGTTGAGCGCCGTTTGGCCGCCCATCCCCGCCAACAGGGCGCAGGGTTGCTCTATTTCCAAGATGCGAGCGATGGTGGCGGGCAGCAACGGCTCGATGTACACGACATCAGCCATTTCGGGGTCGTTTTGAATCGTAGCGGGGTTCGAATTCACCAGAATGACCTTGTAACCGTCCTCTCGAAGCGCACGAACCGCTTGAGAGCCTGAGAAATCAAATTCGGCGGCTTGTCCAATCTTGATGGGGCCGCTTCCCAAGACCATGATGGTTTCAAGGTCGTCTCGGCGAGGCATCAGACGCCACCCCCCAGATGTTCGTCAACCACCGCACGGAAGCGCAAGAAGAGCGGTGCGGCGTCGTGAGGTCCCGGACAGGCTTCGGGGTGGAATTGCACCGTGAAGCAAGGTTTGCCCACCACGTCCAAGCCTTCAACGGTCCCGTCGTTGGCGTTGATGTAGCGAACCTCCACCTCTGCGCCGTGTTGATTCTCCACCGAGGGGGAGGTCGCTCCCGTTGGATGCGCGGCCAGCATGCCGTCGTTGGGATGGGCCACGGCAAAGCCGTGGTTTTGGCTGGTGATCGATACCGTGCGGTCCTTGAGGTCCACGACGGGTTGATTGGCGCCTCGATGGCCGTAGCGCATTTTGTAGGTTTGAAGACCTGAGGCCAACCCCATGAGTTGGTGGCCAAGGCAGATGCCCATGACCGGCAGACCGTCAGCGACGGCACGGGCGAGGGTCGCTCTCGCTTGCGTTGCTTTGCCGGGGTGGGCGGGGTCGCCCGGTCCATTGCTGCAAAACAGGGCGTCGATGGCGTAGGTGGTTCGTAGCGTTTCGTAGGGGATGTCGGGCGGGCACCATACCACATCGAAAAGCATGCACAAATGGCGCAGAATGTTGTGCTTCACGCCACAATCAAGGACGCCAAGACGGGGTTTGGGAGCGCCGAGGTCATCCAAGGCCCCGGGGTTGAGTTCAACGGGGGCGTCAATGGAGACTTGGTCGACGAGGTCCTCGAGTTCCGGGGAGGTCATCGTTTCAAGTTGCGCTTTCATCTTCTCTTCCTGGTCAACCGGCCCAAAGACGCACAGAACCGTACCGAGTTCCCGAACACGTTTGGTGATGGCCCGTGTGTCGATTCGGTGAATGCCAGGAACACCGTGAAGACGAAGGAATTCATCCACCGTTCCTGCAGAATTCCGGTGGTCGGGTTGAGACATGGCATGGCGAACCACCACCCCGCGAGGCCAAACATGGGCCGATTCAGAGGCGCCGACATGAACGCCGTAATTCCCAATCAACGGATAGGTGAAGGTCAGCACTTGTCCAGCAAAGGAAGGATCGGTGAGCGACTCCTGATAGCCCATCATCCCTGTGGTGAAGACGAGTTCACCCGAACCAATGGTTCGAGCACCGAACAATTCACCCAAATATCGTCCACCATCAGCGGTCAGCAAGACGCCGCGCCCGGTTGCGGCCGGCGGCAAATCAACGTCTTTGGCCAGTCCGTCTGCAGCGTCAGGAATGGCCAACGCAGAGGGGTTGTAAAGGCGGTGCGTCGCCGGAAGAGAACGCGTATTCCCAATACCGCCCCCTAACATTAGTTTTTGTCGTCATCGGCCGCACATAATGATTCGGTGCGGCAAGAATTGACATCGCCCTCCCCGCATCCGATAAAAACAGGAAGGAGATAAGGCTGAGTCTGTTGAGTAAGTTATTCTTCACCATCATCATGACGGTCCATGTCATGAACGGCTTTCCCGCGAGCGGACGGCTCGATAATGAGGCGAGCATCCGGGAAATGACGTTCACTTCCCCCTTCACCAAACCAGGCCTCCATGAACAGCGCGAGGGCTGCCACTTCAGAGTGCGGTTGGTTTCCAACCGCCACGTTGTAATGAGCGTGTTGAAAGACATCGCTGGGGACTTTGGCGCCCCCGACCACCAGCGTGATGGGGCGATCTCGCCGGATGCGGGGAATCACCGACCGGTAAGGCTCACCGTACATGGTCAGGTGAACGGTGACCCCGGGTTCACCGTCGCCAGCATCTTGAGTTGAGAAACGCTTGAGCCACCCCAAACCACCACCGATGTGCTCGCAATTCATGCGACCGCCAAAGCGTTCGTTGACCGAAGCCACGTTGTCAAACAATCCGTCGTCCTCGTCACCGGCGAGCAAGAAATCCGTGGCGCCCAAGGCCCGTGAAACCAACGCAAGATGCGTGGTGATGCGGGGGTCACGACCCTTTCGATAGCCCAAACGGAGCACCTTGAAGGGAGGGGTCATGGGAAGGCCAGCCGTAAGGCGTTCAAGAGGATAGCGACTATTCGGTGCTGGGGGTGAGACGAGCATCCATCTCTTGACTCGTTTCACCACGTCCGGTGAAGTCGATATGGTTGGAGTCCATGAAGCGAATCAGCCAGTTCAGCAGCATGGCGTTGACGATGAGGTTGGTGCCGATTGACATGCCGGCCCACAGAACGCCGAGCCGAATCGTCCGATACATGCCTTCGGAGACCGTCAAATCGAACTGACTTAGAAACATGGCCGAAACAAGCGGTTCGGCCACGTACAGACCGGCGAGAATGAGCATCCCACCAGCAACGGTGGAAGGCAAGATTTTGCCCATGTCCTTGCTCAATTCGCTTAACACGGCGGAAAGAACGGAGAGGGTCATGACGGCAAGGGCCACCTGTCCGAACTCCAAGCCAAAGAACACGGAGGTGGCTGCGCTCATGTCATCGTTTTTCACGCCGATGAACAGCCACCAAACCACGACCATGAGCGTAATGAGCATCCCACCGAGCTTGGATTGACGGGCGGCCATTTCGAACATTTCTTGCTGGTTGCCGGGATTTAAGCGGCGAATGATTCGCTCAGCAAACTCCGTGTTGCGTGGAAGTTCTCGCTCAGGTGAAGGGGAACCGTCTGCGAGGAACGTGCCGTCATCAAGCATGCTCTCCGCATCGGACATGCGAGGTCCTTCGCCGTAACATCTTATGAAACCTGCCGAACTGGGCCAGTCTGTGCCATCGGACTTGGAGGCCTTGGCGGCTCGCCGGAGCAAGTTAGCCGATGCATTGCGCGCCACGTCGGCTCCCCAAATCATGGGCATCATCAACGCCACCGACGATTCGTTTTTCGAAGGAAGTCGCGTCAACAGCAGCGAAGCGGTTGAACGGGCACTCGCCATGTGGGATGCCGGAGCGACCTGGGTGGACATTGGGGGTGAATCCACGCGACCCGGAGCCGAGCCGGTCCCCCTCGAGGTGGAACTCGCCCGGGTCGTCCCGGTGATTGAAACCCTGCGGAACCAACGACCCACGGCCCTCATCTCCGTGGACACCCGCCACCCTGAAGTGGCCAAACAAGCCCTCCTCGCCGGAGCCGACATGGTCAACGATGTCTCTGGACTTCGCGACCCGGCCATGGTGGACCTGGTGGTCGCTGAAGGATGCGCCGTGTGCATCATGCACATGCAAGGTGAACCCGGAACCATGCAAAACGAGCCGGACTACGAGGACTGTGTGAGTGAAGTCAGCACCGCGCTTGAGGGGGTGCGCCAGCGGCTGATGGAGCGGGGGCATCCAGCGGAATTGATCGTCCTCGACCCGGGCATCGGTTTCGGAAAAACCCAAGCGCATAACCTGGAGTTGTTGAATGCAGGCAAAACCATCGCCTCAAGCGGAAAGACGCCGGTCCTCTGGGGCGTTTCTCGAAAAAGCATCGTCGGCCACCTCACCGGCCGTCAACGAGCGGAAGACCGACTCTCGGGAACGTTGGCCTTGGCCGCCGTGGCTCAACGCTTGGGTATTGACATTCTCCGCGTTCACGACGTGGAAGCTCACATCGACCTCTTCAACGCCCTTGAACCGTTCACCACAGCCCAGCACCACCCACCAGAATGAACGGCGTAGCCCATGCACCGAGCATGGACCCAAGGTTGGTCAGGGCCGTCACCAACAGAACCTTTCCAGCGGGGTTGGACCAAAAAGCGGAGAAATCGTCGAGTTTGAGGAACTGCTGAAGGTCTTCGGCGGTGGGTTCGGCCATCTTCAGTTGAACATAGCCGGCAAACCAGCCTGCGGCAAGGGCGGGGTTCAACGAGGTGATCGGCGAGGCGAGTGCAGCGGTCAGCACGGCCAGCGGATGCCCGCGTGCGAGCAAACAAGCGAGGGCTGCAAACACCGCATTGGTCACCGTCCACACCGTGAAGAACGTCAACCAATCAACGTCGCTTCCCGTGGACACCACCGCGGCAAGGACGGCGATCATGACCAACGGGAACGCCCAAGGCAGGCTCCTTCGAATGAAACCTGACGAGGGGACGGTCTCAAGCGAGGCTTGTTCGATGGATTCGGGTCGGTCGGCCAATTGCGATTGAACACCGGTGAGGTGGCCCGCACCCAAGACCACCAACGTCCGTTTGCTACGGTCAAGGGCGTGAAGTTTCGACGCGATGTATTGGTCTCGCTCATCGATGAGGACGGTGCCGGCTCCCGGCGAGAAGCCTTTCAATTCCTCCATCATGCTCGAAAGAAGGTCCGTGTCTTCCAGGAGTTGATTGACATCCACTTCTTCGTCGTCCTCTTCGTCGAGAAGCGAGCGCAGGAGACGCCATTTTTCACGGAGCCGCATGCGTTTCCAAGCCCGGCGCAACGTGGTCTGAATATCACGGTCAACCAGGGCCACTTCGCAATTCGCCTCTTGGGCCGCGACCACCGCAGCAAGCAGTTCAGCACCGGGTTGTTGGCCTTCATCAAGACCGAGCTTTCGTTGTTCGGCGGCGAGCATCGATTGCAGGAGAACCATTGGCGCCTTGCCTTCTTTGATGACCTTGAGCAACCCTTCTTGATCGAGACGACGCTCGTTGACCAAGGCATCGTATCGACTTTGGCAAAGTTCAACCGCGACAACATCGGGTTGGTAGGACAAAATTTGTTCCCGCACCGCTTCGACCGACGCCGTGGCCACATGGGCGGTGCCAAGCAAGCGCAGGTTCTCGTGGACATCCACCAGCGGAGCCTCGGTCACGCTTCACACCTCAAGGGCCGTTGCCAGCCGGGGACGTCCTCAGAACGTGATTTGGACGTTCTCTCGGACGTGGGCTTGAACGGTCCACAGTTGTCGCTCTGAGCAGCCTTTGATGCCGGCGACGATGTTGGAAGGAATCATCTTGATGGCCTTGTTGAAGTTGGTGGAGGCGGCGTTGT
>JADHNB010000028.1 GCA_016779705.1 Candidatus Poseidonia sp. | reverse complement strand
CGAAGCGGGAGTGGAGGTTACGGCTCGTTTTTGCCTCTCTTGCGGCCATGACCTCAACGTCCAAGGGCCCATCACCGCCACGGGTCACGACCTCAATCAACTGAAGGATGTCATTCGAATCAGGGATGATTTGTCAATGGCGGAAAAATTTGACATGATCGCTAAAATTGAGACAGGGGCCGACCCCATCGCTCTTGGTATCGCAGCAGCTGGCGACGGAGAACCAACGGAAACGACCGCTGGTGAAACAGCGAATCAAGTGGTCGCTCCCGGTTTGCGCAGCGCCCAGTGGGGTCACCCTGCGGCCGAGGCGGCCATTGAATTGGCCATCGATGGAACAAAATTGGCCGATTTGAAATCCGCAAGCGCCTTTGAGAAGGACAGCGAAGCGTTTGCGCAAGCCATGGACATCGGTCGCGCCGCCACCCTCCATTTGTTGGAAGTCTCCCAAGGAACGGTTCTTCCTGCCAGCGATGCCTTGGCGGCCCTTCCCGTCATGCAACCACCGAACAAGAGTTTCTGTCCGAAGTGTGGCTCTGACATTCATGCCAACGCCATGCTTCAGTGGAAAAAATGGACGGACATGTCAACCGATGGCCTCACCATCCAACTCGAAGCAGCGATGCAGGCGTCCCTCATGCACCTCGCTGCCGCCTACCGAGATGAGATTCAAGACCTGAAGGACCAACTCAGCGACGCCCAAAAAACAGCGGAAAAAGCCGCTTCCTCCGGGAGTTCACCCGCGAAGCAAGAGGCCAAGGACGAAAAAGAGGAGAAGAAGGAGGACAAGAAAACGGAGGCACCTCAAGAATCCCCTTCCAAACCCGAGAAGCCAAAGGAAGCCGCCAAACCCGCTCCCGCAAAGCCAAAAACAGGAGGCCTCTTTGGAGCGAAGAAGGCCAAAAAAACCTACGAGGGCGAGCCCGGCGGGAAAGCCGATTGGTTCCTTGAAGAAGCGCTCGATACGGTGTATGACCCGCACGGTACCGGGAAACCCATCAAAGGCGCGATGATCCTCGCACGCTCGGCCGAAGGAAACGTTCGCGTCCGTGACGTCATTCGAGCCTACGCCATCGAAGGGGAAGACGGCATTTCCGAATTGGCTTGGACCAGCCCGCTCACAAAGTACCTCATCGAGGCCTACGACGCGTGCTGAGGCATCGTTATGCTCCATTCTTCGGAATGATTCTTGAGCCTGCACCGGTTCGTCCAGCCATGGACAGCGAGGTCTCGGCGCTTGACGCCCTCCGCCTCGCTGCGGACCGGACCGCTGCGAATCTCAAATCCACCTTCAGTCAGCAACTGGAAAAACTGTACGCCACCGTGCTGGCTTCACCCGGAACCGTGCTGCTGTTGTTTGTTGTCATCAGCGCCGTCTTCGCCCAACAGGGCATGGCGTTTCAACAACAAATTGACGACGATGTGGAAATTTTCCTCCCCGATGGGGCCTCATCCACCGAACTTCTGCTCGAAGTGCGAGAAGAATGGTCGACCGACCTCGTGGTGATTTATATCCGCACACCCAACGCTTTCAATCCAAACGACAGCACCAACATCACGGACGAAGTCATCTTGAACGAAATCAGCTGGATCGAAGGCGACGATCGCAACATCGATGGCGACTCGACCGGGCGAGGCCTGGATTACGACAAAGACGACCATGGTGAAAACGACGGCGTCATGTGGGTGATTTCACCGGCCCAAGTCATCAAAGAAATAAATTCGGCCGATGGGCGCTTCAACGCTTCCATGTGCAAGCATGCGGTGAACAATTGACTCCCGCTCGCCCTCGACTGCGACAGCGTCGAGAGCGGAGGGGAATACGCCATCCCAAGTCAAGACCGAATTGACCAAATCATTGAGGAGTCCAACGGGGCGTTTGATGCGCTCATCAAGGACACCAACGACATGGACCCCACCGTGGACAGCGACGGGGACGGGAACTTCACCAACGACATGGACGGCGATGGAATTTGGGACACCACCGCCATCGTGGTAGGATTGCATCACAACCCCTCCGTCACCGGCGACTGGGAGGATTTCTCGGCCATTCTCAACCATTTTCAGGACATCATCGATAATCGACCTGCAGAATACCGGTCAACCGACATGACCGTCACGGGCTTGACCAAGGTTCTGGAGGATGTTTCGGACGCCATTTACGAAGATTTGCTCATGATTCTTCCTTGGTCCGTCCTGTTCACCATTCTGGTCATCACGGCCCTTCACCGTTCGGCGAAGGTCGTCGTCATCACCGGGACACCGATCCTCATGGCGTTGGCCATCACGTTTGGCTCGTCGGTGGTTCTTGACATCACCCTCACCCCCATGATCGTGGCCACCTTCCCCATCCTCATCGGCTTGGGCGTTGACTATGCGCTGCACATGGTCAACCGAATTGAAGAAGTGCGACGAAAGGAAATCGACAAAGCCAACGATGAAAATCAGCGACGACGAAAACGTGGACAACCTCCTGAACCGGTGCCCGAACTATGGGACTTGGATTTTTACAAATCCTGCGTGATGGAAATGACGCGGTCAACCGGGGTTGCGGTGTTTCTCTCGGCAATGACGACCATTGTTGGGTTCTCCGTGCTCATCGCACCGATGATCGTCCCGATCAGCCCCATACGATCGGTGGGCATCACGCTGGTGATTGGGATTTCCTCAACCCTGCTGTTGAGCATTGTGTTGGTTCCCACCTTGGCTTGGTTGTTAAAGTTCAACAAGCGCTCAAACCCCTCCGTGTGGAAGAACATCGGCCAAGCCCCCGTACGTGGTTTCCTGTTGATTTTGATCCTCAGTGCCTCCGTCACGCTGTACGGTGTGGCGAACATGGACGAGTTGGACAAACCCATCACCGGCTCCTCCGAAGCGCCGGACGGGATCGAGTCCCTGAATTCACTCGCTGAATACTCCCGCCAATTCAGCAGCGGTCAAACGTCGCTGTTCATCTACGACGCTTCACAGCGACCCAACGTGAACAACACCGACAACATTCGTGACCTTCCGGTGTTGGATTCGCTCAACGAGGTTGAACTGGCCGTCGACGGGGTTGATGAGACCTCCACCACGAGCATCATCACCTTCCTCAAGGCGGTTCCGGCGGCCATCACGCTGACCGACGGCGTCACGGTTGGGGAGGGGTCCCTTTGGGACCTGTTGCACGACCCCTGCTGGGAAAGCGAATCGCTCATCGACCCGAGCTGTCCGGGTTGGTCCCTCGTCCCGATGAGTGAACGAGATGCGTTGAAGAAAGACATGGTGAACGTCGCGGTTGACACCCTTTCGGCTGAAGTTCAATCCATGTTGCTCAATGAAGGCGGGACCAAAGCCATTGTCTATGTTGCACAACCCTACATGAATCTCAACGTTGCAGGCGAGTTGCGCGATGAAATTGATGACATTCTGGGCGCCGGCCCAAGTCTGCTGAACACGCGCACATCGCTTTTGACCGGGGGGCTCCCCGTTTCGTTGGACATCAACGACGGCATTCACGACACGCAAAGCACCACGACGCTGTTGACGTTGTTCGTGCTGACGGTGTTGTTGATGATCGTCTTCCGCTCCCCTCGATTGGGCATATACACCATGATTCCCGTGGCGGTGGTGATTCTTTGGCAACCCCTCTTGATGCGTAGCGGTGACGTCAACGTCAACATCTTCACGGCCATGATTGGAACCATCGTGTTCGGTATTGGGGTCGACGATTCCATCCACGTCATGCATCGGATACGAGAAGAAGGTGAATCGCCGCACGGACTGGCTTCCGCGATTGAAGAAACCGGCCAAACCATCTTTGAAACGACGATCACCACCATCTCTGGCATTGGGGCGGGCTTTTTGGCTGCGTTCCCTGGACTGGAGAATTTCTTCATGCTGATGTGCCTGTTGATCGTGTTCGCCTTCCTCACGAGTGCCTTTTTGCTCCCCGCCATCATCACCGCCGAGCATGTAACACGCGCCAAAATCAACAAGCATCCCTCTTGGATTGACTTCGGTGAGGACATTGCCATCGGGCAAGGCACCGTGATGAAAACGATGGACGCCGTCTTAGAATCGTGAGTGGAGGGAGTAGGGAGTAAGCCCCTTTCTGTTCCCTTTCGGTGACCGCATTCAACTGTGCATCCTACCTGTCCCTCGTCGTGCCGAGTCAACGGAACGGTTTGGACTTGCTCCAGCGGGGTGGCTCGTCTCATCGACCACAAGGCAACCTCGGTCTTTCAACGTCATCGTACGCACCTTGCATCGTTCGTTTCTTCAGCCTGAACCCGACCATTTCTGTTCGCTTCCTTCTGGTAGCCGCTTGCACTATGGAGAGGGGACTTTCCTCAGAGTCGAACTCTGTCAGCGGTCCTCCTACTCCCTCCAGTTGTGGCGAAGCGTCCCGCCATTTCAAGCAGTCGGCCACCTTCCAGCGTTCACTGATAGGGGTTTTCACCAGGGGACGCTGTTTGCTGGGCGCCGTACGGGCCCTCGGATGATGGCGGGGACGGTATCGCTGCCACGGTCTTCGCAGGTGCAGCTACCGGCAAAGCGGGGGGTTGCTCTCGCCGAAGGCCAACCACCAGCAAACCGAGCAGGCCCAAGACCAAAAGGCCGACCACGCCCAACATCACGGGGTTGACCGAACCGATGGACCCCAAGACGCCCTCGTTTCGTTCTTCATCCACGAGCACCGTCGGGGATTGAGCGTTCGGGCCGTTGATGATGCTCAGTTCGAGCCACTGGCTACCTTCACGTCCAGGTTTCCAGAGGTACTGGTAAATGACTTGTTCGTTGGATTGAATGTTCATGGTGCGGGCATCAAGTCGAGTCCGAGCGCCGCTGGATTCAACCAGTTCCAACACCAAACTGGCTTCACCATCGGCCAAACCGATGTTGTTGACCACGGCTGCAACTTCGATGAGATCGCCCTTTCGAATGTCCGACTTGGGACTGAACTCAACATCGGACATGGTAAACATGGGGACGCGTTGTTCCAAAGCCCATACTCGCAGGGGGGCATCAATGTCGTTGAAAATGGCGTCAATTGTTTGGCCCGCTTCGTCTTCCCCGGTGACCCAAATCCGCAGTTCAACGGCCCTGGTGCGGAAGACGGGAAGCATCACACCGTCGAGGTCCAGGGTGCATTGAACGGGAATGGATTCGCCGCTCAATCGCTCTCCAATGACGGTGAGAGGCAAACTACCGTTGTCAAAGGTGTACGAGTTGAGCCCGAGCCCCGCTTCGTTCAACGACCAATGAAGCCTCAAGCTTGACTCGTCGAGTCGAGCGTTCTCCGCAAGGCGCAATTCAAACTTCAAGTCGCTCCACATTTCTTCGCCCAAGACGTTGTTGAAACCGGGTTTGTCGACCGCCGTGACGCGTGGGGCTTCGTTGTCGACGATGAACCAAACGAAAGCGGAACCGTCTCCGCGATAAACGGCCCCGTTGGGAGCATCAAAGAGGTCACCAAATAACCCGTACGTCCCGTCTTGCAACGGAGCGAGCATGGTCCCCGAGAACGACCCGTTCAACGCTTCAAGTTCAACCGTGTTTTCCCCGAGTTGAAGTTCAACATCGAGGTCTTGTTGAGGGACATCGCCGGTTCTGAACCAGACGACATCGCCGGTGATGCCGAAGGTCGTCCGAGGCTGGACCCAGTAGCCAAGCGAGGACGGGTCCTCTTCATTGAGGGCAATTTCAAGGGACGCAGGGTCGATGGCCAACTCCCCAGAGAACCGCCAGCCAAGGGGCTCGAGCGTGAACATGTTGGTTTGTCCCGATTGATCTCTCATCGTGATTTGGGGAATCCGAATCAGGGAGGTGTCCGGGTCATAACCCCACTCAATGGTGAAGTTAACCACGAATTCCCCGTTCCGTGAAAACAAGTCATCCGCTTCGGTCGGCACCAGTTCACACGAGGCAATTTCGATGTAAACATCGCTCGATGTGCATTGATTGGTGGATTGATTCCATGCCACCGTTGAGGACTGAACTTTGTTACTTGCCAGCGCAAGTTGGACCTCGGCCAAATCGAAAATGCCGTTCTGCTCCCAAACAGGGACACGAATTTGATTTTGTTCCCCTGGGTGGAACCACGGTGATTGTTCGCCGTTTGGCCATCCTAAGGAGGTCGCCCCTAAGGATGGTGCCCCGTTGTTGTTGAGTTGCACATGGAACATGGGCGTGGTGGCTGAGCCTCCATCGGCCATCACATGGCCAGCACTGTCGGCGATTTCCAACCACCCGAGGAAGTAATCTCCTTGATTGGCTTGGGAGGTATCAACATCGAGCGTGTAGGAGCCCATGAGATTCGAAAGGTTCTCGGGGATGGTCAACGAGAGGCGTTGCTCTTCTCCAAAATCGAACACGCCGTTTTCGTTGGTATCGTCCTCCCAGGAATGCCATACCGAAGCCAAGGCGTGGGTTGGAAGGTTGGGGCGATCAGCAACGAGGAAGGACAATTGGTTGGTCGGCAACACATCACGGTTGTCAAAGCGCTCAACACTGCTGCTCATCAAGGTTGGAGCAACGTTGTCGAACAGGAACGTGTGGGACATGTCAACCTCGCTCACCACCTCCTGACCTCGCAACGGAACCACCTCAACGCCGAGGTCGATGGAAGGGCGACCGGTTGGAACGTTCCAAGGGAAACGGGCCACACCGTCGTTGAAGACCGTGGTGGTGGCGTATTCGTTCCCGTCAACCAAAAAACGAACGAGGGCTTGTCCGGACCGAGGCGTGCTCTCGTCCGTCCCTTCAAAGCCCATGGTGACCTTCACCGTGACGAGTTTACCCGATTGGAGATAGGGGAATTCAGGGTCGGAAGTGATGCCGTCGGCAAACTCCACACCCCATTCAAGCACTTCAATATCGTTCTCCACGCCCTGGTCGTGGCCAAGGCCAAAGATGTGCGTCACCGGTAGCATGGGCCCGGTGCTGGAAATCAAATGCACACTCAAGACAGCCGAGGGCTCATCGTCCCAGCCATCGGGGAATTTGAAGTGATGAAGCACCTCCAAGTACTGGTTGGAAGCGGTTGCGGAGACCGAACCTGATGCACCCTCGTCAAACCAAAGCAGGGCCGTCCCCGAGGCGGTGCAGGTTGACATGCTGAGCGGTGTGATGGGAAGGCTCGCCACGGGGCAACGCAAACTGGATTGTTGCGACTCGCCCACCAAGCGCAATTCCACTTCCCAGTTGGATTGACGGGCGTGGGTCAGCGCATCCTGCACGCCGATTGGACTGAAATCGAAGGTGCTTCTCGCTTCCACCCAATCGTTGCCAGGGACCAACGTATCGGTCACGTTGGTGATGTCCATCGTCAAGGCCTTCACCGAGGCTTGGGTCTCGATTTGATTCACGGTCAAGTACACCGAACCCGTCCCGTCCATCCGGACGGGGAGGTTGACGGTTCGTTGCCCCGAGGTGGGCACGACGCCCGAGAGAGCGGTGTTGAGGCCGGTGACCAACGGGCTCGCAGCGTTCATGGTCAGGTTCATCGACGGTTCGTACGGAGCAAACAAGCCTCCAAACATCAAGGTCGAGGTACTCAAGGACGAACCGATGCGAATTTCAACGGTCGCCATGGGCAACGCATCGACCCCCAAGGTGTTGCTCGCTTGGGCTAAGGCACCGTTCAACGTTTGAAGTTCACTCGAAGTCAGTTCCACCAAAGTGAGGGCATCGATGTTCGCCAAATTTCGGCTCAGGATGTCCTGTCCGTTAACGGCCATCGCCATGAACGGGTTGGCAATCACCGAGGAAGGGGAGGCCACGGCAAACGAGAACGCCTGAACACCACGGACGGGCAACGCCACTTCCATGGAAGCGGTGGTGGCGGGTGCGATCGGACGTTCTGTCCAGCGTTCACCGTTCACAAGACGGTCTTGAAGACCCAACGGCCCGATGGCGTCACGGTCAAGCGACCATTCCGGTGTCCCGTCAACACCGACGTCGAAACGAAGGCCGAGCGGGACGGACGTACGAACCATCTCTGCTTCAAACGATTGCCACGTGTAGGTGCCGCCGGTGCTCTCCATTCGGAATTGGACCGAAAAAGCGGGAGCGGCCAAATCCACACGACCTTGTGCATCCATGGCGTCCCAAGTTTGACCTCCATCGGTGGTGAACTCAAGGAGCCCCGGTCCGCTGTGCATGCTGTTGGTCAGGATGGCGGAGAAGCCGCTGCGCAACTGGTAGGTGTTTGAAAGAACCCGCCCGCTGGAGGCAATGGCCCCGTTGGCCCAACTTCCACCTTGGATTTGCCAACCTTCTGAACTCGGGTCCGTGTCAAATGATTTTGCAACGTGCCCGTTGAACGAAAGACTTCGTATTTCGGGAGCACCGCCTCCAACGGCCTCCTTCATGTGAACCTGAAGACGGAGGAGTGGGTGCTCTTCCACGTCGATCATGCCCAAGTCGATGGAGGGCAACGAGAGACGTTCGAATCCTTCGATGGGGGTGCCGGTCATGGCGTCAAGAATTTGGTACTCAAACACGGAACCGGGGAATTCGAAGTGGTCCATGTGAAGCAAGCCGTGACTGGCTTCCTCGCCACGTCCATCCAACGAAGGGCCAAACGCATCGCTGGTCCAATTCCCCTCGCCGTTGCCGCTGGTCCCGCCGGTGGGTTCGATCGCAACGTCGTCGATGTTCCAGCCGGTGTAGGTCACCGAACTGTCGGTTGTTCCCATGCCAAATCGAACGGCAAAGGCGGAATTCCCAGCGATGTAATTGGAGATGGTGTGGGATACTTGGGTGAAACTGGCTTCGTTCATCGTCCCGGAATTTGACCAAATGTTCACCCAACTCCCCGAGGGGTTCTTCACCTGCACGTAAGCATGATCCCAAGAGCTGGATTCCACGCCAAGACGACGCATGTAATTCAAGCTCCAAGCGCCGGAACAACCCGAACAGTCAATCGTTGGCGAGGTCGCCCAATACTGGCCCATGTTGTTTGGGTAATTGCCGTTGTAGGTGTACAAGGCGTTCGCTCCCGAGTACACCCCGTTGGTTGAACCCAGACTGGTGTCGTAGCCCACCATCCAAACATTGGTCCCGCCAAGGGTCCAACCGTGCAACGGGTCTTCAAAGTCCCAAAATGCTCCCGAAGGTAAGATGCCCAAGGTAGAGGTGTTGGCGTCCATGCCGTCGTAGACACTGTTGGCATCAAAATCGCCCGCATTCGTTAACGTGGTAGCAACGGAATTGGAGAGGGTACTGGCTTCAATGCTCATGTCAATTGACTTGATGGCGTGGCCGTCGGGAACCGAAAGTTGAACGCGCTGATTCGCACCGTCGGGCCATGAACCAATGGTGAGTTTGGTCGCTTGACCTACGGGGGTGGCTTCGAAAACGAGTTGGCCTCCTCCTACCTCAGCCGGAGGGTTCTGAAGCGGAATTGTGGAGAAAAAAAGCAGGCAAATCATGCCCGTAACGAGGGCCACCTTCGCTGCGCCCCCCCTCATGGCGTCTCTACGTCTTCTCAAAGGTCTAAAGGCTTCGGAACGGGGTTCCTCCGAGTGCCCGAGGGAAAGTCCATAGGATGCGCTCCGTCCATTCCTGTCATGGACGTTGAAGAACTCAAGAAACAGGCAGGTGTTGCCGCCTGTGAGTACGTCACATCGGGCATGAACGTCGGTCTTGGCACCGGCTCCACCGTCAAATACACCATTTTGGAGCTTGGGCGTCGGGTTCGCGACGAAGGTTTGGACATTATCGGCGTACCAACCTCGATCGCCACCAAGAATCTAGCAGAGGCCGAAGGCATACCCTTGGCCGAATTGGATGACTTGAGTCACCTCGATGTTGTCATTGACGGCACGGATGAATTTGACCCTGGGTTCCAACTCATCAAGGGAGGAGGGGCGGCGTTGCTGAGAGAGAAAATCGTCGCTCAAGCCTCAACCAAAATGATCGTGGTGGCGGATGAGCGGAAACAGGTTGAATGTCTCGGTGCCTTTCCGTTGCCCATTGAGGTCACACCGTTTGCTTTGAACACCACTCGGCGAGCCATCGTGAAGGCATTGAACTGCGAATGCACCGTGCGAAGCGAGCAAGGCAAGCCTCTGGTCACCGACAACGGAAATCACATTGTGGATGCGCACACAGGGCCAACGATTCACGACCCCGTGACGACCGAGCGGAACCTGCTCAACATCGCCGGTGTTGTTCAAGTTGGCCTGTTCAACGGGATGTGCGAGGTGGTCATCCTCGCAAGCAGCGACGGCATCACCGTGCTCGAGAAGGACGATTGAACATCATTTCCTTTGCGTCCTGCGTCAACGGTTAAATAGACGCGGCAGGAGGCGAGGATGGGCCTGTAGCTTAGTCAGGTAGAGCGATGGACTCTTAATCCATCGGTCGCGGGTTCGAACCCCGTCAGGCCCGCTTGACGTCTCCGTTCCACACCCCAAGTACATGGTCGGGTTGAAGGGTACCGAAATTGTGTGAGTCTTGAGAAGCGGTGGGGTCGCGTTGGTCGCCTTCAACAAACAGGCGTCCATCGGCTTCAATTCGAATCAATCGCTTAACCATCAAGACCGTAGGGTTGAGCGGATGCTTGAGCAACAGAACATCGTCAACGTTGAGTGATTCTTGGGTAGGATTGAGGTGAAATCCAAGCACGTCGCCGCTTGAAAACGTGGGCCACATGCTGTCCCCTTCAAGGACCACATCGACCGATTCGGACATGCAGTGGCCTCAAGAGGCACGAACCCAAGGGACTTCTCGACCCTTGGCGGACCAAAACATCTCGTGAATCGCTTCACAAGCGTCCATCAACTCTTGAGCGTGCTCGGCTGAAACTTCAACCTTGCAAGCCGAGCAAAGTTTTGCAGCATGCCAGAAGGTGTCATGCAAGTCAGGGTTGGCTTCAAGGTGTTGGGGCTTGAAGAAATCCGTCCACAACACCAGCAGTTCGTCCTTGCAGGTTTGTGCTTCTTCTTCCTTGATGGAAGCATAGCGAGACATCGTGTTGAGGTAGGCGGCCATGGCCGGACCGTCACTGGGGTCGGGTGGGGTCAGAGCGAGCATCTTCTTGGTCATCGATTGTACGGCTTCTGCAGCGATTCGGGCACTGGCGGGGTCGTACACGCCGCAGGGTCCATCGCAGTGAGCTTGTGCAACAAGTGGGGTCTTCATGAAGTTGCCAATCCGCCCAACCATATGAACATGATTCTTCAATCACCTTGGGGTCAGGAGCGTACCGTTGTCCCTTGTTCCCCTCTCAAGGCGGACAAGACCTCTCCTGGCTGGCATAAGACCGCTTGACCGTCCGTGGTCGAACCTGCAAAGGTGCAAAGAGCCTTGACTTTGGGAGCCATTGAACCTGCAGGAAACTGCCCATTTGAATGCATGGTCAGAAGTTCTTCAACCGTAAGGTGACGATGCGGAGTTGCTTCAGAAGTCCCATAATCCGTGTAAATGGCGTCCACTCCAGTGGTGATGATCAGCGCATCTGCATCCAAATCATTGGCCAACAAGGCCGAAAACAAGTCTTTGTCGACCACCGCAGGGACGCCTTGGAAATCACCGCCGTGGTCAACCACCGGGATACCACCACCGCCTCCGCAAATCACCACGCCTTGGAGGTCCACCAATTGCCGAATGACATCAAGTTCAACCACCCGAAGCGGAACAGGGCTGGCGACAACACGGCGCGGGCCGTGAACCGTCTGAGCAATGTCCCAATCGGCAGACATCACGGTTTCCGCATCAAGGACAGGCCCAACGGGTTTGGTGGGCCAGGAAAAACCCTCATCGTTGGCATCAACTTCAACGTGAGTTAGCACCACGGCGGTCCGTTCGGGGCGACGACGGCGATGGAGGATGCTTTGGAGGTGCATCGAAAGTTCATGCCCGATCATCCCTTGGGTCGCCGCAACCCAACGGTCCAAGCCCTCTTGACCGCCTTGGTCAAGAGCGAGAAGGTGACCCACCTGGGGCCCGTTCCCGTGCGTGATCACGACTCGCCAATCCATCTCCAGCAAATCCACGACATCGCTCATGACCTTCGCCACCACCTCAAGCGCATCCGAAGATTCACCGCCCGGAGCCAGAAGGGCGTTGCCTCCCAACGCATACACCGCCAACTTGGCCATGAGAGAAAATTCGCTGGGAAGGCTTTGACACTTTGCCCGTTGTGTGAGGGAACTTCGGTGCTTTCTCAGCCGACGGGAGGGAGACATTGACATAGGCAAGCAAGGTGCCTTTAGACGGTGCGAGCATGGTGAAGACCGTTTGGATTGGTGATGTGCAAAAAGGAAAGCACGACGGAGCCACCATCGAGTTGAAGGGTTGGATTAAGCGTGCACGAGGCAGCAACAAGATTCGCTTTGTGGTGCTCCGAGATTCCACCGGCACCATTCAATGCGTTGGAAAACGCGAAGCGCTCGGCGATGAAGCGTTTGAAGTCTTGAAAGGGATGATTATCGAAACCAGCGTCATGCTCGAGGGTCAAGTCCGTGTCGATGAGCGCGCCGACGGCGGTCACGAACTTGACATCACGGGCGTCACCTTGGTCGGTCCTGTCAATTCAGAACGTCCTTTTCCCATCACGGAAGCGGACATGCTGGTGGAAGACGAAGACGGCGAACTAACCTACGGTGGGACTGAACACACCCTGAACCACCGCCACCTCTACCTTCGGACCACGAGAGCCACAACGATGCTGAAACTCCGCAGTTCGGCCTTTGGCGCCATCCACCATTACTTCCGTGGCCATGATTTCCTCGAGTACCAGGCACCCAACTTTGTCGCTGGAGCGGTGGAAGGGGGGTCCACCTTGTTCGAAGTACCGTACTTTGGCAAACAGGCCTACTTGACGCAATCGTGGCAACTCTACGCCGAGGCGGCCATGCCGGCCCTCGAACGCTTGTACACCATCGCCCCCTCGTTTCGGGCTGAAAAATCACGAACTCGGCGCCACCTTACCGAATTTTGGCACGCTGAGATGGAAATGGCATGGGCCACGAACAACGACATCATGACCCACGGTGAAGGCGTGGTACGCCACATCGCCAGAACCCTCCTTGACGAACGTGAAGAAGAACTTACTTACCTCGAGAGGGACCTTTCCCTTATCGCACGGTATGCCGATAACCCGTACCCTCGAATGCGCTACGATGAAGCGATTGAAACCCTGCAATCCAAAGGCGTGAAGGTGGAGTGGGGTCAAGATCTTGACTACTCCAAGGAGAAGGTGTTGACTCAAGACTTCGACGTCCCCCATTTCCTCACCCACTATCCGAAAGTGGCCAAACCCTTCTACCACCGAGTGGACCCCGAGGACGGGAATTACGTCCTGTGCCACGACCTCCTGGCACCCGAAGGGTACGGGGAAATCATTGGCGGAGGCGAGCGAACCTGGTCTGAAGCCGAAATTCTCGAACGGATTGACGAGGAAGGTACACCGCGTGAACCGTATCAATTCTACATCGACGTGCGTTCTTATGGCGGAGTACCGCACGGAGGGTTTGGGTTAGGCGTTGACCGGGTCGTGAGCTGGTTGGCCGGGGCTACGCACATCCGTGAGGTCATTCCGTTCCCACGGACATCTCGTCGCGTGACTCCTTAGAGCACCGGTTCGCCACACATGGGACACGGCATGCCTGGGATGAACGCACCGAGCAAAAAGCCGCAATGAGGGCAGATGGACGTGAGCGGGTCGTCAAACATGAAGTTCCCCTCCAATTCGCTCCCGAATTAAGGTTTGGGCAGGCCAAATGCCGTGCAAATGCAGTCAAGAACGAGGCGCAAGTCCTTCTCTTCGATCACATGATGAGCGAACTGACGAGGACGGTCGTCCCACGGGTTGAAGAGAACCGCACAGCCGCTTTCTTCGAACATACCGGCATCGCCCATTGAATCACCAACGGCGGCGGTGTTCGCCTTGGATACGCCAAGTCGACGCTGAAGCATCTTCACAATCGCTCCTTTTCCGTTCATTTGGACCTGATACCGACCGTAATCACCAATACCGTAGCCTCCTTCCTCAAGGGCTGAATCCATGAGCCACCCGTTGGTGAACACGTGCAAGCGAGTGTCCATGCCTTCGCATCGCTCGCTGGCCGTGTGACGATCGATGCCGCCCCATCGTCGAACCCAAGGCGTCGTCGCAGGAAATTCTGCAGCAATGTCTCGAGCGGTTTTCTGCAAACCCCCGCTCACGATGGCAACGAAGACCTCGTGGTCCAGCAAGTGTTGAATCAAGGCTCGCCAGCCGTTCATCATGGGCATTCCTTCCATGAGCGAACGCAGACGGTGGTCTGAAATGGGAGTCTCTGATGCGGATTTAATCAACTCCAGGTCAAGTTTAATCCACGACCATTCGTCCAACAACCCTTGATTGTAAAGTGAAAACGACTCTTCATTGGAAATGCCCAAACCATCGTACACGTACTGCCATGTGGACAAATGGTCGACAAGCACTCGGTCCATGTCAAGACAAACCAAGCGTCGGACCATGCATCACCCTCTCGCATTGTTGTTTGGCCAATTATACTGATGCTGAACGCGTGCAACTTGCTTCCCCATGATGTAGAGAATCAAGGCCACCATCATGGCAAAGAGGCCGATTAAGGTCATGGCAATGGTCACGAGCGTCACCCCGATGGAGGTGGAGTTAAGTTCAGTAAACATGCCTGCAAGGTCGCCCGAGAGGCGATATCCGAGGACAAACAGCACCACGCCAGGTATGCCAAACAACAGGAGTGGATGTTTGGACTCAAGCATCCAATAGAAGAGTTGAGCAAAACGTGAAGCGGTGGCAAGCGATTGGCGCTGAGGAAGCTGAATGGGCTGCTCGGCCTCCACCAAGCGAACCTTGAGCCCATCTTCCAACATCGAGGACGGGCTGTTGTCCGGCAACGAGGCCAGAGCCCGGCAGCCTGTGGGACTGACGAGGAGATGGCGCAAATTGGTTTGATCGAGAACGGGGTCACCTTCTTTTCCGCCGTGATCGTCTTCCGGGAGGTAAACGTAATGGATGTCCCAACCTTCTCTTGACCGATTCACGCTCAGCGGCAATTCGGAGAGTTTCCATTGAGAGGTGATGGGGAGGAAGAGCGTCGTGCCTTCATTCAGGTTGTTTGATTCAAGGGCATGACAGACATCCCGAGGGTGGAGCGAACCTCCGTACGGCACCACTTGGCAATCAATTTCGTGCGCAAGTTCCATCGTTTCATCGTTGGAACCGGTGTCGAACAGGACCACGTCGTTGGCCACTTCTCGTGCTCGAACGGCCAGCGAAACGACCCGTAATTCGAGGTCACGCCCAATGAGGACCACACGCTCCAAACGTTTGCTCACGTCGCCTTGGCCCTTCTCCAAGGTAATGAAACCTGTTCTTGGAGAACGCCCGACGAGCGGGATTCACGCATAGGTTGAACACGCCCATCACCTGGCGGTGTTCAATGGAGGCATCATGGCACGTAGGCGTGGTGGTGCCCGCCCGAAACGAGGCCCTGTACATCCAGGAAGTCTTGGAGACCATGCATCCATCGGTTGACCTCGTGGTGGTGGTTGATGACGGTTCAACCGATGGCACCCGCTCTTTGGCAGAAAAGGCGAAGGCTCCCTGTGAGGTCCATGTTTTGGCTGGAGGCGGCGATGGAGTGGGGGCGTCAATTGACAAGGGTCACCTTCACTTGCTCAAAACCCTTCCAAAACCGTTCGTGAGCGTGGTCATGGCCGGCGACGGGCAGATGAATCCTGACGACCTTACAGAGATGATTCAACCCGTTTTGGAGGGCAAGGCAGACCATGTCAAAGGAAACCGAAGGCTTCACAGCGATGGGTACAACCGGATGCCGAAGGTTCGCCAATGGGCTTCGACTTGGTTGAGTCTCTTCACCACCCTGGCCAGCGGAGTCCCCGTGACGGACCCCCAATGCGGCTATACGGCCACCTCATCGTTACTCCTCGAAGCATGGGATTGGTCCAAGTCTTGGAAGGGTTATGGCTACCCAAACTATTGGTGGATTCGCTTGTCAAGTGGCGGTTGGAGGACGGCGGAAGTGCCCGTCCAATCAATCTATAGAAACGAGCGTAGCGGAATAACGAAGGGGCGTTTTTTCGCATCGGTCGGATGGATGATGG
>JADHNB010000002.1 GCA_016779705.1 Candidatus Poseidonia sp. | reverse complement strand
TTGATGAAGCCAACTCCACCAACACCACTGTGTACGCCAACGACTGGGACACGGCTGAAGACAAGACGGGCTGCGGCAGCGGCTGTGCTTGGACCTTCGAGGAGTACGTCGACGGCGCCACCAAATGGCACCTTGAGATGAACCACTCAACCGGGGCCACCAGCGGCAACAACGACGCCAACGTCTCGGCCAACTACCTCAATCCCACCGACTTCATGTGGGCTGGCGAGATGAAGACCAACAATTCTGGAGGCACGTGGAGCGGTTACGGCAAGAACTGGGACGACGCCATGGTGCTCAACGACGTCGACCTCACCGGCGCAGACCGGGCCTTCATGAGCGTTGAGTTGTTCCGTCACCTCGGCCTTGGTGCCTTGGGCAACTCCGACGGGACCGGCTTTATTGTCGGCGATGTTTGGGACGACCTGGCCATGATTGAGGTCGGCAGCGACGAGACCGGTTGGAGCCTCATCGGTTGCCCACGACAAGCGGTCCTCGACGGCGCATGTGCGTCCGGGAGATCAATGTGGGGCGGGTTTGACAACGACCGGATGTTCAAGATGAACTCCTGGGGCGCAGCTCCTGAGAACATCGTCTACTACGGTCTCTTCTCTGCGGGAACCTACTACGGCTGGGACAACTTCACCGAAGACGACCTTGGTGCCTTTGACCTCTCCTTCTGGGCCGACCAAACCGTCGATATCCGATTCCGATTCCGCACGGGCTTCGAGGGCTCGACGGCAAACGACAACGAGAGCCGCTGGAGCGGTCGTGACGGCTTTGCCGTGGACAACCTGACCATCTGGAAGCAAAACACGGCGTTCTTGCCCAACCCGCAGACGCAAACCACCACCATCGGCCCGCTGAACAACCTTCAGCCCGGTCAAGAGTACACCACCTCCATCACGGCCAATGTGCTGAACGACACCACCTATCGCATCTCGGCCACCCTCTCAAACAACGCTTGGGACCAACAACTCATCAACGACGACGCTGTTGGCTATGTCACACCGTTCAATCTCTACGATCCGACGGTGGAGGCCATTGATTTCTTCAAACCCGGTGGATTGTACGCTGAAGGTCTCTTTGACATCGCCGTCACCACCAACAACTACGGTAACACCGCCGTCGACTTTGACATCGAAGCCACGGTGTTTTCCGCCACGCCTTCCGACGTGTACTGTGGAACCCCATCGGCCGTCTGCGAGGAGACCTTTGAAGGAGGCACTCAGGGTTACCGTTACGAAGAGAACCAACAGCCCAAGGGCGCCATTTACAACGAGAACTCCTGTTCAACGAAAATCTTCAACAACAACGCTTACTGGTTCGGTCATCCTTGTGACACCGGCACCAACGGGTACGATGACGCTTGGGCCAACGAAACCCTCACCATTCCCGACATTGATTTGACGAGCATGAGCGGTGACTTCGTATCCCTCAACTTCGAATACTACGCTGACACCTTCTACACCATTGACCAAAACGGCAACGTTGACCCCAGCGATTACGCCGTCATGACCGTGGATTACGCCAAGGACGGCACGGATTACACCGGCCTGGTCTACGCTCAATGGAACGATTACAACGAAGACGGCACTTGTCAGAACGACGACGACGGCAACGGCATTGTCAACGCCACGGAGTCCATTGACCAGACCGAACTGCAATTCATCGGGGACCCTGCCAACACCGACGGCACGGGCAACTACAACGTGTTCTTCAACACCGAGGAACTCGTCAAGACCACCAGCATCGACCTAACCCACTTGTACGTGCTCAACCGGTCCTCTTCGGATTCGACGCAATGGCGGGCTGAGTGCATGTCGCTCCAGGGTTCGACCGTTGATGTCCACTTTGAATTCCAATCCGATGATGACGGACGCAACGGCATCAACGACGGGTTCAAAGGCGTTGGTTTCAACAACATCTCGCTCCAAGAGTACACCTTCGTGCAGGACGCCACCTACTCCACCTCTCGAACGAACGTGGACGCTGAACAGGCCGCCCTGTCGACCATCGCCAGCCACGAGTTCGTTTCGGGTGTCTATCGACTTGACGTCAAGACCGTGTTTGACAACACCACGATGGGTAAGCCTTGGTACAACGACAACGAGTTGTCCACGGCCAACAACATCGAGCGTGTCATCTTCAACGTCGAATCGGTTGACATCTCCATCGGGAAGCCCGACACGTTGACCTGTCACGCCGACCAAACCTTGCCGTGCGTTCTGCCCATCGACAGTGCGCTGACCCATTCGTGGGAATTCCAAGCCACCAACGGTGTGCTCGGCGGTGATTACATCTTCTACATGGAAGTGACCGACCTGGCCGACGGAATCCAAGCCCATCTCGTGGATTCTGGACCCGCTGTTTCGCTTGAGAGCCAGCAAAAGACGGACGTTTCGTTCACGCCTTGGAACGGCTGGATGGACGGCCACACCTACAACATCAGTTTCTACGGTCGCCTTTCTGACGGCAGTGAAACCGGTAACGAGCGTTACTTCCACGCCACCTTTGCCGACATGGTCGACGTGGCCATCCTCTCGGACACCTCGTCGCGAACCACCGCCATCAAGCAGGACCTGGCCATTCTCAACATGACGTACACCCAATTTGAAATCAACGACTGGGACACCTACTTCGACGCTGGATGGTTCACCCATTACGACAAGATCATCCTGCCCTGGCAAGAGCAATTGGTGGCCAAGGACACCCAGTTCGGTGGCGATGGCTACTACCAGTACTTGGGTGAACCCGCACGCCGAACCGTGCTGGAGAACTTCATGTCCGCCGGCGGTACGGTGCAGGCTCACCTCGGTCCGCTTGGCAGCCAAATCTACGGCCTTGACCAAGGATTGGCCGGTCGTCTGCCCTTCGGCTTGGACATTCAAAGCCGTGACACGGCCGAAACCCAAGTGACCTACTCCACCATGGATCTGGCTGACCCCTACCATCCGGTGATGGACAACATCGATGTCAACGCCTTCCAGGGCTTTGACGCCAGCTCCGGTGTTGCCCAAGCCGTGTTGAACACCAAGTCGGTCAGCACCAACAACGTCCCCGAAACCTGCGACGGTTACATGGAGGACGGCGGTTACTTCCAGCGACTCATTCGCTCCAGCGAAGACATTCAAGACACCGTGCTCGGTGTGTGCAGTTACTACTCCGGTGGCATGATCATCTCAACCATCGACGTGGCCACGCACTCCGAGCGCGCTGACAGCACCACCTTCCCGCTTTTGGGCAACCTGTTGCAATACCAAGTGACGCCGTACCCCGACGGCTTCGGTACGCTGGGCAACGGTTTGGACATCACCATCAACGGCGAAGTTCCTGGCATTGACCCAAGCACCGGCAAGTACGCTCTGCGCTACATGAAGAGCGATGCGACCTTGGAGTTCGGTTTTACCACCACAACCACGGAAACGCTTCAAACGGATTGGATCATCGACGGACCGACCAACTGGGACGGCAGCAGCCTCGCCAGCGGTTTGACGGGTCACACGACGGAAGGCGCCCCCAGCATGATGTTCTGTAAGGCTGACCTGGCTTCGCAAACCGGCTGTGCCCAAGGCGAACAATGGCACATCACGCTGATGCTCCACGACGAGAACGGGCACGCTCGCACGATTGATGTCACGGTCGAGACCAACGACGTTTACGCCGACGAGTTCCGCCCTGAGGCCGACGCCACCATCGACATCCGAACCGACTACCAAGACAACGTGGAATTCACCGGGACCAAGACCGTTTCCAACGTCGAGTGGGACGTGTATCAAATCACGCTCCAAGGCGACGGGCCCGACGCCGAGTTGGTCATCCACTTCGATGCCAGCAACTCCTCGGACGCCGATGCCCTCGACGGTAACGGCATTGAGACGTACGAATGGAAGGTGTTGTTCGACGCCCCCTACGGCGATGATACGTTCGACCTCGATGGTCACACGTTCACGCAGAGCGCTGCAAGCGGCGGCATGTGGTCGTACAAATTCAAGAACGTCACCGTGGATTCAACGGGTACGACGACGAACCAAATCCGTATGGAATTGGTCGTTTACGACAGCGCTGGTAAGTTCTCCGAAAAGCACCGAATGTACTTCGTCATCGTGCCAGAGGGCTTTGGTGACGAAGAACCCGCCATCCAGTGGGACAACGTGAATTTGAACGAGTCCAAGTTTGATGCCGACACCATCACCATCTCCGGAACGGTCTTGTCGGGTGCTGAAACGAGCGAGGTCTATGTTGAGGCTGCGTTCTTTGAAGAAGACTTCTCCGCTTCACCCGTGATGAAGTACAACATGAGCACGCAAGGGCTGTGGGGCCGAAGCGATGCCTTGGGTGACAACGACCGCTTCGAAATCACGCTCAACGTGGACAGTTTCTACACCAACAAGTCAACCTCTCAGCGTGTGTACATCAAGTATTACGAAGGGGATGACGAGCGCTGGGTGACCATCAAGTGGATTGAATTGAATTTGCCAGCCTGTCAAGGCCTGGAAGCGGACCCACAAGCGGAAGCCGCTGGTGGTGAGTTCGTCCTCGATGCTAACGGCGACTGCCAGTGGAACGGTGCGTGGTCCTATGATCCAACCACGGGTGTTTGGAAGGACAACACCCAAACCACCGACGGTGGTGATTCAACCGAAGCAGGTTTGGACCCGGTGATGTTGATCGCTGGTGTCATTCTGTTGCTCGTGGTCATTGGCGCCACCTTGGTGTTCATGCGAAAGGGTGGCGAGAAGGAAGACGCCTTCGGCGGCATGGAGGGTGGCTTTGGAGCTGATGCTCTTGACCCAACCGAGCAATACGTCCAGCAACTCATCGCCCAAGGCTATCCTGAGGATACGGCCAGAGCCTTCGCAGCCCAATACGTTGCAGGTGCAGCAGCGCAACCCGCTGCTGCGGCTCAACCGGCTGCCACACAGCCTGCGGCTCAACCGGCCGCCGCCTTTGACCAAGCCGTGTACGAGCAATACTACAACCAGTTTGTCTCTCAGGGTTACGATGCGGCCACGGCAGCAGCCTATGCTCAACAATACGCCATTCAATACGCCCAATCCCAGCAATAAGCAGGGGCGTGTTCGTGATGGACGAGCACCTTGAGCGTTAGCAAGGCATGGCTCGGCTTGAGCGTTGGCTTGGAATTCTGGGTCTGCCCACGGGGCCGTTCACGGGGCTGGGCTTGTTGCTTGGATTGTTTGGTTTTGCTCTCACCATCAACTGTGGGAACAAGGCGCTCATCGTGCGGATGATGCCCTGCACGCCGGTGTTCGCCGGAGCTTTGCATGGTGCTTGGCTGCGGCGACCTTACCGATGGGAATGATGATCGGTAAAGGTCTCTGGTACGTTATCAACCACCCGGAATCGACCAAGGATGCCCTCTTGACGGCCTTAACATGAGTCGTCGGGCATCAAAGAGCCTCGAGACCATGGAGTGAATCCTTGGTGCATCTCGAGGTTGATGGTGAGGCGGGGCGTTCATTCTTCCTCGTAGGCAGGTAACGCCTCGTTTCCTTTTTTCCAAAAGGTTGGCTCGGCATCCTCTGCCTCCAAATGGGAATCAAAATCGGGGAGCCTCAAGCGCCAATTCTTTGGGAGTGGGGAGGCCTTGTCGATGATCTTCAGCATGCGTTCCTGCCAAGAAAGCGGTTTGCGTTGCATGATGTACATGTAGAGGACCGAGGTACGGACGTCCTCATCGATGACGACGTAGCCCGTCGCCGCTTCGAAATTCATGGCCCGTAAGAGGTTAAACGCCGGGCGGTTGAAGAGCTGGAACCATCGCTTGGCGTTGCGCATCAGCACCAAGATCACCATCATGATGACCAGGGTGTTGAGGCACACCGCTGACCAGGTTGGTGCGCTGTATCGCCCAAGCAGAAGGATGACCAAGAGGAGCACCGGTACGGCCGTGGTGAGGAAAATGAACGATTCCGACATGGGCGGTTTGCGCATTTTTTGTCGGATGGCCCCCCAACCGTCGTGGTGCTTTTCGTAGGGTTTGAAAATTTCACGTTCATCTTGCGTGGCGGCCACCCTTACCAGTTGCAAGAGGCCGTTGATTTTCCGGAATTGTGTGATACCGACGTCCATGTTGTCGTCAAGAATGGACTGGAGGCGTTGCTGAGCTTCACTGTATTCGCCCATGTCCGCCAGGATGGAGGCCATTTCCACCACGGGGGTGACTTCCCCGGGGAGGTGTTCTCGACACGCCTGCCACCAATGGAGGGCGTCGTGGAGCATGCCGAGGTCGTCAGCCATCAAGCGGCCTCCTCGCAACCACATGTCAAGGCGAGTCGGGTCTGCAGCCACGATGCGTTTGGCACCGGAAAGAGCGCTTGCCGCTTCACTCATCGTGGGCTGCGCACCGTGTGATGGCAGGCATGCTTCGACATACACCGACCATGCTTCAAGGTGGTCGGCATCGAGGCGAGTGGCCTTCTTCGCTTCGGATTTAGCGGTGTCTCGGTCGCCGTTGTCCAAGGCCTCGAGCGCGTTGAGGTAATGCGACTCGGCACTCATGGGCATTCCTCAATCATCGCTGCGGCGTTCAAATTTACGTGGTTCTCGGAAATCTCTGGGGGGTTGGTTGTGGGCGTGTCCGGAGCGCTTGCCTTTTGCTCGTCGGAAACCGTCTTGATTGTTCGTAGGGCGGCGGTCGTTTGAGGGGGGTGAGCGTCGGTCATCCCTTCGCCCCCGGTCCTGATGTTGTCCACCGTCTCGTCCCCGGTCCTGGCGTTGTCCTCCGTCTCGTTCCCGGTCCTGGCGTTGTCCACCGTCTCGTCCCCGGTCCTGGCGTTGTCCACCGTCTCGTCCCCGGTCCTGGCGTTGCCCACCACCCCGCCCGCCGGGCCGAGGAGCTTCGCATCGATTGCAGGCATCTCGGAAGGAGAAATTGGAGTTCTTGCAAGCAGGGCAGGTCCAGTCGTTGGAGTTGAAGGTCCCGTTTTGGGAGCCTTGTCGGTCGTTTCGGCGTCCTTGATTGGAGCGATCGAATCGAGGACGGTCATCGCCTCGTTGGTTAAATCGGCCCTCGGCACGCTCACGGCGCTGTCCGGAGGGTTGACCGGTTCCTGCTGGGCGTGGGGCCTCACATCGGTTGCAAGCCGTTCGGCGAGCGAAATTGGAGTTGTTGCAAGCCGGGCACGTCCAATCGTTGTTGAACTGGTCGTTGCCTGAGCTTCGATCGTTGCGCTGGAAGCCTGACCTTCGGTCATCCCTTCCGTTTCCGAATCTTCGGTCACCTCCAGCGTTTCGGTCCCGGTTGTTTCGGCGGTCATCTCTTCCGCTTCCGAATCGGCGGTCACCTCCACCGTTTCGATCCCGGTTGTTTCGGCGGTCATCGAAGCGCCCACGGTCCTCCCGTCGTTGATTTGAGCGGTCGTCGCTACGCGGTTTTTTTGCTCGCACCGTCACTTGCACGCCTATCAAGGCGTCCATGTCCAAGTTTCGGTCAACATGGGCGATGTGAGCCAGCGGGTGGTTGGTGTTGCCGATCACGCCGTCGACTTTTCCAATGTAGGTTCCATCATCGGAACGCACCATGATGGCGTTCAAGGCTGGTGAGGTGCCTTCGAAGTGAACCAGCAGGCCTCCTTCGTGGCTCTGCGATTCGACGGTTCCTGTAAACATGGTGAGACCTATCGATTCCTGCTGACGGGTCTTTTTGGTTGTGTCGGTTCATTCCTCGGTTTTCCGACCGAGCAGAACCGCAGCACCAAGCATGCACATCGTGGCCAACAGGGAGGCTGCCGGAATCGCTTCTTCACCACCGTTATCGGGTTCATCAGGAGCCACCGGCGTGTCATCGATCACGGGAGCGTTCACACCAACCACCAATTCGGTGGTGGCACCGGATTCGTCGGTGGCTTTGATCAACACATCGTAGTCCGTGAGCCCGTTCGCCATGCAAATCGCCGTGGAGACTTCAACGTTCCAATTGATGCCGTTGATGTCAAAGCCTTGGTAATTGCTTCCACAGATGGTGAGTTGCATGGTCACCACTTCGAGGTCAGGGTCGGACACCAGGCCGTACATGCTGAATTTGAGTTGACTTTCGTCCCAGGTGGCGTTCTCACCGTTGAAGTTCACGGCCACGGAGAGGGTTGGTGGGGCGTTTGGTTTGCTCAGGCCGAGATCGATGTTGCCGTTGTACGCCATCATGTTGTTCGCTTCTGCATGGCTGACAAAGGAAAAGGAACCGGGCCTCAGGTTGTCGAGAGAAACGACGACTTCGGTGGGGGCCGTTCCCGTCACCGCTACGGCGTTCCCTGCGGCACCGAGGTTGGTGCCTTGGGCGGCACGCACTTCAAACATGAATTCGTCCACCAATCCCGCAGACGTGACGGTCAGCGTCGCGCTGCTTCCCGTTTCATCAAGCACTCCGGTGGCGCTGTAGAGCGTACCAAAGACCCAGGTTCGGGTGTTGTTTTCGTCGGTGGCTCCCAAAGGGTCCACCGCTTGACAGACGGCGGTTGATTGCACCGAACCCGTGGGCTGCGTGACATAGAAGTCGCCAAGCACGTTGGTGGTGACGCTCCACCCGGCTTCGTCGAACGCACAGTTCAAGGCCCATCCGTTTTCATCGGTGGCCCACCCGTTTCCGGTGCTGGCCTCCGCAAATTGCCATGTTCCAGCACCTGATGTTGGGATCTTGGTGCCGTCGGCGGGTGCATCGGCGGTCCACGCTGGGACATCGTTGGTGGCGGGTTCTTCCGTGGTGAAATCCATGAACAGGTTGCATTCCAAATCCCATTGGGTTCGGTCAAAACTCACGAGTTGGGTGACCTGCAACGAACCGTCGCCGAGGTACCTGAACGAGGGCTCGCCGATGTAATCGCAGGATTGGCCCCCATCAGGGGCGTTGTGGGTGACCCTGAAGTCGTACATTCGTAGCCCCTGAAGAACGGGGAAGGTGACTCGCAAGGCCGCGTTGCTCATGTTGGTGATGTTCAACGCGAGGGTGAAATTGGAGGCGCCGCTGTTGGGCAATTGGTCCCATCGCACGTTGTGGGTTTGGCCGTCGGCCACGGCAAGGCTGATTTCCATGTCATCGGTGGTTGTGGTGGGCACTTCTTTGCAATCCGCTGCCGCTCCAAAATTGGTGCATGAACGGGCGTCAGCATGCCCTTGAGGGACCAAGTTCACCTCGTCCAATCCGATGCCGTCCTCGACGAATTCAAAATCGTTCCAATCGACTCCACCAGAGTGGGGGATGCCCTCTCGAAGACCCAGTCGAGTTTCCATGTCGGCGATGCACTTGGGGCCGATGCTCCGTACGGCGTCTCGCTCGTCGGTGCTGATCCAGTCGTTATCGCCCCCGGGCAGGCCCTCAAACAAACCGTCGAGGTTGTCCCGAACGATGGCGGAATTGGACCCGTTGACCCAAGCATTGGCGTACATGTCGCCGGTGGCCCAATCGTCAAGGATGTCGAGTTCAAAGAGCGCGAAGTCGTATTCAAAGAGGTCTTCAAAGGAATAACCACTGCAATCCACGTCCAGTCCATCTTGCCGCCCTTCAGCGGGGAGGACAATGCTTGGAGACTCATCCAAGGCGGTCAGGACGGGTGACGACACGACGGAAAGCATCAGCAAAACCATGGCGATGGAGGTGAAAGCGGTCAGTTGCGGGCGGGGTGTCATACCCCCTCGGTGGACTTTTTCCTTCATGAACAATTGCCTGATTCCGTCACGGAACCAAGGCTTCCATGCGTCGATGCAAGGCCCACCACGGCAACACCGTCCACAGCAAAGCGGCCAACCAAGCCTGCCAAGCGGCGATGCCCCGGTCAATGGTGGGCAGTTGCGTTTCGAGCAAATGATGGTAGACGCCGTTGGGTGATAACATGTCGAGCATGCCTTCGAGCGCCACCCACGTCGGGTCGTTTGGTTCACCCACCGCAACTCCCGACGCATAAGCGACCATGGTGGTGACCAACGCCCAAAGGAAGGTGAAAAAGAACCACACCCCCACCCCGAAAGCGATCGCAGTCCCTTGCTCCTTCGCCGTGGTTGAGGCCAGCAGGGCAAACAAGGTGTACCAGAGCACGATCAATCCCGTTGAGAGACCGTAGACCATCGCTTCGGTCAGTGTGGGCCACTCCCCCATTCGGAAACGAACCACCACCACGGTCAGGATGAGCAGGGTGTAAACGGGAATCAGAATGGCCTGAGCGTGTCCGAGAACGAGGGCTGCGGCCTGGTGTTGTCGTGGCATCGGTTGTGCCAACCGAATTTCAAGCATCCCGCTGGCCCGGTCTTTGCTCACCCCATCAAACGCCATCAGCACACCGCACATGGTGGCGCCAAACACCACCCCCAGCGAGGCATAGAAGAGCACTTCCATCGCGGTGTCGGGCTGATGCCCCCCTGGCAAAACGATGTTCGGGTCGGAAAACCCCCAGGCCAAGCCGGGCAAAAACAAAATCAGAATGGGTAGCATCACTTTCAGACGAACGCCGACAAGCCGTTCGTTGCGAAGTCGCGCAGCGACCTTGAGAATACGGCGCAGATCACTCATCTTCCATCGCCTCCATGGCCATCATCGGTACCATGGCCGAAGACGCCACGTCCAAACTGATGTCGTCCAAACTCATCCCCGTGGCGGCGCACAACCACTCAACAAGATTGGGTTTCACGGGCGCCCATGACGCCACGGAGAGTCCGTGGTCGTTGCAGGCTTGCAGGACACGCTCGGCATCGCCACGAACCGTCAACGACCACGACGCTTCGGTTGACTTCGTAACCAGAACATCGGTGTCGAGGTGACCAAGGAAGTTCGTGTCGTCCAGTTCACCGGGCCCGGTCAGTTGGTACCGCCCGTCCAAAGCCAGTCGTTTTTCAACGTCCGCCAGCGGCCCTTCGTCAAGGAGTTGCCCTCGGTGCAAAAGGGCGATTCGGTCGATCAAGCCTTCCAATTGGGTCACCATGTGCGAAGAGATCACGATGCTCACGCCCTTTCCAGCCAGACGGCGAACAAGCGCCGCAAACGCCTCAGCGGCGACGGGGTCCAAACCGTTGAACGGCTCGTCGAGGAGCAGCACCTTGGGAGAGCCCAACAAAGCGGCCGCAATGGAGAGGCGTTGCCGCATGCCTTGGCTCAGGTTGTCCAACGGCTCCTCGGCCCGTTCGTGCAAGCCGACCAAGTTCAACAACCCATGAAGGTGATGATGCCTTTGCCCACGCATGTCGCTGAGTTGCTCCAGCATGTCCACCACGGTGATGGCGCCTTGCCAACGTACCTGTTCGGGCATGTGACCCGCCCAGTTCCGTAGGTCCTCAACGGCCACGGAGTGACGGTCCTCGGTCGGTGCGGTCACCGTCCCCGATTGGATGGGCAACACGCCCGCCATCATTCGCAAAAGCGTGGTTTTGCCCGCCCCGTTCGGTCCGACCAGACCGAGGACCTGGCCGGGGTATAGGCTCAGCGAGATGCCATGAATCCCAGCACCTGCTCGTTTCGCCCAAGGTTTCCACGCCTTGGGGGCGGGGACGGCGTGACGATGTTGCACCTCATCAAAGGTCAACAGGGGGTCCGCCATGAAGCAAGGGAGTCGAATCCCTTGCATCAACCTTGGCGAAAGGCGAACCTCTATGACCGGAAGGTGCTCGTTTCCTTGCGACGTTCATGATGTGGCAGGGTGCGCTTCAATCCCTTGCTCCGCTGCTGGGGGCGGGCGGTGCGTTGTGGTTCCTTCATCGTCGACGGTCAAACGACGGACGGCAAACATGGATGGAGCCCGTGGGGTTGGACGGTGTCCGTCTGTTGGTGTTCGTATCCGTGAGCATGTGGCTGCTCCCTGGTGGGGCGTTGTTGGCCATTCCGTTGGCCCTTGGGTTGTCCGTGGCTAGCCCAGCCGGACGTGCCGATTGGAACGAGCACCGGACGCCGCGTTTCTTGGTCGTGGGGGTGGCCGTGCTCTGCCTCATAGCTTCCGGTTTCCTTCCGGTTGAAACGCCGGTTGCTCCCGAGTCCTGGGGTCAACCGCTGTTTACTGAGAACCCGCATGCGCCGCCTTTCCCTGCAAGCGAACAGTACACATGGGTGACCGGTGATGTGGTGGTCCTCCAATCCTTGCGGCTGCGCCTCCCTCACCAAACCGGGGTGCTTGGTGCGGAGTGGACCGCCATGACCCTCGCCTCCGTCCTCAACATGGAGACCGCTCGGATGCATCAAGCCATCCAGCTCATCGATAACGAATTGCCCTTTACGCTGGACCCTGAGGATGTGGTCCTCGAAGACGTGCCAGCCCCTTCCGCGCTCGACGTGCGCGTGCAATCGGACGTGATGATTTCAGTGGCCTACCGCCAGTTTGACATCAAGACGACCGCCATCGGGTTGGACCCCAGCGGGACCAAGGTCGGTGAAGTGGTGGCGGTGGCCAGTGCCTCATGGGGGGGTCAATTGGACCTGCTCATCATCGTCCGTCCCATTGCCCATCCGACGCTTCAGGACGATGGGCGGGGGGAAACCTGGATTCGCGATTGGCTGCTCGCGGCTGAGTCGTACGAAGCCGGTCAGTAGCGGACCTTCTTGCGGGTGAGGGTTCGCCATATTCGTTGCAGCGGGTCGTAGTAACGGTCAACGACGCGTTCCTTGAGTTGGATGATGGCGTCGTCCGTGATTTGAATGCCGGCTGGGCAAACCTCCGTGCAACATCGGGTGATGTTGCAGTACTCCACACCAAATTCCTTCTTGATCTCTGGAATGCGGTCCTCAATGTCCAGGGGGTGCATTTCGTAGTTTGCCAAGCGGACCAAGTTTCGAGGGCCAGCGAATTCATCGAACAGGGCGTGATCTCGCAACACGTGGCAGGTGTTGACGCACAAGAAGCACTCGATGCATTCACGGAAGTGCTGCACCCGGTCGGCTTCCATCTGGTTAAATTCCCAATCCAGGTTCTCCGGGCCGTTGATCGGTTTGATGCGTTGCGCAACCTCGTAGTTCCAACTCACGTCGGTGACGAGGTCTTTGACGTGCGGGAAGGTCTTCATGGGTCGGATTTCAATCGGTTGTCCGGCCGGCGTTTCAGCCACGACATCGCTCATTCGGGTCATGCACATCAGGCGAGGCCGCCCGTTGATTTCAGCCGAACAGGAGCCGCACTTGCCCGCCTTGCAGTTCCAGCGAACGGCCATGTCGGGTTCTTGTTCGTGCTGAATGCGGTGAACGCAGTCCAACACGACCATGCCTTCATCGAGTTCCAACTCGTAGGCTTCCAGTTTGGCGTCCTCGCCTTCACCACGAAGAATGTTGAACGATTGTTTGGTGCCTTTGAGGGACATCAATTTCCACCTCCGACTTCCGCAGCCCGTTCCGCAATCATGGCTTTCACTTCCTTGAGGGCGTCCTTTAGGTCTTCACGCATCTCTTCCACCGGTTCTTGTCGAATCTTCATCTCGCCGTCCTCCATCCAGATGATGTTGAGGGTCTTGCCCCAATAATCGTCCTCGGGCGTCGGGAAATCGTCACGCGTGTGACCTCCTCGACTTTCCTCTCGGGTGATGGCGGCCAAGGTCGCCGCATGGGATACGTCGGCCATGTTGATGAGGTCCAAGGCTTGGTGCCATCCGGAGTTGTACTTCCGGGAAGTACCCGAAGAACACGCCATGGCCCGTTGCTTGAACGCTTTGATGTCCTCAAGCGCTTCTTCGAGTTCGCTCTTGGTTCGGATGATGCCAACCTTGGCTTGCATCATGTCTCGCATTTCGTCGTAGATTCGGCCGGGATTTTCGCCACCGTCTCGCTGGAGTGGGGCCAACATGTCGGCCACGGCGCTTTCGACCTGAGCATCGTCAATGGCGGGTTGGGCGAGGTCTTTGGCACGTTTTGCGGCGAATTCACCGGCTCGCTTCCCAAAGACGATGAGGTCGGAGAGTGAATTTCCACCCAATCGGTTGGCTCCGTGAAGCCCAGAGGCCACTTCGCCGCAGGCAAACAAACCGGGAACGGTCGTTTCCTGTGATTCGGCGTCAACACGCACACCGCCCATCACGTAGTGTGCGGTGGGGCCCACTTCCATCGGCTCTTTGCTGATGTCAACGCCAGCGAGTTCCTTGAATTGGTGGTGCATGGACGGCAATTTCTTCAAAATCGCCTCTTCGCCTCGGTGGGAAATGTCGAGGAAGGCTCCACCGTGGGGCGAACCTCGGCCTGCCTTGACTTCGGCGTTGATGGCTTTGGCCACCACGTCACGGGTCAGCAGTTCGGGTGGGCGGCGGACGGTGGCGAGTTTGCCGCTGACGACTTCCTCAACCCATTGGTCGGCTTCTTCGATGGTGTCAGCGTGGTCGCCAGCAAACATTTCGGGAACGTAATCAAACATGAAGCGACTGCCTTCGCTGTTGGTCAAGCGACCGCCTTCTCCACGAACCCCCTCGGTCACAAGGATGCCACGGACAGAGGGTGGCCAAACCATGCCCGTTGGGTGGAATTGAACGAACTCCATGTCCCGAAGTTCCGCACCCGCCCAAAGCGCAAGCGCATGCCCGTCTCCGGTGTACTCCCATGACCCGGAACAGACCGACCAGCAGCGGGTGATGCCGCCGGTGGCGAGGACCACGGACTTGGCGGAAAAGGCATGGACATCGCCGTTGACTCGGGTGTAGGCGACGCATCCCGTAACCCGGTCGCCTTCTTTGAGCAGCGTGCGAACCGTGTATTCCATGAAGATGTCAATGCCTTCGTGGATGCCCCGTTCCTGCAACGTGCGAATGATCTCGAGGCCCGTGGCGTCACCGACGTGGGCGAGGCGGGGGAAGGTGTGTCCACCGAAATTTCGTTGGTTGATGAGGTTCTTGGGCGTTCGGTCAAACACCGCACCCCATTGTTCGAGTTCTCGCACCCGGTCAGGCGCTTCTTTGGCGTGGAATTCGGCCATGCGCCAGTTGGCTAGCCACTTGCTGCCCTTCATGGTGTCGTGGAAGTGCACCTTCCAACCGTCACGGGGGTCGGCGTTCTGAAGCGCGGCGGCACAGCCACCCTCGGCCATGACGGTGTGAGCTTTCCCCAACAGCGACTTCGTGATGATGGCGGTTTTCGCGCCGCTTCGGGCCGCTTCAATGGCCGCCCGAAGACCTGCGCCACCGGCGCCGATGACGATGACATCGTATTCGTGTTTGGTAATATGTTCGCCCATCATCTCACCTCAAATCACAAACAGCACCGCATCGTTCAGGCGGCCTTCGGCCACCGCCAGGACCCAAAGGTCACCGAGGAACACGAAGGCGAGCGAGGTCCAAAACCAGAAGCCGTGGGACCGGTTGAGCACGCTGATCTTGCCAAACAAACGGCCGCGAACCCGACTGATGCCGGTGGTCCAACGGTCGAGCATGCCTCCTGCCAAGTGGCGCAGGGCATGGCACGAGGTCACGTACATCGTGAGCAAGAACGCTTCAATCGCCATCACGAAGGTGCCGATGGAGACCCCGTACCCATGGTGGGCGCTTGAATCGAAGTGCATTGTGTGGGTGACGTCCCACCATTTGATGACCAAAATCACCATCGCAGCGTACAGGAAGTAGCGGTGAAGGTTGTTGAAAATGAACAACCGCTTCTCGCCTTTGTATCCAATGGCCTTGTTGATGTCGGGCTCGTCCACCCAGCAGGCCGTGGGGCTGGCAAAAAACGTGCGGTAGTAGACACGACGCATGTAGTAGCAGGTACCTCGGAAACCAAAGGGGATCCATAGCACCAGGATGGCTGCATTGACCCATTCGGGGTGGTTCCACTCGTTCAATCCGAAGAGGTTCCATTCCAGGACGTTGGGGGAGAAAATGGGCGACATCACGGTGCTCCCGTGAAGTTCGTACGAGATGAGCGACGCTCCGTTGGCTGCTTCGGTGCCGTAGAGAAACAGGCGCCAAAACGTGTAGACCAAGGCAGCGGTGAGCCCGATGCCCATGGCCATCGGTTGGCTCCACCAATTGTCGATTCGGTTGGTGCGTCCCAATCCGTTGATGACCGGGAGTTTGATGCCTTCGCCCATGAGGTTCACCCGTGTTCCCGTAGGGAACAACCCTTCCGAGTTGCGCAGGGTCTTTGAGGTTCACCATTGAGCCGTGAGCCGAAATTGAAAGATTCTCAGGCCAATTCAGACCAATTGACCTCAGCCTCGACCGTTTCAATCTCGTCGACGTCCATTTGGGCGAGCTGGAGTTTGCCGGACAGTTCATCGTTCACGGCGTGCCAATACGAGTAGGCTTCAAGGACCCAAATGCCGGATTCTCGTGTGCCGTTGCCCGACCCCTTCACCCCGCCAAACGGCAGGTGGGCCTCGGCGCCGGTGGTGGAGTTGTTGATTCCGGTCATCCCTGCTTTGATGCCCGTCTTGTAACGGTAAGCTTCCAGGCGGTCGTTGGTGTAGATGGCCGAGGACAACCCGTAGGGGCTGGCGTTGGCGAGATGGAGGGCGTGTTCGAAGTCGTTGGCTTTCACGACGGTGACGACCGGGCCGAAGATTTCCTCGTGGAAGCACGCCATGTCCTCGGTGACGTCCACGAAGACGTGAGGCCACATGAAGACCCCTTCGGAGGCGTCGCCGACGAAATTCTCCGGGGCGTTGTCAGCGGTGACGGGCCCTTGCCCCCAAAGGTGGGTGGCCCCGCTGGCTTTGGCCATCTCGATGCCGGCGAGGAAGTCCTTGGCGTATTTTTCAGAAAGCATGGGGCCGTAGAGCACGTCCTTGTGAACGAGGGAATTGCCAATGCGGGTGGATTTCACTTTGGCCATGAACTTCTCCATGAAGGCGTCGTAAACGGCCTCGTGAACGATGAGGTTGCCGAGGCTGGTGCAGCGTTGTCCAGCGGTGCCAAAGGCCCCCCAGTAGGCGCCTTCTACGGCGTTGTCAAGGTTGGCGGAAGGCATCACGACCAGCGGGTTTTTGCCGCCCAATTCGAGCGAACAGGAGACCAAGTTTCGACCGCAGACTTCGCCGATCATCTTTCCGACTTCGGTTGAACCGGTGAACGAAATTTTGTTGACCAAACCTTCGTCGACAGCGTCAACCAAGTATTGTCCGGCACCGCTTCCCTTGCCGTGGACGAGGTTGATGACGCCGTCGGGCAACCCTGCTTGGTGCATGATTCGGGCGAGGGCAAAGGAGAGCAACGGGGCGTCTTGCGGACTCTTCCAGACGCAGGTGTTGCCGCACATGATGGCGGGGATCATCTTCCAGAACGGCACGGCCGAGGGGAAGTTGCAGGCGTTGATGATGCCACAGACGCCAAGCGGGCGGCGGTAGGTGAACAGCTCTTTGTCGGGCAATTCCGAATTCACCGTTTGGCCGTACAGTCGCCGTCCTTCGGATTGAAAGAACAGGCAAGTGTCAATTGCCTCTTGGATTTCTCCACCCGATTCCTTCAACGTTTTCCCGATTTCCCGGGTTTCCAAAGCGACCAAGGCGTCTTTGTGCTCCATGAGCAGGCGCCCCATGTTTCCAATGATTTGGCCCCGGGTGGGGGCGGGCGTGGCGGCCCACGCAGGAAACGCCTCGTGGGCGGCCTTGAGCGCGGTTCGGACATCGTCCCGAGTTGAAAGCGGGAATTGGCCCAGGCAATCGGCGAGCAACGCAGGGTTGGTTGAGGCGAAGGTTCCGCCGTCGCTCGCATCGGTGAGTTGGCCGTTGATGATGTTGTAGCCGCGCACGGCGGGTTTGCCGTTGGGGTTGTTGAGGTCGAGGTATTCCAAGCCGGTCTCAAGCACATGAACCATGGCCCTGTGGGGTTTCATCCGTCACTTGAATGTGATGGCGACTCTGTTTGGTTGACGGTGCTCCGTCCCCTATCAACCGTTTTGCTTGGGTTTAAAGGGGGGCCTTGGGACGTCGTGACGGCGACCCGTTCATGATTCTGGTTGATTGACTTCATATACCGTCAAGGACAGTTGCTTGAGAGGAGAGGAGCGTATGGCAGCCAAAGACGAAACCGTAGAATTGCGCGTATCCAAAGCCATCCCGTCCGACGTCGGTTTCGGCCGGGCCCGCATTTCATCGGAAATGGGCTTGGACCTCAAACCCGGTGACTTCGTGGAGATCAGCGGTGAAGAGCGGTCAACGGCGGCCATCTACTGGCGAAGCCGGCCCGAAGACGCCAAGATGGATATTATCCGGGTGGACGGCATCATCCGAAAAAACGCTGGCGTGAGTCTTGGCGACCGAGTCACCGTCCGAAAGGTGGAGGCCAAGGCGTGCACCAAACTCACCATATCACCCGTCATGGCCAGCAAGCAGAAGGTCAAATTTGGCCCGGGCATCGAAGGCTTCGCCAAGCGGGGCCTCGCCAAGCGACCGGTGATGGCTGGCGACCGCATCTTCATCCCCGGAATGACGTTGTTCACCGAAGCGCTCCCCTTCGCCGTGATGGCCACCGTCCCCAAGGGGATTGTCGTGGTCAACACCGACACCGAGATCGTCATCAAGGACGAGGCGGTTGCCGAAGAAGACATGAGCCAATCCGAGGGCATCACTTACGAGGATGTTGGCGGGATTGGGCAGCAACTTCAGAAGGTTCGTGAGATGATCGAACTTCCCCTCAAGCACCCCGAACTCTTCCGCCGGCTAGGGATTGACCCTCCCAAAGGGGTTCTCTTGCACGGCCCTCCCGGCACAGGGAAAACGATGATTGCCAAGGCCGTCGCCACGGAAGTGAACGCCCATTTCAAGAGCATCAACGGTCCAGAAATTATTTCCAAGTATTACGGTGAATCGGAGAAACAACTACGCGAAATATTTGACGAAGCGGCCGAAAACGCCCCCGGCATCGTTTTTATTGATGAAATTGATTCCATTTGTCCCAAACGTGAAGACGTCACGGGCGAAGTTGAACGCCGTGTCGTCGCTCAAATGCTGACCCTGATGGACGGCATGCAAGGCCGTGACAACGTGGTGGTCATTGGCGCTACCAACCGAAGGGATGCGCTTGACCCAGCGCTTCGGCGCCCAGGACGATTTGACCGAGAGATCGAAATTGGGGTTCCCGACCGCGAGGGGCGCCATGAAATCATGGACGTTCACACCCGACAGATGCCCATCGCCGATGACTTCGACGTGGCATGGGTGCTTGACAACACCTACGGGTTCGTCGGGGCCGACCTCGCCGCCTTGGTGAGGGAAGCCGCCATGAGGGCGCTGCGACGGTATCTCCCCGAAATTGATTTGGAAGACGAAACGCTTCCTCCCGAAGTGCTGGAGAAGATGGAAGTGTGCATGGATGATTTCAAGGAAGCCATCCGTGACATTGAACCCTCCGCCTTGCGCGAAATTTACGTCGAAGTCCCCGAAGTTTCGTGGGAAGAGGTCGGCGGCTTGAACGAAGTCAAGGACCGCTTGAAGGAATCGGTGGAATGGCCGTTAACCAAGCCTGAGTTGTTCGAGCACTTTGGCATCAAACCCCCCCGTGGTATTGTGTTGTTTGGGGCTCCTGGAACGGGGAAAACATTGTTGGCGAAGGCCATTGCGAACGAAGCCCAGGCGAATTTCATCAGCATCAAAGGTCCCGAACTGATTTCCAAATGGGTCGGTGAATCCGAACGAGCCATTCGTGAAATCTTCAAGAAAGCCAAACAATCCGCTCCGTCCATCATCTTCCTCGACGAGTTTGAATCGATTGCGTCCATGCGAAGCGGCGGCAGCGCCTCCGAAGGCTCCGATGTGGCCAATCGCGTGGTCAATCAGCTGCTCGCCAGCATGGACGGCGTGGAATCCTTGGACGGCGTGATCATCGTCGCAGCCACCAACCGGCCTGAGATGATTGACCCCGCCCTCTTGCGGAGCGGTCGCTTTGAGCGCGTGCTTCACGTACCGCCCCCCGATGCAGGCGCTCGAGAAGCCATTTTTGCCATTCACAGCGAAGGCATGCCGCTCGGCAAGTTCTCGTTCAAGGACCTTCTTTCGGGCATGGACGGGTTTACCGGTGCCGACATCGAGGCCGTGTGCCGTGAAGCCGCCCTCATCTGTATGCGGACTGGGAAAAAGAAGGTCACCAAGGCTCACTTCGAGGAAGCCATCTCACGTGTCCGACCCACCGTCACCCCCGACATGCTCGAGTATTACCAAAAGATGGAGACCCGTCTGACATCCGGATTGACCAACATCAAGCGAAATCGTGATTTCAGCCGTGGCATGGAAACGATGTGAGGTTGCAAGGCTCCACCGACGCATTGATGGGATTGCCTTCCAACCGACCACCGAGGCGAGGGGAGCATGGCCATCTTCGGACGAGAGGTGCTTGGCAGGTCGGTCTTGGACCGAACCGGAGCCACCCTCGGGACCTTGGTCGATGTTCACTTTGAACTGAACACGGGTTCCATCAGCGAGTTGGTCGTTCGTGTGGAGGCCACGGTGGACCCTGCTGCCCTGCCGTTTGAGCACGATTCAACCACGGTCACCATCCCCGCTTCCGCGGTGGCCAGAATCGCTGCGAAAATCCACTTGAATCAGTGAACTGCGTTCGTCTTCGGATGAGCATTTTCGCCACCGGTGTGGACAACCTTCTAAAGTCAGCGGGAGCCGTGGTTTTTGTGGGAACGCTCTTCCCAGTGATTCCAATGCTCGGCCTCCCTGCGAATCTCAATGTTCGAAGGCTTGCGCTGCAAGCTTCGTTCTGGGGGGTCATGCTGGTCTTGTTGATGACCATCTTGCTCAACTTCATCAACCTGAGCGCTACCAATCAACTCTCGGCGTACGATGACGATTGGAACGACATGTCGGCCTTCCGCGAAGACATCAAGGACATGGGGATTGAAACCCGCTCATTGGTCAGCAGCCCACTGCTGCTGGCCGACATCGAGGACCCCCGAAACACGACCTATGTCCTCGCTGGCGTCGAGCGCGACACGCTCACCCTACCCCAATTTGACGACGACGGCTTCATCACCATCGCATCGGGCAACGGGTATTCGCCCTCCGAGATCAACGCCATCGTCGAGTTTGTTGAGGCCGGCGGCACCGCCATGGTCTTCGAAGACTACGGCTACGCCAGCACCATCGCTGAGGCCTTCGGCATTCGCTACACGGGTGAACAGGTTTTCGATACCACCTACGTTGCCGAATTGGACTTTAATTACATCTGGATGTGCGTGCAGAGCAACCCTTGCGGCATGAACGGTACCGTTCTTGACCCCACCACGTTGTCCGAACATGAACGTTGGGCCGACGTTGGTTCGCCAGGCGAGCACCCGTGTTCCCGACTCCAAGGGACGGCCTTTTCCAGCGAAGAGGACGCCGGTTTGTGTGCGCAGCACCTCATTGGCAACCAAATCGACTACAACGGAACCTATCAAATGCTGCTCAACAACATCACCGGCCTTGAGGTCATGCAAGGGGTCCGCGGCCCGCTTTCTGAGGTCGCCATCCGCGCCATCACCAGCAACGAGGCTACGGTGGACGTGAACGGCGACGGTGAAATTTGGGTTGGGAATGAAATAACGCCTGAAACCCCTGACCGCTGGGGCCAATTCAACTTGAGCATCGAAGTGTGTGCTCGAGCGAGTTGCAACCCCAGCGATGGTGGACGCATCCTCTTTGTTGCCGATGGGTCGGCCCTCATCAATGCGATTTACGATTACGAAGGATTCAATGAAGGGAAGTACGGACCCACCGACACCTTGATGCCCAGCAACGACAACCGCAAATGGGCGTTGGATTACATCGCTGAATCCCTGATGAGCGAGTTGGTTGGCGAAGAGGGGCAACCCGCCCAAAACGCCATGGTCATCTTCGACGAATCCCGCCACCCACAAAGCGCCTTGGCCGCCGACTCGTACAACACCGTCTACTTCCTGCTCGTCTATTTCACCGGTGAAGGTCTTGCGATGCTGTTGCTCTTCCTCATTTTGTTCATCACCTTCGAGGCCGTGCTCATCAAGAAGCGTGACCCTGAACCTTGGCGACACGTGTTCAGCATCATCTACTACGGGTTTGGTGATGCCAATCGCTACGCCTACTACTCCAAGGTAGAAAAAATCCGACAGGTGTTCTTGTCCAAGGTCCGCAATCAAAACGGTCTGAACCATGATGAATTCCAAGCGATGAAAGCCAGCGAACTGGTCGCCATGATCAACGACCCCGTGTTGGCTAAATTTGCCGTTGAATCCAGCAACAAGTACACGCTCGAACAGACCGTCGCGTTGGTGAAACGCATCAAGGCGTGGGGTCGTCAATAGGGAAGTGAGGCCAATGTGGACACGGAAAGCAGCCTTCACCTTCACCGGCGGCATCGCCTTGGTGCTCATTGGAATGATGATTTCCAATCAACAAATGATGATTCTAGGCTTGACCCTCGTCGCCTTCATCGTGGTCAATTCATGGATTTCAGGTCACGGTGATGTCGAAGTTCAGCGCACGCTTTCGGCGGACAACCTGTACAAAGGGGACGACCTCTATGTTGAACTCTTGGTAACGAACCGGAGCAATCGCAAAACCCAGATGCTTGACATCTACGACAACATTCCCCACGAAATGAAATTGCGAAGCGGGCTCAACCAAATGCAATTGAACCTCAAGCCGGGTGAAAGCGCCCGCATTCGATACGTGCTGCGTTGCCCGTTGCGGGGCCACTATTCCATCGGGCCGGTCTCCTTGCGAGCTCGAAACACCTTCAATCTGGGCGTCGAAGAGATGTACGTCGATCATCACAGCGACATCGTCATTTTCCCGCAAATCAAAGACATCGAAGAAGCGTTCTTGCGAAGCCGGACTCCCAAAATGTACACCGGTGCCACCACGTTGCGCACGCCAGGGCAAGGTTCCGAATTTTACTCCCTGCGGGAGTATGTACCCGGTGACCCGTTCAAGAACATCAACTGGAAGGCCTTCGCACGAACCGGTGAATTGATGGTGAACGAGAAATGCCGTGATGCGGTCACGGACTTGTACCTCATTTTGGACAGCCGAGACCTCGCTCGCATCGGCACGGTGCTGAAAAATCCCCTCGAGATGGGCACCGTTTCCGCTGCCAGTCTGGCGGCCTTCTTCCTGAAGCGGCGTGATTCCGTGGCGTTGGCCATTTACGACGAGAAATTGGCTTATTTGCCCCCCGATACGGGAGACAAGCAGTACTTCAAGATCCTCAGTGCCCTTGCGGGCGTCACGCCGAAAGGGGCCATGCCGCTTCAAGCGGTTACCAACTCTTTGAGCGGCCGCTTTAGTCGAGGCAGCCCGGTGTTCATCATTTCTTCATGCGAAGGCGACGGGACCGTGCCGGCCGCTGTGCGTGACCTCGTCGGGCGAGGTCACGAAGTCACCGTGCTCTCGCCCTCAAGCGTTGACTTCGAGCGCTTGGTGAGCCGGATTCCACGCATGTCCTATGAAGTGCTCAAGTTGGAACGACAGAACCGGCTCACCACCTTGGCAGGTTCAGGAGCCCAGGTCATTGATTGGATGCCGGACATGGATTTGTCTCAGGCCTTGATGCAGGTGAGGGGGTACTGAAATGGCAGGTGAAGTGGGTCTACAATCCGATGTGTACCTCGAAGGCAGTGCCAAGCCTCGAACCCTGCACCTCAAGAATCTGCGGAAACAATGGCAAATTTTGGCCCTGCAGATCTTGGCGACGGTAGCGTTGGTGGCGATGTACCTCGAAGTCGTGTCCACCTACGTCGTGGGTTCCATCGACCACACCATTCTGTTTGACACCATCGAACTGTTGATTTCTGACCAACTTCCTCTTGGTGACTGGTTGACCGGCGAGGGAAGGGACGGCATGGGCCGATTCTTCGTCCCCCTCGTGCTTGGATTGAGCCTTGGTGGTATGATGGCGTTCATCGCCTTCCAGACCCCGAAAGTTCAGCAGCGCATTAAACTCGGGTTCATCGTCGGGCTCATCGTGCTCCTCGTTGGTCGGTTGGTGTTGTCGTGGTTCGCCGGGATGTTGTTTTCGTTTGATTTGCGCCTACCCACCGATGCTGAACTGGAGACCCTCCAGTGGCCGTTGCTCATGATCATGTCCTTGCTTATTCTGTTCATTTACCTCTTGCCCGTCATCATGGGCACCCGAGGCATTTGGGGACTTTCCCGTCGTTCCATCGCTTGGGCCATTGGCTTCACGTTGCTTTTCTTGGGGATTCACGCCATTTTGACCTTCCCGCTCATCAAATCCCAGCTCGGCTCCTACGGCGGCACCCTCGCCACGCTTGAGAGTCAGACCTCCAACCCCACGATCGGCCTGTTCGGTTTGAAATTGGTCACTCAAGAGCAATTCAATTTGATCCTCATTGCGGTCCTGATCATGGTCTTCCAAGAAGCGAGTTATGGGGTGATTCGAAACCTCGAGTACGCCTTCCGCCTCCCTGAATCCTGTAAGCGAGACCCCGAATACGTCCGTCAAATGGACAACGTTCTCAACACGCACCTCCGCCACACCTTCCTCTTCCTCGGCCTCACCGGCGTCGCCACGATGGTCGCACTCGGTTTCCACAAAGTGCTGCTCACCGTGGTTTCGGACACCACCGGTAGCCAATGGGCGGGCCAGGTTTCGGAATCGATTGAACTGACCCTCACCTACGGTCTCGTGATTTCCGCTCTTCTCTTCTTGAGCATGATGGCAGTGTTGCGATTCTTCATCCCATGGCAACGGGTGATCGGGTTCATCCAGGCACGAACCAACCGTCTTCCTTCGAAACCGGCTGGCAAGGATTTCTCACAACCTTGAGGCGTGCCTCGTCTGGACCATCCGACCGAGCAGTTCCACGACGGCGAGGAGAAGCAACGGGAACGCCAGATAAGCGGCCAGCGGCCCCAAAACAGGGTGGTCAATCGATTCAGCGACGCCGTTGGCGCCCATCACGAAGGTCACGGCCGCCAACACCAACAAGACCCGTTCAATCCATAACGGATAGGGCCGGCCTTGCGTTTCCTCACGACCGATGAGGGGGGTGGCCTGCGTCATGTTTGCTCACCGTTAGAAGTCAAGGTTGGAAAGTTTGGATTCCAAGGACGCTAGGGCGGCATCGGCAGGCGTCGAGGCGGCGGGAACCGTGGCCGTCACCGAGCGATGGTGCCGTTCGGCGTCCAATCGGGCCAATTCGGCTTCCAAGGCGGCTCGCTCATCTTCCATTGAGGCAACGGCTGAGGTTGAGGTCAGGACGCGTCCGCTGACCTCCAAGGCCTCCGTTTCTTCGTCGTTGGGCGGTGGCAACTCACTCCACCCCTCTTCATCCACACGGGCGGTGTTGCTCGGCTCGATGGACGAGACCACCTCGGCGTTGATGAGCGTGGACTCCAAGTCTTCCATCATCGATTCACTCACGGGAATTCGCTGTTCAGTCGGCACCGATTCCCGCTCAAAGGGAAGGTAGCCGTCACGCTGGAAGTCCCACATCATGCCGCGAGGTCGGCCGTCGGTCAAGCCCGAAGCGTCGAGTTGCGTGATGAGCTCTTCAAGCACTCGGGCGGTTTCCTCCAGTCCAATGGCTTCGCCCGCATCTCGTTGGTCGGCTTCCAAATAAATGTCGTCAAGAGCCACTTGAATCAGGCGTCGTGTTCCCTGGGCAAGGCTTGGCAGCGCCTCGGGTCGCTGGCAATTGGCCAACAGGGCTTGGACCTCATGACTTGGCGCTCCGAGCCGCTCGATCTGTTCCAGAACGTTGCGAATTCGCCGCAACATGGTGATGGACCGGTCAAAATCCTCGAGGAGATGTTCCAAATCCAAGACCACATGGTTGACGGTCTCCCCGAGTTGGTGCTCCAAACGTTGTTGCACCGACCACCGCGCCAATCCACGGACGGCTCCCGCCGTTTGGGGGACTTGCCGCTCCAACAGGGTCATGACCTCGGAAGAGAGGAGATGGCGGGGTGTGGCCGCGACATGGTCAACGGTGGATTGAATCACCTGCAACGCCCGCTCGACCGCTCGGTCCAGCAGCGTCACCGAATAGCCGAGGCTTCGGGCGTGTTCCAAGCGTTCCAACACCGGGCCTAGCCCTTGGAAGGTGTTGTTGTCGTCAAGCAGGGCTTGAGCGAGCGGCTCCTCAGCGAGTCGGGCCCGCAATCGTTCGGCCTCTTGGATGTCAGCGAGCGCTTCTTCATGCGCTTCGGCCAAGGCTGACGCCTTGTCAACCAGCGACGCCAATTCGGCTTCACTGTGGCCTCGTCGTGCTCCCAAGTCACCGAGTTCTCGCAACAACGTCCGTCGTTCGTCCATCAATTCCCGAAGTTCGGCTTGCAAGTTGGCTCGACGGGCTTCGTCTTCCGCTCGTCGCGTGCGTTCTTCGTCGGTTCGTTGGCGAACCTGCTTTTCTTCTGCACGAACCGCATCGAGTTCCATGTTGTTGAGGTGAACTTGTTCCTGCAGCGCCAACAAGTCGGCTTGCGTGCGAGCGTGGCGCTCTCGGGTGGTGTTGACCTGCTCGGAGAGCACGCGCAATCGTCGCTCTTCGTCCTCGCTCTGCTGACGAATGTTGTTGAGCCGTTGCGCTCCCTCGGTCAAGTTGGCTTGCAATTCCGCTTCTTTCAAGGCCAACGATTCAATCAGTTCGTGGAGAGCTTCGCTGCTGGCCGCATCACCAACCGCTTTTGCAAGTTCAGCGGCCCGCTCACTCACCTGATGCTCCAGTTCGTTCACGCGACGCAGCAGACGTTCGGCACGAGCTTCGGCTTCTTCGGATTGACTTCGTGCTTGGGCCAAATCCACTTGCATTGAGTTTAGTTTTGCATGGGCGTCCTCCAACGCCACCGTGTTTTCCTGCCGAGTTTCCGTCGCCTCTCTCGCAACGATTTGGGCGGCTTCCCGCTTCTTTTCGACGGCTTTCACTTGAGTTTCAAGCACCGCATTGAGCTTGTTGAGTTCATCAATGGTTTGTTCGGCTTGTTCAAGGCGACGGCGCAAACCTGCGTCGACGGCACTGACCGCTTGTTCACCCATCAACGGAAGGGGCTCAGCGACCTCCATGCTCCCTCCTGCAAAGGTCATGCCGGAGCGGGCTTTCTTCAAGGACTCAATCCCGGCCTCAAAGCCCAACAATTCGTCAAGAAGTGCCTTGAGCGAGGCTTGACGTGCTTCTGAGCGCGTACGAACGGTGGCGAGAAGTTGGGTGAATTCATTCAACGAGAAGGCATCCACCGTCCCTGACTTGTTGGACACGATGGTGCCCGCAGGGAATCGAAGAAGCTTGACTTTCCGTTTGGACTCGGTCAAACCCATCACCGCATCTTCCATGGTCTCCTCCGAAGGAGCCCAAAGGGCGACGGGAACGCCCCGCTGCAAGATCAACGAAACGGCTTTGCTCGAGGAACCGGCTTGGATGTGCCCCGTCACGTCTTCGTCAAGACCCGCTTTGAGCATTGACACCACGGCGTCGGGGCCGCCCCGACCTTCGCGAAGCGTGAACCCCTCGGGAAGTTTTGTTCCGTGAGATCCCGCAGCCACGGCTTCGCCATCCAGAGCAACGGAAGCCGTTGCGAGCAACCGGGCGTGATTGGCGTCTTTCTCGGTCCATACGGCCACGGAAATCTCTCCGCTTTGCGCCAGCAACAACGCACCATCGCCACTGTGCAGGGTCCAATGCCCGTGGCCTTTCATGCCGAGTTCTTCGCTCAACGTCTCGGGCCGCATTTTGGAAAGGAGTTCATGGATTTCACTCGCCAAAGATTCTTCCTGGCCCAAGCCGGGGAGGTCACCTGCATGGTCGATGAGCATGCCCGCATCAACCGCCATGGCCCCACGAACCGTTGGGTGAGCACTGAGTTCACGAATGACCGTTGAAAGGTCTCGTGCCAACAAGCGTTCGACCGTGTTTTGTGCGGCTTTGAGGCCTTGCCGGTCGGCTTGGTGAACAAACGCCTCGGGCAGCACTTCGGCTAAACTTCCCAGCCCGTTCAACGTGTAGGACGTGGCCAAGTGGCGGGCTTTTTGTTCGCCTTCAAGCGCCTCAAGGGCGGTTCTGGCTTCGCTTCCTCCCAGGATTTCGTTGGCGCCTTTCCCCTCGGCCACCCATCCAACGATGCGACCGCCACGCACCAAGCGGTGGCCAACCGGGGTTTTTCGACGGCCGATGTAGGTTGAGATCGCTCCGTGGGCAAAGGCTTGCAGTTCGCCTTCCACCAGCGAGACGGGTTCGTTGACGGGTTTTCCTTGGGGCAGTTCAAACATGGTGCTTCACCTTAGAATTCGGGGGTCGTGGCCAATTGTTTTCGCATACGGTCGGTGCTGTGCCGCCAGCGGGCAAGATGGCCGTTCTTGCCTTTGAGCATGAGAATTCGGTACGGGGTGAGGACATCGATGACGGTGGTGTCCTTGCCTTCGATCCAGAGTTCGTGCAAGGTCCCAAATTCGGTGTGCTGTGCGGCCGATAAGGCAGCGTTCGTGAGATGGATGGCTTCGTTGGTCGGCGGCAGCGTCCCCTGTTCACCGACACTGGAAAGCATCCTGCCCATGTCATCGATGACGACCGCCTGCGTGAGGTCGTCGTGACGAAGAAATTCGGCGAGGAGACGGTGCAACATGACTTCTCAAGACGCTTGACACCGCTGTAGCCTTCAAGAAGTTTTGCGCTCAAACCCTGCAAGACGGTCGTTTGCCGACCCTTTGCGATTTTCCAACTGGAAATTCAGTTTTCGTTTGCCACCAACCACGTCGCAGCATCGCTTTTTTTGAAGAGATGGAGGGGGCGGGCCGGCAGATGAGGCGTGTGCGTTTTGTCGATTTTATGTCAAAAAATAGCAATTGCGAATTTAATTTTTCAATTGGGAATTCATCTTCCGGATGACCCTGGTTGCCGCCCATTGAACGCCGCTGATTTGAAACGAGAGCGCCCACGAGGATGGCCCATGGACGCCGCAGGAGGAGGACTTCCTTTCGCCCTCCCTCAATGCGATTCGTGCGACAAACCCGCCGTGGTTGAGCAAGCGTATTCGGGGCGCATCCTTTGTGGCAAGCATCTTGCGAAATCCGTTCGAAAGAAAATCAGCAAGGAACTTCGCCTCCAACTCCCGTTGGAAAAAGGCTCGCACACCACCGTTCTCGTGGCGGTTTCGGGCGGCAAAGATTCGGCCGTTTTGCTGGATGTCTTGGTGGATCTGCTCGGAAAACGACCGGACGTCACGATCGTCGCCGGGACCGTGGACGAAGGCATCGAGGGCTATCGCCCGCCGTCCATCACCTGTGCGGCGTCCCTTTGCGAGCGTCTTGGTGTTGACCACCACGTGGTCACCTATCCCGAACTTTCGTTTCTCGAGATGGACGAGGTGGTTCAACGCCTCCCGATGGTGATTGAGAAGGACAACGATGCCCCTCGAATGGCCTGTTCCTATTGCGGTGTCTTCAGGCGACAAGGCATCAATCACCTCGCCAACAAAGTGGGGGCCGATGTGATCGCTTTAGGTCACAATCTGGACGACATGGCCCAAACCGTCCTCATGAACATGGCCAATGCCGACATTGAACGGACGTTGCGACTGGCACCCCACACGACCACGCCCGTGGACGGTCTTGCGCCACGCATTGTACCGCTGCGTTGGGTGCCCGAGCAAGAGGTTCACCTCTACGCCCTCCATCGAGCGTTGCCGCTTCATCATGAGGAGTGCCCGAACGCACGCGGGGCGCTTCGATGGCGCCATCGGGAGATGGTGGCCCGCATGGAAGACGATGTGCCCGGTACCCGTCACGGGTTGGTGCGTATGGCGGACCAAATCAAGCACCTGCGGGACCAAGTCGTCCATTTGGGCGGCGGCGAAACCCGTCCGGCTCCTCCTCAACCCTGTCCACGTTGTGGCAGTCCGAGCTCAAGCGCTCAATGCAAGGCCTGCGACATGCGCGACCTGTTAGGGGTCAAGGGCGGTCACAAGACGTTGTGAACCAATTCTTCGAGGTCTTGTGGGCGACCGCAGTAATGGCACCGAAGTTCGAGCGGTTCACGGGAAAGCACCTTCAATCGGTGAGGCAACGGTTCTCGAAGGTTGGTGGTGATGCAGTTTGAGAAGGTGCATCGCACCACGTTTTGCACTTCCTCGCCCAACTCAATGGTCAACTTCTCCGCCACGCTGTAGGCTCGAATGATCGCCACGTGAGCGTCAGGTGCCACCAGAGCCAAGCGGTTGAGTTCGTCCTGCGTCAATTCGCGGTCCTCGACTTTGATGATGTCTTTCGTCCCCATCTTTTTTGAGGGAACGTTCATCACCATCGATACCGGAACGGAACTGCTTCGGTTGATGCCCAGCATTTCGAGAACTCGCATCGCGTGGCCAGAAGGAATGTGGTCGATGACGGTACCGTTTCGAATCGCCGTCACCCGGCGCATGTTGTGTTCTTGGGACATCAAGCCTCACCTCCAACGGTTGCGGGGACGGGAACATTAAGCAATCGACACAGCAGGGCCATCCGGGCCACCACGCCGTTGAACGCCTGCTCGAAGTAACGGGCGTGCCGAGTGCCATCGACCGATGGGTGAATTTCGTCCACTCGAGGAAGCGGGTGCATGATGATCATGCTTTCCTTCGCCCCGTCAAGGTTGGAGGCGTGAAGCTTGTAGGCGCCCGCCACCTTTGCGTACTCGTCTTCGTCGGCAAAGCGTTCCTTTTGGATGCGCGTCATGTACACGACATCAGCATCCCCCAACGAGCTCAACAAGTCCTCGGTTTCGACGACGTTGGCCCCGTGGGCCTTGAGGTCTGACACGATTTCAGCGGGCATTTTCAGCAAGGTGGGACTGGCCAGCACCAATTCGCAACCGAATCGCGTCAAGGCATGGCTGAGCGAATGCACCGTTCGACCGTATCGCAAATCTCCGGCCAGGACGACCTTCAACCCATCCAAGCGTCCGTGGGCTTGGCGGATGGTGAAGAGGTCGAGCATGGTTTGGGTGGGGTGATGGCCAGCGCCGTCGCCGCCGTTCAGAATGGGGACGCGGGCCGAATCTTGGGCGTATTGAGCTGCACCTTGGCGCGGGTGCCGCATCGCGATGATATCGGTGTAACCGTCAACCATCTGAATCGTATCGAACAGGGTCTCACCTTTGACCACCGAGGAGGTCTTAACATCGCCCAGATTCACCACCTCGCCGCCCAACCGCTTCATGGCGGTTTCAAACGACATTCGGGTTCGAGTGCTGGGTTCGAAGAAGAGGTTGCCCAGTATTTTGCCCTGGAGCAGGGGGAGGTAAACGTGGCCCTGCGCCACCGGGAGCAGCCGCTCGGCATCGTCCAAGATGCTGAGAATTTCATCGTTGGTCAAGTCATCCATCGTGATCAAGCCCGGCATACGGTTCCCTCTAACTTGATGAGATTCGAAAGCCACCCATGAACCTTGCCGCTCAATCCGTTGTTGGTCCATGGCGGAGTTGTTCAGCGGAGTGATTATCACGGACCCCCGATGTGAGCGGGGTATGGTCACCTGGGCCGACGCCGATTCGGCCATTGATGCCGAGCGCACGCTTCGGGTCAAACGCGTTGAAAACCTCACCTTGTTCACGGCCCTCACGCTTCTCGGATGTGCCGTTTGGCTTGCTTGGCCGAGTCTGAAGGCCTTGGTTTCAGGCGATGGTGTGGTGCTCTCTCAACTTGGAGCGCCTTTGGTCCTCGTCATGTGGGGCATCTTCGTTCAAGACCTCGCCCTTGACGACGCCTCCGCTCGAACTCGGCTCGGTTCGGCCACAGCCGTCGCTTGGCCGGTTTTGTTGGTCTTGGGGGCATTGGGTCTACCCGAGCGGTTCAATGCAGCCATGGGGGGAAGTGCTCTGATTTTGATCTCTGGAGCGGTTTGCCGAAACGTGGCGATGCGGACCATGCGAGGGCACTTCGGCGTGTTGCGGTATCGAGCCGTTCTCACCGGCATTGGTACGGCGTCCGCCGTGGTCCTGACCTTCACTCAAAGCGACTCGTTGACCTCGCCCTCAGGCGCCGCAGCCCTTGGCCTATGTGGCTTGGCCGTGGCCGATACCGTGTACTCATGGACCGTGGGTGACGACCAAAAAGTCGAACGACGAGCGTTCCGAAGGCGCTTGGACGCTCTCGAGAATCGCTTGTTGGAATTGAAAGCTCAAGGCGCCGCCGTTGCTCAAGCATCCAGCCTGTTGACCACGGCCAAAGAAGAAGGTCACCTTGACCCCGCCTACGGCATGCGGTTGCTGGACGAAAGCGAGGAAGACATGGACCGTGCGCTTTCCCTTGCCGATGATGTGGAAATCATTCGAGCTGATGCGCTGGCGTCGGTCGAACAGGCCGAGGCCGTCGCCCCGACCGCTCGACGGCCGCGCAAAGCCTACGACATGGGCGAGCGGGAGGTGAATCTCGGCTCGCTGCGCGAGGGCGAGTTGTTGTTCAGGCAAGCCAAGAAACGAGCGAACGAGATCCTCACCTGGTGGAAGCGCGCAGAGGACTGCATCGCTGAAGCCACCCGGGCACTTGATGGAAAGAAGGGAGACGGCGTGGCGTCGTTGCGTGACCTCCTTGAACAAGCCAAGGACAAACTTCGTCAAGAGCAACCCAAGGACGCTTATGAATTTGCGATGGTGATTCCTGCCCAACTGGAAGCGGGTGAAGGGGCCTCAGAGCGTGCCAAAACGGCGATTACCGAAGCGGCTCGTCAACTCAAGCAAGCCGACGGTCTCGACCGGCCGCCGTTTGAAGAACGCTTGATTCAGGCAGAAGCGGCCTTGGAAGCCGGCAACGCCAGTCAAGCGATTGGTCTTGCCGATGGCGTGGTGCGTACCATTGAACGTGAGCGTGCGGCCATGGACGATGTCCTTCGTGCCTTGAAACAGAAGAAGCAATTGGTGAAGCGGTTCGAAGGGCGAAGCGATGAAGCAACCTGGGCCGATTCCCTCGAGGACATCATCAAAGCCGCCGACGCTCGCTCATGGAGCCATGCGGGGATGTTGCTTGAACGCATGACGGCAGCGCTTGACCGCGAAGGGAAGGCCAGTGACGATGCGTTGGAACTCTACGACTTTGTGATGGACCAGTGGCGGGTGTTGAGAAATCAATGCGAGGCCGCTGGCATTAACGTGCAGGACGACGACCGGCGGGCCTGTGAACAGGCGATTGCTGAAGCCGAAGCGATGTTGGGCGTGAGCAACATCGAAGCCACGTTGCAAGGGTTGGCGCAAGCCGATGCTGCGATGGAACGTCTGCGTCGTCGCATCTGATCAGACGTCGATAAGGCCTGCTTTCTTGGCCGCCTCGTGATGGTAACTTGGCGGGAGACCCAAGTCAATGGCCATGCCCCCCACGGTCACGACGATGCCTGAGAAATGGGTGTACAGGCCCGTTGGAAGAGCAGAGGGCAAACGGCGATGATGATGTTTGTTCGTTTTGCTGGACAACCCTCCCTCGCTCGCCAAACCAACCCAAGCGTTGGCTTGCCACGCATGGAGTTTGAGTTCCTCGCTTTCGAGCGATGGAGGAATTTTGACGTTGTGGTGTTTCCACCGATGTCGCCAATCCATTTCCTGGTCGCAAACCCATTCAATTTTGGTCGGTTCTGAGGAGGGAAGGCCGGTTTCGCCGAGCCGAGCAAAGTGGTGCACCAAGGTTCGGACGTTCGGGTCACGAGGATGACGCTTTGCCAACGCTTCCACGCTCGATATGGCGGTCAATCGGCGGCCACCGTCAAGGTTGAGCAGGGCCTGCACCAGACGACCCTGGACCCACTCTTCGCCGTCCATGTTTGACAACACCCGTTCAAGCCGGTTCAGGGCTTCCTCGCTTTGTCCACAGAGTCGCAGGCGACCGATGTCGGCCAGGAACATGGCTCGTTGGGCCGATGTTCGAGGAGGCTGGCTGCGCAATTCCGCACGACCCTCGGCGTAGTGGGTCAGCATGCGAGCGTTGTCCCTGGTCATCGGGTCCACGCTCAACATGGAACGGGCTTCGTCGTCCAAACGGTACTTCGGTGCGAGAAGCGCTGCCACCCACTTGAGGCGAACAGCCTCAACATCGTCGTTGGTCAGCAGGTTCAGTCGAGGCACCGCTTCTCGGTAATCGCGTTGGGCCAAACTGGCGGCGCACAACACCAATCGCGAAATCTGCGCGTCCCTTCCGCCCTGAAGTGCCAGCAAATCCACTGCCATTTCTTCCGCTTCGTCCCAACGGCCCATCGCCGCATGCAACAGCATGTTGGCTTTGGTGTGTCGAACCATATCAAGACCGACAAGGGTGGCTTCGCGTCCCTGAGACATCGCTTCAAAACGCTGGATGGCTTTGGTCCAATCGTCCGCAGCGACCAGTTCATGGACGGGTCGTTGCTTGAGATAAATCATGTCGCTCATGCCGCGAAGTCTTGTCCGGTCCTCGTCCATCGTTGCGTCAAAGGTGATTTCGTCCAGCTGGCCCGCTCGACGCCATGAGAGGGCCCAAACGGCCAAGAACGCCACTTGGCCGCCGGAGGCGAGCATCCAGGTTAGCTGTTCCAACGTGTCCTTTTCCAGCACCGCACAGACGCTCCCTTCCCACGTCCCGCAAGCGCTGCCTTGTGGGAGGAAACTCGAATCCCAAAAGGTGATCATCGCCAATGCCAGCAACAACATCGATTGGCCCGCAAAACCGGTGAAACAGAAATTCAACACCGTGGCCTGTTGGACGGGTTCTGCCCGAAGCAATCGACTGTCGGCCAAACGGATGCCACCGACCCCGGAAACGTCTTGCACGTCCAAGAACAGGATGCGGGCCACTTCGTAAACAAACAGGAAACCGATGGCCGCCACGTTGAGCAGCAAAAACAGCAGGAGCGAGGTGACGATGGGAACACGAATGCCGGCTTGAGGAATGTTCGAAAACAGTTCAATCAAGGCGAAGCCCAGCAGGCCGCCTTCTTCCATGTAGGTGGACTGAAGCCGATATTCAGGGAGGTTGAGCACCTGGTCGGAGTGAGTGAACATCGTCGGGTCGTACAAGAGGAACACGAGCGAGACGAGGGTGTTGATGGCGACAAAGGGCATCGCCACCAAGTTGAGATGAACAACTTGAGCCACAAATTGCTGACGAGCGTTGGGGATGTGGTTGTGGAAAGGCGAGGCGCCGCCTTTGGCGATTTGCTGGGAGGATTGCTTCAGCGCGTGCCATGCTGAGCCGAGAATCCGGCCGTATGCCAACACGGCCGGGGAGAAGGCGACGAGGGCGACAAGGCTGTAGCGGTTCGTTTGGCTCATGCCTTGCGCTTCAAGGACGGTGTTGATGGCCAGCGCCAGCGTGAGCCACGCCGCGGTGAGCGCCACGTAGGCGATGTTTCGGGTTCGCGTTGAGTTTTGGAGCGTGGCCCGACTGACGCCCAGCGGGCGGATGACTTGCGCTCCCAGCGAGGTGCCGCTTGACACGACGGCCGGCAGCACGATCAACATCAAGGCGAAGGCCACCGATGGTGCGTGGTAGCCGGTGGCGTTGCCTCCTCGATAGTTAAAGAATTCAAAGAGCAAAATCAGGCTGCCTGAGAGCGCCATCAAATACGAGACGACGCCGAAACGGGTCCCCCGTTGGGCCAGAAGTTTGCGAACATCTTCGACGCTTGACGTGACCTGATGGACCTCGTAGGTCTTTGCGCCGGTTTGAAAGGCGACTTGAAGCCCTCTCAGCTGCCGGGGGACGACGTTCGTCCAGAAGAACCATGCCGTCAAAAACGCCAGCATAAGGGGGCCCAACATGGCCAAGGAAAATCCCTGAATGATGCTGGGGTCGTTCATGGTCGATCACGATTCAGCAGGAGGGACGAGCGAAGGTTGACTGACCTTGGTGGTGATTTCTTCCAAGAGTTGGTCGACGAATTCGGTGAGCGACAGGTCGGCGATTTGGTCTCCGTTTCGAGCCCGCAAACTCACGGTGTTTGACGCCACTTCTCCGTCACCCAAAATCACCATGTAGGCGGGTTGGAGTTTGCGATGGTTGCGAATTTTCTTCATGATGTTGTTGTCCGAATCGTCCACTTCCACCCGCACGCCTCGTTCTTTGAGGAGCAAGGCGACTTCAGCGGCGTAGGCCTTGTGCTCTTCACGGATGGTGATGATGTGGCATTGCGTGGGGGTGAGCCACGTGGGGAAGCGACCAGCGAAGTGCTCGATGAGCACACCGCAAAACCGTTCCATCGAACCAAACGGCGCTCGGTGAATCATCACCGGCCGATGCAGTTCGCCATCGCTGCCTTTGTAGGTCAAATCAAAGCGCTCAGGCAAGTTGTAATCCACTTGGACGGTGCCCAATTGCCATTCCCGTCCGATGACGTCCTTGACCACGAAGTCGATTTTGGGTCCATAAAAGGCGGCTTCTCCCTGCTCTTCGGACCAAGCGACACCCAACGACTCCGCCGCTGCCCTGCAGGCCTCCTCGGCCTTGTCCCAGCGAGCAGGGTCACCGACGTATTTCGTGGAATCGGGGTCTCGCAGGCCCACACGAACTCGATAATCCTCCATGCCAAGTTTGTCAAAGATGATTTGCACCAATTCAATGCAGCCCAAGACTTCCTCGGCCAGTTGGTCTTCGGTCACGAAGAGGTGAGCATCGTCTTGAGTGAAGCCTCGCACGCGGGTCATGCCCGAAATTTCACCCGATTGTTCCCATCGGTAAACGGTTCCAAATTCGGCCAATCGAAGCGGAAGGTTTCGATAGGACCGTGCTTGGCTGGCGTAAATTTTCACGTGATGCGGGCAATTCATCGGCTTGAGCATGTAGCCGTCAATTTCTCCGGTGCTCATCATGTTCGCCAATTCGCCGCAGGTGCAGCCATCATCGGCCAATTTCGCCATCAAGTCCCGCTCCACCAAAGGTGGGTACTGCGATTCCTGGTAGTACGGGAAATGGCCGGAGGTTCGGTAGAGGTCCAGTTTCCCGATGTGCGGCGTGAACACCTGGGAATAGCCTTGACGTCGCAAATGGAAGGAAATGAAGTCCTGAAGTTCTTGCCGTACCACGGCCCCACGGGGAGTCCACAGAATGAGGCCTTGACCGACGTCCTCGTCAATGTGGAACAATTGGAGGTCTTTGCCCAACTTTCGATGGTCTCGCTTCTTGGCTTCTTCCATGCGGTGGAGCGTTTCGTTCAACGCCTCTTTGGTGGGTTCAACCAAGCCGTAAATGCGGACCAATTGTTCTCGGCTCTGGTCCCCTCGCCAGTAAGCGGACGACACCGAGGTGAGTTTGACAAACATCAATTTCGCCGTGCTAGGGACGTGTGGCCCGAGGCACAAATCGTACCATTCTCCTTGTTTGTAAATCGTTGAACCGTCCCCCGCCTCAAGTTTGTCGTCGATGATCTCCAACTTGTAGGGGTTGTGTTCAAAGTGGTCTCGAAGGCTGTCTTGGTCCAATTCCACGCGTTCAACGGTCAGGTTTCGGCGAGCGATTTCCTGCATTTTTTTCTCAATGGCTTTGAGGTCCGATTCGGCGATGGGTTCCATTGCAAAGTCGTAGTAGAACCCTCGGTCAATGGCGGGCCCGATGGTGGGCAACGCTCCGGGGTAGAGGTCCATGACCGCTTGGGCCAAGAGGTGGGCGGCGGAATGGCGCAAGATGTGGAGGCCGTCATCGGATTCCGCCACGATGCCTTCCACCGAACAGTTCTCGTTGAGCACCCGGGACAAATCGCACTCCGCTCCGTCGACTTTAGCGGCGACGCATCCGTGTTTCTTGCCCAGAGCATCGGTGATGACCTCGGCGCACGTGATGCCTGCGGCGTACTCGTTCACCGTTCCATCCGGCAACGTGATGTGAATCATGGACATTGGCAACCAATCCCGTCAACCCCCATGGGGTTGAACCCTCGCTATCAATCCCGCGCTCCGAATCTCGCCAAGCACCGCATCTACCAGTCAACGTCAAAGTCGTCGCCCAAGGTGCTGGTCGGTGTTTTGAGCACCGCTGGAGGAGCCGGGGGGGCGTCGTCGGCTTCCGGTGGTTGTTCCTTGGTGCTGGTGGGAGCACGGACGCCAAACGACTCACGGTCTTCAACGGCGTCAATGCGTTGGTTGTAGACGAGGGGGGCTGTCGTTGGGTCGGGGGCTACGTCCTGTTCTGTTGGTTGACCCGATTCGGCTTCGACATCGAGGTTGGCCTCGCCCACCTTCAGTTCGGCAAAGTCCCGAGCGAGAACGTCGTCAAGGTTTGGCGTATCGGAGGGCGGCCCTTTCATGGGCATGAATGGGCCGTTCTCTTCAAGAAGGCTCGGGTGGTTTGCACGCTCAAGAAGCGGTTTTCACGCGCACGCCTTTTTGAACAAGTGACTCGAGGACGAACCATGCGCATCGGCTTGCTGGTGAACCCCGACGCGGGGTTGGGTGGCAAGTTGGGTTTCAAGGGGAGTGACGGACGGGCTGCAGAGGCTCGAGCCGCCGGAGCCGAAGATCGGGCCGGCCCAAGGATGAACCGGTGCTTGCAACATCTGGCCTCCCTCACGGCCTCCTCGCTCAATCGCTCCAACGTTGCCCTCACCTTGGTGGGCTGGTCCGGACGGATGGGCGGGGCGTGGGTGGATGGCGACCCCTCCCCGTTGGCCACGCATTGGCTCGGTACCACGCCGGATGAAACGCATCCCGAGGACACGGCTCAACTGGTCAGGGACTTGGTGGAAGCCAACGTTGAGGCCATCCTTTATGCGGGCGGCGACGGAACCACACGAGACATCGTCAACACGCTCAACGCACTCGGTCCGGACGCTCGAAACATGGCCCTCATCGGGGTGCCGGGTGGGGTGAAAATGCATTCGGGTTGCTTTGCAACCACACCAAAGGCGGCCGCTGAGGTGGCCTTGTCCTTCGCTTTGGGCGATTTGAGGACGGCCATCACCGAAGTGATGGATTTGGACGAAGACGTCTACCAAGAAGGCGTATGGAAGGTCCGCATGTACGGCGAAGCCTGGACCCCCTCGTCCCCTCGCTTCATGCAAGGAGCCAAGGAACAGGTTGAACGGGTCAGCGAAGAGGACACCATTGAGGCGTTGGCGCACCATGTTTCCACCTTGTTGGAGGATGAGCCCGATTTGATGGTCGTTTGGGGCAGCGGCGGGACCCTTCGCCGCATGGGCGAACACCTGGGCTTGGAATTGACCTTGCTTGGCATCGACGTTCAGCACGGCTCCATGGTTCACAGCGACCTCAACGAGGCGGGGTTGCTCGACATCATCGCCGGCCATGTGGACGGGAACGGTGAACAACGACCGCTGGTTCTCTTGCTCTCCCCGATGGGCGGCCAGGGCTTCCTCATCGGCCGAGGCAACCTCCAACTTTCGCCCTCGGTGTTGCGCAGCATCGGCCACAGCAACATCCTCGGCGTGGCGACGCCTTCGAAACTCATCGGCTTGGACGCCGTTCGCATTGACACCGGGGAGGAAGCCTTGGACGCTGAATTTCAAGCAAAGCGCTTCATCAAAATCCTGCAAGGCTTTCGCACGACGCGCCTCCTTCGCGTGGCCGATGTTTGAGGCATCAACGCCCAAGACGGGGCCGATTTTGTGAAAAAAAGCCAACATGGGTGCTTCTTGTTTGTTCAAATACCGTCACCACGGGGCCACTTCCATGAAACAACAACGAGTGGTGGTGTTAACCGGAGCAGGCATTTCAGCAGAATCGGGGATTCGAACGTTTCGAGACAACGATGGGCTGTGGGAAAACCATCGGGTGGAAGACGTCGCCACCCCGCAAGGCTGGGCCGCCGATCCCGGTTTGGTTTGGCGATTTTACCAGGGGCGTCGTCGCCAACTCCACGAGGTGGCGCCCAATCCGGCTCACCTGGCCTTGGCTGAACTTCAACAAGGCGTCGAGGACTTTGTGTTGGTGACGCAGAACGTCGACGACCTCCACGAACGAGGAGGGAGTGAGGACGTGGTGCACATGCACGGGCGGTTGGAAACGCTGCGTTGCGAAGGAAGCGGACGGTCCGAACATCGCATGGAGGCTTCGGATATGGGCGATGAGTTCCTCACCTGTTCGTGCTGCATGGAGCCCCAACGCCTTCGCCCGGACATCGTTTGGTTTGGAGAAATGCCGATGCAACTGGAACGCATTTATGAGGCCGTGGAGGACTGCGATGTGTTCATCGTCGTGGGCAGCTCAGGCCACGTCTACCCCGCAGCTGGCTTGGTTCTTCTCGCCAGGAAATGCGGTGCTCGCACCGTGCTGGTCAACGCGGATGCCCCGCAAAACTTGGACGCCTTTGACGAGGTGCATCTGGGCAAAGCAGGCGAACTTCTGCCAGGGCTCGTTAGCGGATGGCTCAGTGAGGGGGCCTGAAAACGGGCCGGCGGGGCTTTCTTCCAAGACCGTTAAAGACGACGTGGCGAACGAACTTTCATGCGGAACGCTTTCCTTCAATGGCTTGTTTTGCTCATCTTGGGCTGCCTGCTGGTCTCCCCGTTGGCCACAGCCGACGGCGATGACGACGATGACGATGACGAGAACGAAGCGACGCTGCTCGGTTTGGAGGGTGAAGCCACCGGTGAAGTGGCCCAAATCCTGTTGATTGGCACCCTTTCCATTGTCGTTTGGCGCCCGTTGTTCAAGTGGCTGCGGGCCAAGGGTCCTGAACTGTTTGACAAAGAGCCTCGGGCCTTCAAGAAATCCCTCGGGGTGTTCAATCGCCGCTACATGAAGGCGCACAATTGGGTTGGCTTGGCCGCAGCGGTGGTCGGTACCGCCCACGGTTATGTCCTCGAATGGCACTGGACGCTCTGGTTGGCCATGGTCTTCATGTGGGTGCTCGTCTTCAGCGGCTATCTGCTTCAATGGAAATGGCCGCCCCGTGAGTTCAGGAAGGGGGCCCGCTTGTTGCACATGCAACGGGCGATGAGCATCGCCGCTGTCGTGTTGTTGCTCGTGGGTCACGCCATCGTGGACTGATCGGCCAGCGAACGGGCCTCAAGTGTTCGGACCTCAGCGTTTTGACGCCGCTTGGAGCAAGCCGAGGAACGGTGGGCTTGGACGGCCCGGACGCGATTTGAATTCGGGGTGGAACTGCACGCCGACGTAATACGGATGATTGTTGAGTTCGAAAATCTCGCAGCGTTGACCCGATTCGTCCTTGCCAACGAAGACCAGCCCTTCGGCTTCGATGCGTTCGATGAGGTCGGGGTTGACCTCATAGCGATGGCGATGGCGTTCATCGACCGCTTCACCGGGGCCGTAGAGGGCGCGGATTTTGGAGCCGTCCGATTGCCAGAGCGTCGGTCGGCTGCCCAATCGCATCGTTCCACCAAGGTGGGTTTTGGAGATTTCAGGCATGAACACCACCGCAGCGTGTTCGGGGTTGTCCTCAAATTCGGTGGAATTGGCCCCAACAAGACCGAGGACGTTTCGGCAGAATTCAATCGTGGCAATTTGCAATCCGAGGCAGATGCCGAGGTAGGGTACCGCCTCGGTTCGGGCGTAGTGAGCGGCCAGGATCTTCCCTTCAATGCCCCGGTCACCAAACCCTCCGGGCACCAACACACCGTTGGCGGCGCGCAACGAGGACCACGCAATCTCCCGCTCGTCGACGTCCCAATCCGGTTCCAAATGACTGGCTTCAATCCAATCGATGACGAGTTTTCGGTCGACCGCCATGGCGGCGTGTTGCAGGCTCTTGATGACCGAGAGGTAGGCATCGGAAAGGTCGGTGTATTTGCCCACCATGGCGATGTGAACTTCTTCGGTCAAGGTGTCCAAATGGTGGGCCATGGTGGTCCATTTTTCCAGCAGGGGGGTGGCCTTGCAATCAACGCCCAAGATGTCGCACAAGCCCTGTTGCTGAAGCATCAACGGCACGTGGTAGATGTTGGGCACGTCGTGGGTGGACATCACGGCTTGGGGTTTGACGTGGCAGAAAGCCGCCAGTTTCTCACGTGTTTCATCGTTCAGCGGCGCCGAGGAACGGCAGACGAGGATGTCAGGTGAGATGCCCAGCCCGCGCAACTCCTTGACGGTGTGCTGCGTGGGTTTGGTCTTCTGTTCGCCCACCGGGCCCATCACGGGGACGAGGGAGACATGGACGAACGTGACGTTTTCACGGCCAACCCGGAACTGGAATTGACGCAGTGCTTCGACGTACGGTGCCGATTCGATGTCGCCGACGGTGCCGCCCAACTCAATGATGCAGGCGTCGGGCGTTTCACCGCTGCCATCGGCGGGCCGAGAGGCCACGTCTTCGATCCAATCTTGCACCGCATCCGTGATGTGAGGGATGACTTGGACCGTCTTGCCCAAGTAATCGCCGCGGCGTTCGGCCTCGATGACCTTCGCGTAGATTTTGCCCGTGGTGAGGTTGTTGTCCTTGGAGAGGTTGATGTCGAGAAATCGCTCGTAGTTGCCCAAGTCCAGGTCAACCTCGCCCCCGTCGTCGAGCACGAAGACCTCGCCGTGTTCAAACGGTGACATGGTACCCGCATCGCTGTTGAGGTAGGGGTCGATTTTGATGGAGGTCACGCGCAGGCCAGCGCTCTTGAGCAGGACGCCGATGCTGCTTGCGGTCACGCCTTTTCCAAGACCTGACAAAACGCCCCCGCTGACCACGACGTACTTCATTGTACCATCAACGGGCTTTGAGGCCGTCGCGCCTCCCTAATCAACATACCGAACCAGAATCGCCGGACGTTCCCGTCACCTTAGGAGAGGACATGGTGAGCGAAGGATGAAAAGGTGTCCGATGCAAAAGCGAACCGAGGGCCCCCATGCAATCCGTTCCAGCAACCATGGCTGCATGGACCAAAACTCGGGACGAGGAAGGGGGTTTCTCCCTTGAAGAACATCCTGTTCCTTCCCCCGGGCCGGGCGAAGTGTTGGTGAAAGCCCAATCCACGTCCATTTGCGGTACGGACATCCACATCTGGAAATGGGACGAGTGGAGCCGTGACAACGTTCCCTTGGGCACCATCACGGGTCACGAAACCAGCGGGCTCGTCGTTGGCCTTGGCGAGGGCGTTGAATCTCACCAAATCGGTGACCACATCGCCGTTGAGTGTCACCTTGCGTGCTGGGCCTGCCCCCGCTGCGACGAAGGGAACGCTCACATCTGCGAGAACGGCTCCATCTTCGGAGTGCACGGTCACGGCGCCTTCGCCCCCTACTTCGTCGTTCCCGCCGTCAACGCGCGTCACGTCCCCGAAGGATTGGACCCCGGACACGCTTCGATTCAAGACCCGCTTGGCAACGCCATTCACACCTTGACGGGTGGACCCGTGGAGGGCGCCACCGTGGCCGTTCACGGGTTGGGGCCCATCGGGCTGTTCGCCGTCAACGCGGCGAAGGCCATGGGCGCGACCAAAGTCATCGCCGTGGATTGGGACAACCGGTACAGGATGGCGTTGGCCGCTGAACTTGGAGCGGATTTGGTGCTCGGGAAAGGCGACGATGTCGTTGCGGCCATCCTTGAAGCCACGGGAGGGCGCGGGGTGGACAACAGCTGCGAGTTCTCCGGCTCGGCAGCGGCCCTGGCCAACACGATTTACTCCACCCGCATGGGCGGTTACGTCAACGTCCTCTCGGTCTACGGCCAATCCATGCCAAGCGTGCCGATGAACGAGGTGGTGTTTCGCTATCTCCACCTCAAAGGCATCAACGGACGCAAGATGTGGTCAACGTGGGACACGATGCACGACCTGTTGGAGCGAGGGCTCATCGACGTGGACAAGGTTCTGACCCATCGTCTTCCCGTTTCCGACTTCGAGTCCGCCGTTCAGTTGGCCATGTCGGGTGATTGTGGGAAAGTGGTTCTGGATTTCGATGCCTGAACGATCGTTCTGGTCCGCATCATACGGTAGGCTATGACAAAGCCCACTGCGAGCCCTCTGATGAGGACAAAACGAATCAGTGGGTTTGTGCATTGACCCTATGATTCGTTAGAATACCAATTGAATCAACGGTTGATTTGACAACATGAAATTTGCAATACTTACGTCCATACATACGCAACCATGCTTAATTATCACTCCCCAATGGCAAATCATGAGCCAAAAGGTAAACAAGACGATTTCTGTTGATTCAAGCATAAATGATATCGCCAAAGAAATGTCGAATTTTTCTGGTTTCGTACAGCATTGCATCGTCGATTTTTCAGAAGGAAAGATCGAAATTGATTGGGAGCAAATCAACAATCAATCAAAGATGGGTAACGGTGATAGTGGGGCCAAAGAAAGGAAAACAATTTCCATTGACGAAACACTCAATGACATCACAAAAGCCATGCCTAATTTTTCCGGTTTCGTACAACATTGCATCGTTTCATATTCAGAAGGAAGTATTGAAATCGATTGGGACGAAATAAACAATCGAGCACATGAACGAAAGATAAGAACCCAATTTGGTGCCAATGAATTCGGATATCCAAATAAAATGGTATACAAGGGAGTGGGGGGGTCTCGTGAAGAAAGAGAACGGTTTGCAGGATTTGTACAACGAACCTCTGCTCTTTTGATCGATGTATCGCTGATAAGTATCCTAAGTATACTCGGGGGTCTCGTTGGGATTTCTTTCGGTGCGGTTTTCCTCATGGTTGGCCTATTTTACCCTGTTCTGTTTAACGCCTCATCATGGCAAGCAACACCAGGAAAACGCATCTTCGGGTTGATTATTACGGACTACGATGGAAACAGAATTTCAAGGAAGCAGGCACTCAAACGACATGGTTTGATTTTTTTGATACTTCTTACCGTTGGATTCGGATATTTAGCACAACTATGGACGGACCATAAGCAAACAAACCAAGATCTCATCGCTCGAACTCTAGTTGTGAAAAAAGGCATGGACAATTGGGCTCAATGATTTTTCAAATGGAATTGAATCAGAGGGTCCCCTCTCCTCAGCTCTCGTCATCGCTCTCGGGCATGTCGGGAACGGTCGGGTCTTGCTTGGCCCAGAGCACGTCGTCAATCCGCAGCACCGAGAGGGCCGCTTCGGTGGCTCCGGCAAGGACTTGTCGCGTGATGCGAAGCGGCTCAACAATGCCTTTCTCCACCATGTTGGCGGGTCCTTTCTCAACGATGTTCATCCCGATGAAGTGGCCTTGCCCGTCTTCGGCGGTGCTTTGCTGGGCGACCGTTTGAAGCAGGGAATCCAGGGGGTCCAATCCGGCGTTCTGGGCCAGCACGCGAGGAATGACTTCCAACGCATCGGCAAAGGCCTCGATGGCCAATTGTTCTCGCCCGGCGAAGCCCTCGGCAAATCGCCGAAGATGCCGCGCCAGGGCAATTTGAGTAGCACCCCCGCCGGGTAGCAGCGAGGGTTCCTCCAGGAGTTGGCAGGCAACGCCCAAGGCGTCGGCAAAACACCGTACCACTTCGCCGACCGTTTCATTGGTTGAGCCTTTGGCGATGAACGTTGCACCGCCTTCTTCGGTCTCGACGATCCAGTGCATCACGCCGTTCCATCGTTCGTTTCGACTGCTGATGAACACCCCGAGATCGCGCTTGGTCAGGCCGCCGATGTCGTGGTTCAGGGTGGCGTTGGTCCCCCGTGCCAGCAAGTCGAGGTCGGCACGTGCCACCCTTCGGTAGGCTTGGATGCCGGCGTCGCTGAGCGCCCCGTGCAGGTCATCGTCGATGCCTTCCTTGCACGCCAGCAAGGTCACGCCCAACGAGACCAGATGGTCCACTTGTTCGAGCAGCATCGCTTTCTCTTGCTGGCGGAATTGTTCCAACACACCGGTGTTGGTGACGTTCAATTTGACGCTGCTCATCAATTCTCGGCGCTCAAGACCGCCGTCAACCAAGGCGATTTTTCCGGATTTGAGATGCTTGGGCATGCTGTCGATGACACGCTTTTTGGCCAACACCAAGCCCGTCACCAAACGGGAGTCCGTCATGGAACCGCCCGTTTGTGTCAGGATCTTGACCCGTGTCGGGTCAACGACCACACCGCTGGGGCGTTCTTCCTGAATCGCTTGGGCGGCTTCTAGGGCCAATTCGGCCAAGTGGTGTTGCATGGTTTCGTGGATTTTTCCGGCGAGTGAGGTCCTGGCCGCGTGCCGCTGCCGCTCGGGCGTGGCGTCGATAACGAGTTGGTCAAAATGCGCCCTGCAAGCGTCTTCTGCCAAGCGATACCCGCGAGCAATGGCGGATGGATGGACGCCCTGAAGCACCAATTCCCAGGCGTTTTGCAACAACTCGGCCGAAAGCAGGACGGCACTCGTGGTGCCGTCGCGGGCGATGCGGTCTTGAGTCGTGGAGGCGTTGATGAGCATTTTGGCCACCGGATGCTCAACCTTGGCCGATTCCAGAACCGTGACGCCGTCGTTGGTGACCAGGGTTCGACCCTCGTCATCGATGAGCAGCTTGTCCTGGCCCAACGGACCGAGGGTGGTTCGCACAGCGCCCGCTAAGGCCATGGCCGCCGTGATGTTGTTGCGAAGCGCCTCGCGACCGGTTGAGCGTGTCGTCTCCTTGAGAATGGGGACTTCGCTCATGGTTGCGCCACCTGCCACCCAGCCATAAGGCAAACGCCCGGGGCCGGTGAGTGGTTGCCTCAGTCCTCGTCTTCAACGACTTCGAAGTCAGCATCGACGACGCCGTCATCCACGTTGATGGCACCGTCTTCGCCGCTCTCCTGCTGAGCCATCTCGGCTGCTGCTGCTTCGTAGAGTTTGGTGGAGACGGCGTGCATGGCTTCTTCGATCTCCTTGACCTTCGCTTGAATGGCCGCATCGTCCATGGCGTCGATGTCAACGGGTTTGCCGTCGTCGTCCTGCACCATCTTCTCGAGTTCATCGAGGTGCGCCTTCACGGGGTCCATGTCAGCATCGTCAAGCTTGTCCGCCGATTCATCAAGAGTGCGTCGGGTCTGGTAAACCACCTGGTCGGCCATGTTGCGCAACTCGACCTTGGCCTTGCGGAGTTGGTCTTCCTCAGCGAACTTCTCGGCCTCAGCGATTTTGGCTTGGATTTCGTCCTCGCTCAGCGAGGTGGCGGATTCGATCTTGATGGACTGCTCTTTGCCGGTCCCCATGTCTTTGGCGCTAACGTTGACGATGCCGTTGGCGTCGATGTCGAAGGTGACTTCGATTTGCGGCACGCCGCGAGGAGCGGGTGGGATGCCGACGAGCTGGAACTGACCGAGGGTCACGTTGTCCTTGGCGAACTCACGCTCGCCCTGCAAGACGTGAATCTCAACGGCCGGTTGGTTGTCCGATGCGGTGGAGTAGATTTCAGAGCGTCGGGATGGGATGGTGGTGTTTCGCTCGATCATCGTCGTCATCACGCCGCCGAGGGTTTCGATGCCCAGGGTGAGCGGCGTGACGTCGAGCAGCAAGATGTCGGACACGCCTTCGTCACCGGCGATGATGCCGGCTTGGAGCGCCGCTCCCATAGCGACGGCTTCGTCCGGGTTGATGCCCTTGTAGGGGGGTTTGCCGGCTTCCTTCTCGATGGCGTCCTGAACGGCGGGTACACGGGTTGAACCACCCACAAGGATGACCTTGTCCACGTCACCCTTCTTGAGGCCGGCGTCCTTCATGGCTTGGCGAGTAGGCACCATCGTCTTCTCGATGAGTTTGGCAATCAAATCCTCAAACTTGGCCCGGGACAGAGAGAGGTCCATGTGAACGGGTTGACCGTCGGCCATGGAGATGAACGGGAGGTTGATTTGGGTCTGCTGAGTACCGGAGAGTTCAATCTTGGCCTTCTCGGCGGCTTCTTTCAGACGAGACATGGCTTGCTTGTCCTTGGAGAGGTCAATGCCGGTGTCTTTCTTGAACTCGGTCGTCATCCAGTCGATGACCTTGTCGTCAAAGTCGTCACCGCCGAGTTTGTTGTTCCCTGCGGTCGCCTTGACTTCGATTTGAGGTTGACCGTCGACTTCATAGATCTCGAGCACCGAAACATCGAACGTACCGCCACCCAAGTCGTAGACCAAGATGGTCTGGTCTTGGGTTTTGTCAACCCCGTAGGCCAGCGCCGCAGCGGTGGGTTCGTTGATGATGCGCAGCACCTCAAGCCCGGCGATGCGACCGGCGTCTTTGGTGGCCTTTCGCTGGGCGTCGGTGAAGTACGCCGGGCAGGTGATGACGGCTTGTTTCACTTCGTGACCAAGGTAGGCTTCCGCATCGGCCTTCAATTTCTGGAGGATGAACGCGGATATTTCTTGCGGCGTGTACGAGTTATCGTCAACGTTCGTGGTCCACGTCGTGCCCATGTGTCGCTTGACCGAAATCATGGTTCGGTCGGCGTTGGTCACGGCTTGTCGCTTGGCGGTGACGCCGATGAGGCGCTCGCCACCGTCCTTTGCAAACGCCACGACCGAGGGGGTCGTTCGTGCGCCTTCGGCGTTCGGGATCACGACGGGTTCGCCGTTTTCGATGGTCGCCACGCAGCTGTTCGTTGTTCCGAGGTCAATTCCAATCACTTTGCTCATGTTTGTTCACTTCCTTTCAAAAGATGGGGATGCCACCGTCGTCTTCGTCATCGTCATCGTCACCGAGGTCGATGCTCACGTCCCCGGTAGCAGGGACGTCATCGTCATCCTCCGATTCCAACGCCTTCCCTTGAGGCGTCAATTTCAGGGTGATGTCGAGAATGCCGTTGTTGAGGGTCCAATCCACCACGTCGTCGCACGGATGGGGCAGTTCAACCAACGCCAAGGGTTTGGGTTGGGTCCTGCGCATGATTTCAATTTGCGACCCGTTTTTGATGAGTTCAATTTCGAGCTGGTTGGTCTCGATGTCGCCTTTGAGGGCGAAGTCGAGCGTCACGGACATGTTCCATCCGTCCAGATAGACGTCCTCCGCGGGGAGGGTCAACGAATCTTCGTCGTCCGTTTCCAGTGCGGAGGGGTCCATTTCCACGGGGGCAACGTCCACGCGCACGTCCATCCCCAGGTTCTTGAGCAGGTCTTCAATGGACGATCCCGCCGAGAACATTTTGGACAGTTCCGAAATGTCGAAGTTGAAGTTGACCTCGCCCTTGGCAATCTTCTCAGGGTTGATGCCCATCGCATCGAATTGGTCCTTGAATTGAGTGAGGAACCCTTTGAGTTGCTTTCGAGAAATGGGCATGCCCATGCCCTTCAGCATCTCTTCCAACTTGTTGAGGAACTCGTCTTCCCAGGAATCGTCCGTCATGATGCCACCACTACTTTACCATCGGTTGTATAGTGGCGAACGAGCGACCCCATATAAATCTAATCAAAACAGCACACTTCTCCTAACGATCGAAGCAGCCTCTCGGCACGCTGGAGCGATGGTTTCGTCCCGTTCTTCGTTCAAGAACGTGGAGCGTGTTGCCGTAAATCACTTTTTGGTGATGAATTCAACCATGGTGCGAACGTGGATGCCGGTGGCACCGTGGCCGACCATTTTGTTGGTCTTGGCCCCCCAATACGTTCCCGCAATGTCCATGTGAGCCCAGGTGATTTGTTCCGCATCTTCGCCTTCACCGCGATTGGGAACGAACTGCTTGAGGAAGGCAGCGGCCGTGTTGGCGCCGCCCCAGCGGCCGGATCCCAAGTTTCGGGTGTCGGCGATCTTGGAGTCCGTCATTTCCTTCTCGAAGGCCGGAAGGAGCGGCATGGGCCAGGCAAGTTCGCCCACCGACTTGCTGGTCTCGTGAAGGCGTCCACGGAACTCGTCATCGTTGGACCACAGGCCCGTGGCTTCGTGGCCCAGGGCCACCACGCAAGCGCCCGTGAGGGTGGCGAAATCAACGATGTACTCGGGGTCGAAATCGGTGCCGGCTTTCCAAAGCCCGTCCGAGAGCACCAAGCGCCCTTCAGCGTCGGTGTTGAGGACTTCAATGGTCTTGCCCGAGAGGGTGGTGATCACGTCACCGGGCCGCTGGGCGTTGGACGAGGGCATGTTTTCGGCCATGCAGGTGATGCCGACCACCTTTCCATCATGGCCGCTGGCTGCCAGAGCTTGCATGGTTCCGAAAACCGTGGCGGAGCCGCCCATATCGTACTTCATCTCGTCCATGTTGGCCCCGGGCTTGAGGGAGATGCCGCCCGTATCAAAGGTGATGCCCTTGCCCACGAGCACGGGGTGTCGCCCGGCTTTTTCGCCGTTGAGGGTGAAGATCACCATGCAGGGTTTTCGGGCCGAGCCCATCCCCACGGCGACCAAACCGCCCATGCCGTGGCGAATGGCGGCATCGTAATCGATGACGTCGACCTTGACGTTGTCGTATTCCTTGGCCCATTTTTCGGCTTTTTCAGCGAAGGCCATGGGGTACATGTCGTTGGGCGGGCAGTTGCCGAGGTCTCGGGAGAGGTGAACACCGCTGGTCACGGCGGCGGCCTTCTCGATGAGTGCGGAAAGGGCACTGGCGTCGCCTTCGCTGCAGTTGATGCGAGCGGCGAGGTTGGTGTCCTCTTCGTCTTCGTCCTTCTTCTTGTAAAGGTCGTAACGGTAGTCGCGCAGCATCATGCCCTCACCGAAGGCCGCCATGCTTTGGACATCGGCGTCGTGGAAGAGGACCGTCAATTCGTCGCCGTGAACCTTCTCGAGGGAAGCCACCACGGTAGCACCAGCGTCCCGGTAGCCATGGACATCGACCTTGTTGGCTTTGCCAAGCCCAATCAGCATCGCTTTACCGCCGTCGGTACCCATCAGGGTCATCGTCGAATTGGCTTTGGCCTTGAAATCGCCATCCCCGAGCACACGGTCGATTTGGCCCTTGAGGGCTGCTGGGATGCCGCCGACATCCGCTGGGAGGGCTTCTTCGCCTTCAAACAGGGGAAGGACGAGCGTTCCGTTGATGTTGTTGCCTGAACTGATGGTCACTTGCATGGTTTCACCGACCCACGCCAAGGATTTCTCCCACTTCAACCCTCCCAGCCCTTCGTTTGGAAGATTTGTCCAACTCCCGACCCGTTTGAGCGAATCTCCCTTGCGGTCATGATACGGGACGGAGCCCGTGGCAAGGGCCCGAAGGCGCTCAAACATGTTCGTCTTCTCGCCGAATCAAGAGACTCACGCCCAGCATTCCGACGATGACGGTGAGCGGATTGAACAATCCGTAGCCGACCAGGAAGCCTCCCTCGTCCTCAACCACCACCATTGACACGTTTGAATCAACGGTTTCGTTCACCCAAACGGCGGCGTCGATGACGCGCTTTTGGTAGTTCAAGTTCCATGTACCGTCCATCTCGAACCGGTCCTTGTTCACGTCAAAGGCGACGTTCGTGGCGTTGCTGGCGTTGACCGTAAACATCGGTGAGGCCCACACGACTTCACCAGCGGCGTTGAGGTGTTCCAAGCTGGCGTTGGCGGTGGACGCTCTGCCGTGATTGACGACCTCGAGGGTCAGGCGTTCATCCTCCATCGTGATGGACTGAACGTCGAGGCGGGCGCGCCAATACCACACGTTGTTGATGAGGTAGCGCATGACGTTCATCTCTTCCTCCAGCCGCTCGTTGAGGGCTTCAAAGCTACCGGGGACAAATTGCTCGTCGTCCGTCTCAAACGTAAAGGTCGGAAAGCCCATGTGACCGTAGCCGTAATCTCGACTCGTCCCGCAGTTCGGATAGAGTCCTTGGTTGGCGTTTTGGATGGGAATATCGGTGACGTTGGCTTGAACATCCTCTCGGATTCGCCAAAACAATTCCCAGTCGGGCGGTTGTTCGGGCCATTTCCCCCACGGGTAGAGCATGATCCACACGCCGGTGTGCATGGTGACGTAGAGGTCGGCATCCGTGACATAGGTGTTCATGTAATCCGAATTTGAAGCGGTTTCCGATTCGCTGAAGGCGCTGCTGCCGGGTTGGGTGGTGGGACAGGTGTTCCAGTAGTGGTTGTAGTTTCGATTGAGGTCCACTTGATTGATGTTCCAGCGCGTGTCGATGTCGTTTCCGTCAGGGTTGAGCATGATGAGGATGTGCAGTTCCGTGTTTTGAAGCACCGCCACGGCTTCTTCGTTGCCTTCACTCCAGGCGTTGATGTACCATTTGGCCGTGAGGTAGGCCAGGGCCGTCCCCAAGTATTCGTTGCCGTGATGGCCGCCATCGATGTACACGATTTCTTTCGCTGACCCGTTGGCTTTGGTGTCGATGGACCAGTCCGACAATCGGACCACCCAGAGCGTTTTTCCGAGTTCGGATTGGCCGGCGCTGGTCAAATCCACGATGTCGGGGTGTTCATCCGCCCAATTGTTCACGTCGAGGGTTAACGCTGCCCACGTCAGGTGAACATGGCTGTCGATGGGGTCGCCGGGCCACACCGGCGTTTGCGTTGGGTCGTACTGAGCGGCGGCGGGCGGAAGGGCCGCCAACAGCATGCAAACAACCAAGCCGATGGCTACTCGCATGACGGGGCCTTATGGCTGCGAATGAAAAACGCTTGCATGAGGGAGCGTCACCAATCGGAGGTGAAGGCGTTCGGGTTGGCCACCTTCTCGCCTTCACGGGTCCAAATGCTGGCGCCGTCACCGGCATAAATGTCGGCGAAGGGGTCAGCTTCCTCATCTTGCAGGTTTCGTTGCATGTAGGCTTCGACTCGGTCTCGAAGATCGGGCTTGAATTTCCAATAGTGGATACGCCATTCACGACCGTCCCATAGGGTGGTCTCTTCGGATTCGGTCGTGAGCAAGTCATAGTCTTGGAACATGTAGAACAGGTTACGGTCCGTCGGTTCTAAGGCGTTGTCAATGATTCGGTTGTAGAATCCAAAGAACCCGAGCGCATGCTCGGCCATGCCTTGGGCGACTTCCGTATCCATGTTTTCATCAATGTGTTGTTGAATTGCTTGAGTCAATTCTGCGAGTGTCATGCCCATCCTTTTTCCCCCGGCCGGCGACCGCTTTTTGGTCCCCGTTGCTATTGTATATTGGTCACCGACCCATATTAACTGTTCCTCGGTTTTTCATGAATCCAGCCCTTTCGGACCGATTTCGGTCACCGTAACATCGGCAAGATGATGAAGGTGGCGACGGCAGGAAGTCACCATGTCGGTGGCGTTTGAGGCGGATCAGTTTCTTGGTCTGGCTCGGGGGAAAGGACCGGCCGACATGGCGGTTGTCCCGTTGGCGTACGAGCTGACCACGTCCTACGGGACGGGAGCCGTGGACGGGCCACAGGCCTGTGTCGATGCGAGCGCCCAGGTGGAATTGTACGACGACCGCTTGGGTGCTGACCTCCCAGCGGGCCTCGTGTTGCACACCGAACCCGTGTGGGAGGGCTCAGCCCCAACGTTATTGGCGCAACTTGATGAGATGGTCGACCACGCGCGGCCGTTTTACAACGGGCGCCTCTTCCCGCTGTTTCTTGGCGGTGAGCACGGTATCCTCCCTGCGCTGATGCAAGCGGCCAAATCCCACCCTGTACTCAACGGTGACCTCTCGAGGTTGACCGTGGTTCAGCTCGACGCCCACGCGGACCTCCGGTCTGAATTGGACGGCGAACCGTTTTCGCACGCCTGCGCCGCCGCTCGAAGCCTTGATGTTGGTGTTGGAGCCCTTTATCAAGCCGGCATTCGAGCCTACAGCCAAGAAGAAGCAAGGCGAATTGAGAGCGATAAACGCATCACGACCTTCTTCGCCAAGGACACGCAGCATCCTCACACTGGAGGCGAAGCGTGGGGGCGCTGGCTCCAATGTTTGGCAAACCTCTCGGGGCCGGTTCACTTCACGCTGGACATCGATGGCCTTGACGGAGCCCTCGTCCCGGCCACTGGTACACCGGTTCCAGGGGGGCTGTCCTATTGGCAGGCGGTGGAGACCATCGAAGCCTTGTTTTCAAACCCCAACGTGGTCGTGATCAGTGCTGACGTGAACGAAATCGTGGCCCAAGAAGACACTCCACTGACCCAGTTCACCGCTGCGTGCCTTGCCACGAAGATTCTGGCATCTCACGTGCTGGCGAGGCAAGAAGGCCGTTGGCACGCCGCGAACGAAAATCGAGCCGATGGAGCGCAGTCAACCTTTTTTTCAGCACAGAAAGGAGTGGAATTTTCGGCACGTTCTTAAGCGGAAGTGTGCGGCGGAGCGCAGGGTGGTACCGTGTCTGCACACCGTATTCGAGGAGCCCATGTCTTCATGGACTACACCGAGGCGTTTTTTGAGATGTCCGATGCCCATGAATGGGTGCTTTCCATCATGCGAGCGGCGGTGGCTCAGAGTCCCGCAACCGAGGTGCATGCTCATGTCGTTCCATTTGACGGTTCGACCTCCCCTCCAGGCTTTGCTGCCGTGGTGCTGATCGACGAGAGCCACATCACCGCCCACCACTACGCTGACCGAGGCATGTTGGCGCTGGATTGCTTCACTTGCGGCGACACCGACCCCGGTCAGATTGCCGATTACATCCACCAAGGGCTCATGGAAGGTGCTCCTGGCCTCAATGCCGTGCGGCGGGACAGGGTGAACCGATTTTTGACCGGAGCTTGATCGCATGGGTGTTCGTGAGTTCATCAACGAACACTATCGGCACTTTAACGCAGGAACGGTACAACGAGCCAGCGAGTCGCTGTTGAACATGCTCAACTCGGGGGGGAAAATCTTCCTCACGCTGGCCGGCGCCATGAGCACGGCTGAAATTGGACGCAGCCTCGCCGACATGATTCGAACCGGCCACGTTGCCGCCATATCCTGCACCGGCGCCAACCTCGAAGAAGACGTGTTCAACCTCGTGGCCCATGACCATTACGTGCGCGTTCCGAACTACGAGGACCTCGGTCCGGCGGACGAGGTGGCGCTGCTCAATCGACACCTCAATCGCGTCACCGATACGTGCATCCCCGAGGAGGAAGCCATTCGGGCGATTGAGGCTCATGTCCTCGCCTTGTGGGAGGAGGCTTCGGTCAACGGCACACCCGCGCTTCCTCACGAATTCCTCTATCGCCTGTTGTTGTCGGGCGATTTGGTCGATGCCTACCAGGCCGACCCGGCCAATTCATGGTTGCTCGCTGCGGCCGAAGTGAACCTCCCCCTCTTCGTCCCCGGTTGGGAGGATTCCACGCTCGGGAACATCTTCGCCGCCCGGTGCTCGGAAGGACGCATACAGCCCGAGGCCGTCCTGGGCGGCGTTCATTACATGACAGCGTTGATGACCTTCTACCGTCAAGCAGGCTGCCCCCTGGCCTTTTTCCAAGCGGGCGGTGGCATTGCCGGCGACTTCCCGATTTGTGTGGTCCCGTTGCTTCACCAAGATTTGGGCGAAACCGATGTGCCGCTTTGGTCTTGGTTTGCTCAGATCACGGACGCCACGGCGTCCTACGGCGGTTATTCAGGCGCTCCGCCCAACGAAAAAATCACGTGGGGCAAACTCGGAGCGCACACGCCACGCTTCAACATTCAAAGCGATGCCAGCATCGTGTTGCCGCTGATGTTCGGCTATGTTTTGGACCTTTAAGCGGTACAACGCTCCCAAAGTCTTGAAGGGGACCGCCCCCACATTCCTCTCATGAATCCCTCGCGTCGGGCGCTGGCGGCTGCGTTGTGTGTGCTCATGTTGACCTCCCTTGCCCCGGTGGTCGCTGAACACCCCGGCCCCGTGACGGTTGACATCACCGTCCATTGGATGGGTGAGGGGAGCGAGGCGAACGCCCACGCCTACCTGTTGACGTTTGGTGACAACGGGACCTACGGTGTTGATGTTCTCTTGGACCACCGTCGAAACGGGTCAGCCCTGTCGGCGAGCCATTCGCTTGAATGGGGCAGCACCGGTGGAGTTCGCACAGCGCTGGTGACGTTCAACACCTCGCTTCAGTGGGGTGACGAAATTGATGTCGTGGTCTCGGTCACCCAACACGACGGCGTTCCCGTGGACGTTGAGGCTGAACGTCATCTCCTCGTCGGGCAGTGGAATCAGCCCATGGCGGACCACGAAGTGCTGCTCTCCACCGCATGGTCCCTCGAACAGGCCTATGACAACATCACGGGCCCTCAACGCTTTGCGTTGGCGTTTACCGGCCAAGGGTGGCAGGAACGGGTGGGCGATGTTCTCCACTCATCGGAACTGGGCAACGGCACCTTCGAGACCTTGGAGAGCACGACGGACGGGCAAACCGACCTGGCGTTGGTGCTCACGCAAGTGTGGAAAAACGAGACCATCGTCGCGGGCATTTTGACGCATCAGGTGTTTGACGCTCGCGGTTTTGGTTCCCTCGAAACCGTCTTGGTGGACGGACAGACCGAAACGGTGATTCAGGCCGATGTCTCTCAAGCCGTCCTCAATCGCTCGTTTGCCGAGGGGTTGATCGGCGAACGCTTGTTGCTGGAAGCCACGGGGTCGCTCAACGTCACCGAGGAAAGTGACGACAACAACTCCCTTGCCATCGACGGTGAGCTTTCGGTGTTCTTCTTTGAGTACGTTGATTCTGGAGGCGTCCGTGTGCTTCAACATACCCAATTCGAAGCCATGGCGGACTTCGTTTTGGTCGACGACGGCACCCGTCTCGATGTTTCCTTGGACGGGTTTTCTTCGCTTGACCGGTGGGAAAACGGGGTGCGAACCGAGCAACTCGAGGAATTGTACGGGACGGGGACGTTCGGGTTTTCCGACCAGGACGAGAACGCTTCCCTGCAAGTCAACGGCACGATCCTGGACCTCCACACCAAAGTCGAGGACGGGGTGACCACCATCGATGATCTCCATGTCGACGGCGTCCTCACGGGCGACGTGCAAGGTTCCTTCGGCGTGGTCAGGGGCATTGAGACGACCGGCATGCAAACCAACGCCACGGGAGAGGCCTTCTTGGTCAACGTCATCTTCCAAGAATCCTGGTTCAACCTCACCGGAATCAACGGCGGGAATTTCTTTGGAGGGGCCGGCCTTGGTGCCACCCACAATCAGACCTGGGACTATCAGGCAGTGAACGCCGACTGGGACAACCGGACGGTGCGTCTGGTTTGGCGGGAAACGGGGCCCGACGCTTCGGAGGGTGAAGAATTTCCTGAGCGGAGCCCGATTCAGCAAAACGCCACGGCACCCGTTTCCGAAGAAGGCCTCGGCGACGTGACCGTGGGGCGAGAAACTGGATTGATGCCCATACCTTTGGCGACCAACGACCGCTTGCGTTTGAACGACCAGGAAGGGTTGTCCCTCACCATCTACGCCGGTGAACGCCTCACGGAAACACGGGACGGCCACAACCTCGCCGTCATCGCTTGGAACGGCGTCTATGGCGGCACCGGAGAAGCCGGATCCGCATCGGGGACCTTGGTTTCGGTCGGCCCGCTATCGGGTTTGTTGTCGGGGGTTGAGCGAAACGTTTCGCTTCCGTTTGGTTCCAGCAACGAAACGGTGATGCTTCGTGAAACTCAGCATCTCGAACGGGTCTTGTCACCCGAAATCGTCAGCGCTGACAACAACACGGCGCCGAACATCGGAACCATCGAACTGCGCGAAGGGGTCGTGGTCGGCGAGGGAGGGAGCGTTGCTCATCTTGAGGTCACGGTCAGCGATGCTGAATGGAACGTGGTGGAGGTCTTGGTTGATGCCTCCTCCTTTGGTGCGGGCCAACTCGTTCTCAACGACCGAGGTTTGGACGGTGACCAATCGGTGGGCGATGATGTCTATTCCACGACGGTGGTCGTCACGGGCCTGGAGGTTGGGGCCTTCCCCGTGACGGTGACCTCAACGGACAGCTTTGGCGTCACTTCACAACAGGAGGGGGCGGTCACGATCCTTAACCAAGGGCCTCGATTGTTGTGGGTTGAATTGGCACCGGGGGAACTCGAGCGAGGACAATCCTTGGTCGTGAACGCACGGGTGTACGACGGCCACGGCGTGGAAAGCGTTCGCCTTGATCTACGCTCCTTCGGCGGAGAGATGGTGAACCTGACCCTCACCGACGGCGTGTGGGCTGCCATGGTGGCGCTGCCCAGCGGTGTGTCTCCTGGAGACCAAGCGCTCACCTTGGTGGTCGAGGATACGCTGGGAGCGTCCAACACCTTCCAAACCTACATCGTTGCTCAAGGCGACATCGGTGACCCGGTCCTTGGTCCACATCATGTCAACGTCGCCTCATTGGAACCCATCGTTGTGCGCGTGTTGAACGACCGCCCTACGATCACCACGACACCGACCACGGTCGCCAAGTCGCTGGATGAACCCATCGTTTACACGGTGGAGGTGAACGACCCGGACGGCATTGAACGCGTCCAAATCAGCCTCGGCGTGTATGCGCCGGTGGGTCAGACCTCCTGGGTCACGATGCACGATGACGGCCAGTCGGGAGGCGACGCCGAGGCGGGTGACGGCCGCTATTCGGTTCTCCTTTCGGTGCGAGAAGGAACCCCGTTGGGCACCCACGAAGTCACCGTGCGCAGTTTTGACGTGTTTGGTGAAATGAACAGCGCTTCAGCCGCCATCGTGCTGGTGGCGGAAGACGAGGGCGGTGAAACACCCACCTCACCTGGTGGCTGGCTGTACACGGTGCTGGGGGCGGTGCTGGTGGTGGGGGCCTTGGTGGTCTTGGCCATCATGTGGCGGCGTCAAGAAGGCGGTGGTGATGGCCACGATCGATTCGGCATGCAGTAGCGTCGTCCACACCGTTGCAGCCACAATTTCAGCGCACGCCTCGCTTGCTCGCTGTCGTATCCCGAAGGAACCAGCCGACAATCGTTTAAACCCCTGCTCGGTGCGAGAGTCGCAAGCGAGCGTAGTGTAGTGGTTATCACCGGGCGTTGCCAACGCCTGAACCCGGGTTCGAGTCCCGGCGCTCGCACTTTTTGGGTCACTGCTCGCCATTTTGGCACGTTCTTTTCGTGAAAATATAAGGGATGTCAGCGGTCCCTTGGTACGGGAGCCCCATGACGGACCGTCGCATCATCTATGTTGGAAAAAAGCCCTTACACGCCTACGTACGAGCGGTGGTGATGGCCATGGAAGAAGGCGACCGCTCCGTTCAATTGGTGGCCCGTGGAGCCACCATCTCTCGCGCCGTGGACGTGGCTGAAGTGTGCCGCAGGCGCAGCGGTCACATCGCTCAAGGACTTCCTGAATCGGTGAACATTGACCACCTTGAATGCGGTTCGGAGGACGTACCCGGAGAGGACGGCGTTCGCACCATCAGCGTGTTGAAAATCGATTTGACGGGCGAAGGCGAGGTGCCCGAACCTCAAGCCTCGTGACGGATGAGCGACTTCAGACGCCGCTCGATCTCCGCCGCCGTTCGCTCATAGACTTCGTAGGCTTGGCCGACGGGGTCCTCCAGCCCCCAATCGTCGTCAATTTTGATCGCTGGGCAATGCACGCCGCACCCCATCGAAATCACCTTGTCGTAGTGTTCAGGTTGGAATTCGTCCAAACTTTGGGGTTGCATTCCTTCCGTGTTGATGCCTCGTTCGTGGAGGACGGTGAGTGCGTGAGGGGCCACCTTGTCGGCGGGGTGGGTGCCGGCAGAGGCCGCTTCCAAGCCCATGGCTCGAGCCAACCCTTCGGCCATTTGCGACCGGCACGAGTTCCCAACACAGACGAACAGGACTTTCACGAAATGACCTGTCGCTTAGGAGATTTGAACCCTTTCTCCGTAGTTCATTGAGTGACTTCACATAGGTTTGTTGTGTGGGCAGCGTGTGCGACCGGCGTTGATGGTAAATGCAGGCCTCGTCGGGGTTCTTTTTGCCCTCCACATCGTCTTTGCCGTTCTGGATTGGGACCTTGCGTTCTCGTTGGTGGCGTTGTCCATCAGCGCACAGATCGTTTGTTTCGGCCCGTTGACCGTGATTCTGGCGTCCGAATCGGACCGCACGAAGCGGCGGCAGCTCAACCGGCAGGCTTCGGTTGTCGCCTTACCGCTCGCCCTCGGCTTGGGATGGGCGTACGGGGGTATGGCGTGGTCGTGGCTACCGGTGAGCACGGTGTTCGTGTTGACGGTTGCGGTTCATGCGGCGCTTGACCGAAGGCTCGCTTTGCTCGTGGATGCTTGACCCGTGGGTGGGTTGAAGTAGGCCTGCACGGTGGTAAAGGCATGGCGGATTCTCCGGTCACCATCAACAGCCCTGGCGGACCGTCAACGCCTGCGAGCAATGAGCCGACGCCCCAAGAGCAGAAGCAAATGGAGCAGGCCTACGCCCAAATGAAGCGAAAGATGGCGATGGAGGAAATTGGTCGCAAAATCAAACACAAGATCATGGTCTTGTCGGGCAAAGGCGGGGTTGGCAAATCAACGGTGTCCACCGGCTTGGCCCTGTCCCTGGCGCAACAAGGCCACCGTGTTGGTATTCTCGACATCGACATCACGGGCCCCAACGTTCCCAAGATGATGGGTCTGGACGGACGGCGCTTGCACGTTGAAAACAAGCGAATTCATCCTGCTGAGGGTCATCTGGGCGTCAAGGTCATCAGCATGGCCTTCCTTCTCGAGGACGAAGACACGCCGGTGGTGTGGCGAGGGCCGATCAAGTTGGGAGCGATTCAACAGTTCATTGGCGATGTCGAATGGGGTGAATTGGAATTCCTCATCATTGATTTCCCGCCCGGCACGTCCGATGAACCGTTGACGGTGGCTCAATCCTTGCCAGACATTGACGGCATGGTCATCGTGACCACGCCCCAACAGGTGGCGTTGCTTGACAGTCGGAAATCCATCACCTTCTCCGAATCGCTCAAAGTGCCGGTTTTGGGCGTGGTGGAAAACATGAGCGGTTTCACCGTCAACGGTACCGCTGAGCCAGGGACGTCGCTCACCATTGCTGGACCGGGCGGGAAAACCCTCTCGGCGACGGCCGATAGCGAGGGCCGATTCTCCGTGACGCTCGACATTTTCAAGCAGGGAGGTGGCCAAGCCACCGCCGATGAATTCGGCGTCCCCTTCCTTGGAGCGCTCCCGTTTGATCCCGGGTTCGTCCGTGGCGGTGATGACGGCGTTCACCGAATCGTTTCCGAACCCGACGGTCCCTCAGCCCATGCCTTTGCCAACGTGGTGGCGGCGATTCAAGCTCAACTTTCGGACGGGTCCGACAGCGGCTTGGAAATTGTGTGAGGTGGCCCCATGGCTGAACCCCTCCCCACGCTCAAAAAACTGGAACGCCGCACCCAAGACATGGTGTTGACTTACGACGACGGCAACACCTACACCGTCACCTACGATGACCTTCGCCACGCTTGTCCTTGCGCGAAATGCGCCCCGATGCGCAACGAAGACGACACCAGCCGTACGCTTCGTCGGCAAATCGAAGCGCTTCCGGCCGAAAAGCCAACCGTGAGAACGGTTGGCAAATATGCCATCTCTTTCGAGTGGTTGCAAGGATGTTCGAGCGGGATTTACCGGTTTGAACGGCTTCATGACCTTGCCCTGCGGCGCGACCCGGACCGAGGCAAGCCCTACGTCCACGGCGCTTGGTAGGCAAGAACCGCCCGGGGGGGCTCCAGATGACGACGCTTTCATGAACACCCGCCCACGCCAACCGATTGGAGAGGGCCTTGGTGCAAAGCGTTTACCTCACGTGGATGATCAGCGCCTTGGCGTTGGGTGTCATCCTCCTTCCCGTGTTTAAGCCGCCCTGGGCTCGGCTTTCCTTGCCCCCGTTCGTCGATTTCTTTCGGCGGTATTGGGTTCACCTCCTCATCGTGTTCACCATTTACAACCTCAAGGACGGCCTCGATCAAATCGACCGCGTCTTGATGGCCAGCACGGGACTGGACATGACGCCCTACATTTGGGCCATTGAAGGCAACCTTGTGCTTTGGGTTCAGCAAACGTTTGAAGCCGCTTGGCTGACCACGTTCCTCACCCACTTTTACGTCGCCGGTTTCATGTTCATCTGCTACGTTTCCGTGTTTTACTTCGCCTACTTTGACGACCGTTGGCTGGCCGACCGGGTGACGCTTTCCATTGCCTGGGTGTACGTCTTGGCGGTCCCCTTCTACCTGTTTTTCAACGTCCGTGTGACCGGCGATACCATTCCTGAAATGCAGACCTTGGCCTACACCCTCACGCCCGAAATTGCCGATTGGTTCCGTCGTATTGACCCCTTCACGAACGGCATGCCATCGCTCCACATTGGCATCCCGTTTGCCGTGTGGTTGTGCTTAACTCGGTTTGACGATGACCGTCGGTGGAATCGATACCGCTACACCGTTTTTGCCTACACGGCGCTCACGGCCTTCACCATCATCTACCTCGGAATCCATTGGTTCATGGACATCATCGGCGGCATGTTGGTGGCTGGAGCGGCCGTTTCCATGGCGGACCGAACCTCCAACACCTGGTGGAAATTTTTCGACGAACGCACCATGAATGCCCGCATTGTGACGGTGCTCACTCGTCCCGAGAAAGCCTGGCGTTGGGTCAGGCGGAAGGCGGTTTCCCTGTTCAAGCAGTACCGTTCGCCCACCAGCCACGAAACGGGCCGAATTGCGGTGGCCATTCTCATCCTGGTCGCCGCCGTGGTCACCTTTGATCTCACCAACCGTTCCCTGCCAGCAGGGGGGGTGGAGGCTCCCGAGGCGGCCGCTGCCATCGATGGTTGGATGGTGACGCTTGACAATCAATCCGAGGGAGCAGCGCTGTTGCTTCACGATTTGTCGATGTTGGGTGCCGACCCGATTTACTTCAGCGTTCCCAATCTCACGGTGAATTCCTCCTACGCCGTGTTGGGCGACCGCATGGTGGTGAGCAACGCCGAAACGATGCACGTGTACGATTTGCATGAGCCCGACTCACCGTTGTCCTCGTTCCCGGTCGGCGAAGCCCGGCACCTTGCCTTGTGTGGAACCGCCCCCACTCCGGTGGTCGTGTACACACAGGCTGGTGAAATCTTGGTGCGAACCTTGGACGGCCAAGCCATCTCCGGCGCTCATAGCAGCGCTTCCAACGTGTCGAACCTCGTCTGCAGCGGGTCTGAAATCGCTTACGTCGTTCAGACGGCTCCCCTTCAAGTCAACCTGGTTCAGTTGGGCGTTTCAGGTCAGGTGACCTACGACATCAACGCTTCGGCTCCCCTCGAGGAGGACGCCGTGCTGGCCCTGTGGGGGACGCCCGTGGACATGGAGAACGCCACCGTTCAGAGCATCGCCTTTGACCGTGAATACCTGGCCGCGACGGTCAACGTCAGCGCCACTGACCGGCTGGTGCTTTACAACCGTTCATCGGCGGAGCAGTGGTTGGCCAGCAACCCGAAGTACCAGGCCTCGGACCCCTCCATCAATCACGGTTTGTTGGCGTGGTCGGTGCGTGACCACCTCAATCCTCTCTCGCCCCAAACGAAGTACATGGACCGCGAAATCTACTTCACGGACCTCGCCTCAAACACCACCCACGTCCTCACCTCCGACATCAACGACCAATGGGGGCCGCAGGTGCTCGAAAATCACCTGGTCTATTTCCAACTTGAGGACGATGTTCGCACCATTGAAGTGCATTCATGGGAGCCAGAGCTCCGGGCGTATTCCAGTTTCATCCTTCAGGCGGGTGTTCTTCTGGCGTTCGTGGTGGTTGCCTGGCACATGTGGCAGCGGCAAAGCGAACGCCGTTCGTCGTATCAACCGTGATATCGAACTCGGGTTCGGACCTCTTCCAATCGGACAATGACTTCGGAGGCCGAAGGGACAGCACCGCCCTGCAAAACGGGGGCGGGACCCAAGCGTTCCTCCTCGACGAGGTAGCCCTCAATCGCCCAATCGATGGCGTCGGGCCAATCGGGGTGGGACGCTCCCAGAATTTCATCGAGGACGTGAAGGTCAATCCCGAATTTTTCGACGTCGTATTCGATGGAGGCCAAGCCGAAGTCGATCAGGTGAATCGTTTCACCGTCAACGAGCAGGTTGTTGGTCGAGAGGTCGCCGTGGGTGGTGGCCTCTCGGTGCAGACGCCGCACGCACGCTCCAACGCGCTGGAGGGTGGCCTTGATGGCGACTTCGTTGGCTTGGGGATGGTTGAGCACATCGATGAGCGGCGTTCCTGCGAGGTGCTCGATGATGAGTTGGCCGCCGTCGTAATCTAGGTCCCACACGGCGGGCACCGAAAGCCCGGCCTTGCGTGTTCGAACCAGCAGGCGGGCTTCGCTGATCATTCGCCGAACGCCCAGTCGGTGGTCAAGGTCGGGATGTCGCCACGAGCGTGGTCGTCGTTGCTTTCGCACCGCCGGTTGGCCGAACCATTCTCCCAGCCAAACCTCGGCCTCGGCCCCCAGGTGAAGGCGTTCGGTGGGCTTGAAGACCATGCCCTGCCGACCGTCCTTTGATTTTTGAAGATTGAGTCCCATCCGTTCATTCAAAAAGGGTTGAGGCGTGGGTTGTTTGAGCCCCATGAGCGTGACCCTCCCCATGTGCTCGGTGAACTTCATGGACACGTCGCTGTCCGTTGAGGAACAAGCGATTGCCGACCGCATTCAAGAGCTCAAGGCCATGCTCGGTGACGATTTGTTGATCCTCGGCCACCACTATCAACGTGACAGCATCGTCATGCATGCGGATTTTTTGGGCGATTCCTTCATGCTCAGTCAAAAGGCCGCCCAATCGCCTGCCAAGTACATCGTGTTTTGCGGCGTTCATTTCATGGCCGAATCCGCTGATATTCTGACTTCCGACGCCCAATCGGTCATTTTGCCCAACCTGCGTGCTGGATGTTCGATGGCTGACATGGCCACCTTGAACGAGGTTGAGGTGGCCTGGGAAGAAATCCTGAAGACCTCGGGATTGAGTGACCCCATCTCGCGACACGATCCGGACGCTCCCGCTGAAGACGGGGCAGCTTACCTCGTCCCGGTGACCTACATGAATTCAAGCGCCGACCTCAAGGATTTTGTCGGCCGCCACGGCGGCGTGGTGTGCACGTCGTCCAACGCTGTTGGTGTCTTGCAGTGGGCGTTTGACCGCGCCGGGCCGAACGGTGCCGTGCTGTTCTTTCCCGACCAACACCTCGGCCGAAACACCGGTCTTGCCATGGGCATCACGGAGGAAAAGATGCCAACCTGGACGCCAGGCATCGGTGCGATGGGGGAGCTCAAGGGAGCTCGCATCGTGTTGTGGCACGGTTTTTGCTCGGTCCACAAGCGTTTCACGCCTCAGCAGATCGAGGACTTCCGTTCAGCCCATCCCGAGGGGGTGGTCGTCGTCCATCCCGAATGCCCGAAGGCAACGGTTGAACGAGCCGATGCCTACGGTTCAACCCAATTCATTCGTCAATACGTTGAGCAATTGCCAGCGGGGGCCGAGGTGGCCATCGGCACCGAGATCAACATGGTCGCTCGCTTAGCTCAGGAACATCCTGACAAGCACATCGAGTGCTTGGACGAGGAAATTTGCCCGTGTTCCACCATGTACATGATTCACCCTGCGTATCTCATGGACGTCTTGGAGCGCCTGGTGGACGGCGAAGTGCCCAACCAAATCGTGGTGCCTCCTTCGGTCCAGGAAGGCTCCCTCCTGGCGTTGAACCGCATGTTGGCCATTTTGAAGTAAGTCAAGCCAACGCTTCGGCGCCTTTCCATCCCACCAACGCCAGCAACGGCGCAAGCACGCCGGTCAGCACCACGTACGCGCCGAGGGACGCCCATTTTGCTTCGTTCGCCAACGTCACGGCCTCCACCGAGAAGGTGGACAGCGTGGTGAAGGAGCCCAACACTCCGATGCCCAAGAGAAGCGCGTGCTGTTCGCTCATCGCTTGGGTCGCGACCAGAGCGGTGAGGGCCCCCAGCATCAAGGATCCCACCAAATTGACCGTCAAGGTTGCCCACGGGAACCCTTCGGAAGGCAGCGACACGCTCACGGCGTAGCGGAGGACGGCGCCGCAAGCCCCTCCCAAACCCACCAAGGCCCAGTTCGACAACATGTCTCGCTCAGCGAAGGGTCGGGCTTTGAACCTACGCGTGCATTCCCTGCTCCAGTCGTTTTCTCGGGGGGCATGGTCATAGACCCACGCCTTCTGGTTTGGTCATGGAGAACGTGGTTTGGTTTTTGACTGGAAACGCTGGAAAGGTGGAGGAGGCAAGGCATCACTTCGCGCCGTTGGGGTACGAGGTTCGGCAACTCAAGGTGGAGGACGATGCCATTGTTGAACCGCAAGCCGCCGATTTGGAAACGGTGGCTCAAGCGAAATTGAATCAGGCGATGGCTCACCTTCCATCGTCCTCTTCGATGATGTTGGTTGAGGATGCAGGCCTGTTCGTTGATGCCTTGAACGGCTTCCCCGGTGTCTTTTCGGCCCATGCCATGAACACGATTGGGACCGTGGGCGTGCTTCGGTTGCTGTCGCACCTCAGCAGCGAAGACCCGGTGCAAAGCAAGCGCTTGCGCGCGGCGAGATTTGAGGCGGTGGCCGTCCTTTGGAACGGCGAACGTACGGTGGTTGGCCACGGCGTGTGCCCCGGTTCCATCGCCACCGAATCACACGGTGAGGGCGGGTTTGGCTTTGATCCAATTTTCATTCCCGCTGATTTGGACGCTGACGGCGAGGCGTTACCGCCC
>JADHNB010000027.1 GCA_016779705.1 Candidatus Poseidonia sp. | reverse complement strand
TATCGGCGATGCTTGCCGTGTTTCCAAGAGATGATTTTTCCTTCCCGCTCGAGGTTGTTGGTGTGGTAGGCGGTGACGCCGTTGGCAAGACCAAGACCGTCTCGCAGGGCCGAAAAATGAATGCCGGCGTTGGCTTCGATGTAGCCCAGGATTCGCCCTTTGGTCAACTCGTCTTCCCGGTGGTGTTGTCGCTTCGCAAGCAACGGCGTGACCAAAGCGATCAGCAACACAACACGAATGAATTCGAACGTCGCTCCGGAAAGGGCCAACAACGTCAACCCTGCTGCGCCTCCTGTCAACGCGAGGTTGGTTGAGGGCGCCCCGCTGGGCGCGGCTTCCTGGTCCGATTCACCGACGGGCGCTTCCTCATCGGCCGCTTTTGCGGGCGCGCTTTCAGCCTCGTCGCTTTCGTCATTTGCCGCGTCGAGACCGGCCAACTCGGGCTCTTGAGGGAGGGCGTCGCTCTGCGCGACACCGCTCGTGGATTGCCATTCAACGATACCGTAGACCGTCGACACCACACAGGCGAGGACGACCAAACGGATGAGCCAAACGCCTCGCATGAGGGCCACTCGCCTCGGTTGAATATGAGGGGCTTGGTAAAACGGTTTGACAATTCAGATGGGGAGCAAGCCTTGCTGGTAGGCATATCCCAACCCGCCAGCCACGAGCGCCAGGAGGGTGAGCAGGAGGAGGCGGCCTTTGCCTTTCGACTTGGTGGCTGGGGCAACCGGAGCGATCACGGGCAAGCCCCCAAGCGGAGGAAGCGAGGTGAGCGGCGGCAACTGGCCGGGGAGCGGAAGTGGCAAGGGGGCGGCCATCGGGCCCGTGTCTTCTTCGATTTGGACGCGGTCAGGATACAATTCGTCAAGATCTTCGAGTCCCGGGGCCGCCGGAATCGGACCGAGAATCCTTGCCCAGGCCGCCTCCAAACTTTCGCTTGAAACGGGTTTTTGCAACCACGCTACAGCACCTGCTGAATACGCAGCGTTGGCGGCCACCTCGGCCATTCGAGAGGGGGCCACGAAAACGATGCGGCTTTCGCCTCCGTGTTCGCGCATCTCAAGGGCGGCCAAATGGCCATCAAGGGAGGGGATGTCCAACGATAGAATCACCAATTCTGGGTCAAGACGAATGTACTCGTCAACGGCTTTATCCCCGTCTTCACAGTGTTCAACAACAAAGTTTCGCGTCTTGAACAGGTTGGCCAGACGCATGCTGGACATCGGGTTGTTGTCAACAACGAGCACCGTGGGGGCCGTCTCGTCTTCGACTTCGGTGACCAACCCCATGCCAATCAAAGCGTGGGAGGGGGGAAGGGCTCATCAATCAACCGCTATTCTTCGCCGTCCTCGCCCGAACTCGAGAGGTCTTCAACCGGTCCGTCTCTCGGTTGAGTGAACGTTTCACGAACAACGTCGGCTTGCGCCTGTTCTTCTTGGCGCTGGCGATGGGCTTGCGGCGCCTTGGTGAACAACATCTGAAGCTCGCTGATGATCGCTCGCAACATCTGGACCTCCCGGTCGGAAAGGTTGCCTTGGGTTTTTTTCTGAAACATTCGAAGCACTTCAATGCCTTCTTTCGCCTCCATCAGGTTGTAGTGGACGTTGCCTTCATGGTCGGGGACGTAGCCCATGTGGAGCATGGTTGAGCGTTGGAGCATTTGCACCACTTGGAAAAACCGAGCGGCGTCTTCGTCACCAAACATATCGGCCATACGGAGGGCTTCTCGGCGGGGGTTTTTCTTCCCTACGCTCATTCAAACAACTGGTCGAGCAACCACTGCGGTTCGAATTGATGCAGGTCTTCGTAATTCTGCCCGACACCAGCGAACACGATGGGGCGGCCCGTAGCAAACGCAATGGAAAGGCCGGCACCGCCTTTGGCGTCGGTGTCCATCTTGGTCAGGACGGCCCCGTCAAACCGCATGATTTCTTGAAACATCTTGGCTTGTTCAACGGCATCATTGCCCGCCAAGGAGTCGCCCACAAAGAGCGTCAGGTGCGGGTTGGTCACCTTTCGTACCTTGTTGAGTTCGTTCATCAAATTCGTTTTGTTTTGCATTCGCCCAGCGGTGTCAACCAGCACGACGTCGATGCCTTTGGCTTTGGCAGATTCGATGGCGTCCCGGGCGATCGCCGCCGAATCGCCGCCGCGCTGACTGGAGATGCAACGGATGCCCAATCGTTCGCAATGGGATTCCAACTGCTGAATGGCACCTGCTCGGAACGTGTCACCGGCGGCCGCGATCACCGATAACCCGTTGTTGAGCAGTCGCTGAGCAATTTTCGCGGCCGTCGTCGTTTTGCCGGTACCGTTCACGCCCACCAGCATGATGACCACGGGCACATCACCGCTGTCGAGGTAGCTTTGGACGGTGGCATCAAAGTCCCAATAACCGGCCTCGAGCAGGGAATGCAACGCTCGCTTCAGCGCCGCTTCGAGCACTTTTGAGAGGTCGGCCCCTTTTCGAAGTCGGGCCCCAACCAGCGCCGTTCGCAAACTGTCGATGATGGCGCTGGAGGCGTGTTGGGAAATATCGGATTCAAGCAGCACCCATTCCAATTCTTCCAAGAGGTTGTCGAGGGCTTCGCCAGGTTTGATGATGCGTCCACCTTCGTTGACCACGCCACCGCCCAAATCAACGTTGATGGTGGTGCCTTTTGCGGTTTCGAGGGTGGCGGATTGCGAGCCCCCTCGGGGCGCTTGTTGAACTTCAACCAGTTGCCTTCCGGTGGTGGTTCTCATCATGGCGAGGTCCACCCGAGACCCTTCGGGACGGGCCATTTCAACGGCGCCTCGCTTCTTCATCGCCTTCGCTGATTTCGCAGCTTGTCGTTCCGATTCACGCTGTTGCCGCTCGAGGAGTTTGCGTTCCTTCTTGGAGAGATTGACGGCCGGGGTGGGCTCGTCATCGTCCCATGTGTCCCAGTCGCCATCGCCCTCTGCTTCCGGTTCTTCGATTGATGGGGGCGCTTCTTCAACCTCCGGCACTTCATCGAGATCGTCCCACTCCTCTTCGGAAGGAGCGGTTGATTGGAGGTGGCGTTCAATGACCTCCTGCGCTTCCTCCGTGTCGGCATCGACGGAAAGCGCATCGCCATCGGCCTCATCGGCCACTTCGTGAACGCGTTTTCGGAACCGGTCGAACAAGCCCATGGTCGTCCCTCAATCATCCAAGGTCAAATCGTTGCCAAACATCCCTCGCTTCCGTGGTCGACGGTTGCTTGGTGACGTGGAAGGAGAGGGGGGTGCATCCTCAGCAGCCGCGGGCGTGGGCGCCGTGTTGGTCGGTTGTTTCATCTGTTCGGCCAGAGCGTTGAAGGCCTGAGCCGCTTGGGTTAACGAGGCCTCGGTTTGGTCCGATTGAACCTTCAACTCGTTGCGCAGATGTTGGATGTCGGCTTGCCGCTCTCCGGTGATGGCCTTGGCTTCGCTCCAAGGCCGTTCACCAAACACACCCGAGCCGAGGTCGACCAAGGCAATCCCTTCCTCTTCGCCTTGGTGCCGATACGGCAAACTGACGCCCGACCCAATGGGAAGATGGGTGGAGATGGAACGCCCGTCTTCGTGAGCAAGAAGGGCGTCAAGCAAGGCTTCGGTGACGCTGTGCTCGGAAAGGATGGCGTCAACTTGTTCAATCCGCATGTTGATTTCATCCAATCGCTTTCGCAACACTTCAACCTCTTGGGCTAATCGTTGCAATTGCGCTCGGTCAACCATGCCGCTCAACCGCCCGAACGCTTCGGGGTTGAAGAAGCCCGCGTCGGGCTCACTCTTCTTCTGCAACGGGGGCGATGGTGCCGCCCTTGGCTGCGATTTCGTCTCGGAAATGATGGAGAACATTCGGTTCGGTGGACGTTCGGGGGTCGATTTCGTTGATCCCGTCGAAGTTGATGCTGCGTCGCTTGATGCGATGACGCGAGCCGAGAATCGAGTAAACGTGCTCGGCAGCAGCGTCGTTGTCAGCAGCAGGAACATCGTAGGTAAAGGGTTGTCGTTGGCTGCCAAACGGAGCCGTTCCAGTCACACGGTAGGCCTTCATCGGCCCCCCGACTTGCCATCCATCCTTAAACGCGCTGGCGCGTCTTGTGCGGAACATCTCACCGATAACTTGACGCAAAAACACACACTCGTCGCCTCATGCGGGCAGCGTTTCTCGTGCTTTTGCTGCTGCTCCCGCTGGCCTCAGGATGGCCTCTCTCGCCCCCCGTTGAAAGGGCGTCGGAGGCGTTTCATGAGTGGCCTCAAGAACGGTTGTTGGTGAACGAGGAAGGTGTTTGGACCAGTGAAGGGTGGAAAGCGCTCCTCGCCTTGGGGGTTCAGCCGCTTCGCTCGGTTCGTCCCGACGCTTTGCTGGTGTGGCAAATCGAGGAGGTTGAATGGCCGTCGTTCATCAGCGTGGAGGCGTTTGACGACGCCGCCTACCTCGCCCCGTTGGTGCCGGTCGACGAGGCAGCGATTCGCGTCGTGCTCGAACCTCGTCTGCCCCCTGAAGCGATTGGGCGCACCGTAGATGAGTTGGTAGCAGTCGGGGGCCGTGTGGTCGAACTTCGACAGGGATTGGCTTCGCTTCCCGCTTCATTGGTCGTGGACCAGCTCCCCAGCAGCGCTGTTTCTCCGCTCTTGGCCCTCCCGGGCGTGCTGTGGATTGAACCGGTGCTGACCACGACCGCGCGAAACGGCCAAGCCGCTTCGCTTGTTCAGTCGGGGTCGTTCGGGCAACACTCGCTTTGGGACGTTGGCATCAACGGCTCTGGCGTGGTGTTGGGCGTCGCCGATAGCGGTCTTGACGCAGACCATGCTTGTTTTCGCAACGCTACGACCGACCAAAGCGTCCACGCAGAAGCCTCCGCCGACCACCCGGCCGTGGGCTTGTTTGGCAGCGAACATCGCAAGATCCTCTTGATGAACACCACACTGGACGGCAACGACACCCCCGGGCACAGCGATTATCGACACGGCACCCACGTCATCGGTTCACTGGCCTGTTTCAACGTGTTCGATGCACGGAGTGGACAAGCCCCCGGTAACGGCTCCAGCGTGGCTTACGAAGCCAAATTGGTGATTCAAGACATCGTTTCACAGGCGGGATGGGTGCCTCCTGAGGTTGACCAGTTGCTGTGGGAAGCTTCCGCACAAGGGGCCGTGATTCACTCCAATTCGTGGGGAGACGACACCACGGCCTACACCGAACGGACCGGGCGGTTTGACGCGTATGCGCGAGCCATGCCGTGGTCGACGGCTTTCATTGCGCCGGGCAACAGCGGCGAGGGGGTGTTGGAGCCCGCCAACGGTCGCAACGTGGTGGCGGTGGGTGCGTCAACCAAAGCCACGACGCCTGAACGGTGGGCTTCGTCGTCGTACGGTCCGACCGAAGCGGGAACGGACGGTCTCTTTCTCCTGGCGCCAGGCGTGGCCATTCAATCAGCTGCGGCCGACGGGTTTTGGTCGTCAAACAACGATAACCTTCGAAGCTCTTCCGGCACGAGCATGGCCACGCCTCTGGCGGCTTCATCGGCCGGCTTGATTCAGCAGCTCTACGAAGACGGATGGTTGCACGGGGCGCACGAGCCGATGACCGCCGTGAACCTCCACGTGCCGGATTGGTCTTCCAGCAACGGGCCAACGACCCTTTTGTTAGGGGAGGGTTTTACCCCCTCTGGGCCGTTGCTTCGGGCCACCCTGGCCCTCGCCGCCACGCCGCTTGCCCCCGGTGAACGCAACGGGGGTCTTGACACGCAAGCCCTCCACAACGCGTATGACGGCTGGGGCGTCGTGAACTTGAGCCAACTCGTTGATACCGCCGCCATGATGAACGGTTCTTCGCCCGCCTCGTCTGTTTGGGTGCACGACAGTTATCGCTTGGAATCGACCTCCGTTGCGACGTGGTTTACAACCCACGGGGGGACGGAAAGCAACCTTTCGGGGTTGATGGAAACGCCGTGGAACGGAAGCGGGGCCCACGGCCCGTTCCTCAGAACGGGAGATGTGTTTCGCCAACGATTCACCCCGCAACCGGGCGAGGACGTCATGATACGGTTGTCCTTCCCGGCTCAGCCAGCCCCTGCTTTGGTGGATGATATACAACTTCGCGTGGTGTTGGAAAACGGCGATGTGTTGCTTCCCGACCGTCTCAAGGCGGACGGGAACCCCACCCGGTTCAACGCCAGCGTGGCCGATTTCGGCGATAACGACGCCTTCCCAAACAGCAACGAAACAACCGTCGGACTCAACGTGCCGGCGGCTTACCTCAACAACGCGTCGTGGGTGGACATCGAAGTCGTCGCACGGTACGTGCAACCTGGCGAACACCCTGGAACGGTTGGCTTGGACGGGGATGCGGTCGGGTTTGCGTTGGTGGTCAAGGGGATCGAACGCGATGCGGATGACCATTTGGACGGTGACGGTGATGGGGTGGTCAACATGGACGATGCCTGTCCCAACGAGGATGCATCGGACCACGATCTTGACGGAGACGGGTGCATCGACGACACCGACGGAGACGGCGTCAACGACAACGTGGACGGTTGTCCGAACGAAGGCGCGGCTGGCTACGATGCCAACGGTGACGGGTGCATCGACGACACCGACGGCGACGGCGTCAAGGACCATGTTGACGAATGCCTCACCCCCGATCTTGCATGGCCGGTCAACGAGGTCGGATGTTACCCAATTGACCGCCCCCCCACCCTCCTTGTGCTCGCTGCCCCTGCAAACAACAGCACGGTGGACGAAACCCTTGGCGTGTCGTGGCAAGTGGTGGATGACGATATGGACGGTGCCGTCATCCGTTTGGAACTGGTGTTCGCCAACCACACCTCGACCGCGGTCCTGAGCTGCGTGGACGAAACGGCGTCCCCTTCCGAGGGGGCCTGCGATTGGACGTTGCCCGAAGACTTCGCTCCATACTACATCAAAGGCGAGCGATATCGGTTACAAGCAACGCTCACGACGGTCAACGCTTCTCCGGCGGCGGCGACTCAACCCATCGTCATCGTGGTGGCCGATGGATTGCTGGTACCCGAGGATTCACCGGTCGTTGACAGCGTGGAAGGGGGGGGGCGTTCGGTACCGGTGATGATGGTGGTCTTCTTGGGAGTTCTCGGCGGTGTTCTGTTCGCTCGATTTCAGGCTTCACGGCATCACCGCTCCGAGGGGTTACCTCCCAATTCGCCGTTTCCTGACCGGGCCCAGTTGGAGAACGAATGACGGCGAAACGAAAACAAGCAAGGAAGGCTCCTTTTTCCGCTTCGAGAGCGTCAAATCACTCCAAACTCACAAGGTGAACCTTGAAGTCCAGTGCCATGCTCGGTCAACCTGCCCAAGGGGCAAGGTGATGAAAAATGAGTGACCGCCTTTATGTTGGAATTGACCTAGGAACCTACCAATCAACCATCGCTTCAAGCGCTGGAAAATTACACACCATCGAAACCGTGGTTGGCCGCCCGAAGGACCCCGTTGCTCGCAACTTTTTGGGTCGAGACGTGCTGTTTGGCGAAGACGCCCTCAAGAACAAGCTCGCTTGCAACCTGTACCGCCCCATGGCTGCCGGTGTGACGCAAGACGACGAAGCCAATCTGGCTGCGGCCAAGGCGTTCGTTTCCCATCTCCTCGAAACCGTGGACCCTGAAGAGTTCGACGAAGTGCTCGGCGTGATCTGTTCACCCAGCCACGTGTCGTTCACGGACAAGTCCAACCTCGTGGCAACCCTGCGCGGCCAGGTCAACGCCATCATGGTCGTGACCGAACCCTTCGCCACGGGCTACGGCATTGACCAGCACATGGGTTCCATTGTGGTTGACATTGGCGCCGGTACCACCGACATCGCACGACTCTACGGAACGTTCCCCACCGACGAAGACCAAGTGACCATCACCGAAGCCGGTGATTGGTTGGACCTCCAACTCATGGACCTCATCAAGAAGAAGTACACCGGCGCTCAGGTGACCAAGGACATGGTCCGCAAGTGGAAGGAAGCCTCCTCCTACGTCAACGACAAGACCCGTGAAGTGACCGTTGATTTGTCCGTTGAAGGAAAGCGCCAAGTCGTTGACATCGGTGATTTGATTCATGAAGCCTGCGAAATGATCGTTCCCAAGATTGGCAACGCCATCAAGAAGATTGTTGCCGGCGCTGACCCCGAATACCAGCAGTTGCTACGCAACAACATCATCCTCTCCGGTGGCGGTTCCCTCATCGAAGGCATCGCCGAGCGCATCGCTCGAGAAATCGCTGACATCGGTGACGTGAAAGTTTGGTGCATTGAAGACCCCATCAATTCCGTTGCCGCTGGTGCGTTGAAACTCGCCAGCGAAATGCCTGATGACATGTACACCGCCATCAACTGAGGCGGCGGCGGCGCAGGGGTGTGAAATACGCCCTTTGAACACGATGACCTGCGGGAAGGTTCAAGTGTGGTAAATTTGCGATGCGTTGCCGTATGGCTGTAGAGAGTTCGTCACCCGGTGGAATGCGACGCGTCGGAAATTCATCCAACGACGAGCGTGCAGCCCTTGAAGGGATGCTCAAAGGGTATCCCGTCGAGCAACTCGTTGACGAGGTCTTGGTTGCTTGGGACGAGCTCGGCAAGCGCAACGATGAACTTGTGGCGGTCAAGCAACGTCTGCGAGTGGTCGAACTCGATCTTGCCGAACGTCACGACAACGTTGCCCCCGAAATCGCCCGGTTGGCCGAGGCGGAGCAAACGATGATGGACAACGATGCCAAAATCACCCATCTTGAGCGAATGCTTGAGGACACCAAGGCCGAATTGGCCGCTCAGCAATCTTCGCTCTCGGTGGAAGAACGGAACGCCATGGAATCGGAAGTCATTCAGTTGCGCGAGTTAACCGCACAACAGGACGACGTCATCGGCGAGCTCGAGGGGCGTATGTCCCAAATGGTCGAGGCCTTGGAGAAAGCGGCGGATGCAGGTTTGACCTCCGTCACGGCGGAGGAAGTACGGTTGCTCAAGCATCAGGTGGACGAAAAGCAACGCCAACTCGACGTGGAGCGAGCCGCCGCCGAAGCGCTTGAAGAAGAACGGCAACGCTTGCGCGACATCGCTGACCGGCTTCGAGGATTGTTGGACGCTCGTGACCGGCGCTTGGGCGAATTGGAAGAACAACTTGAGCGAGTCATGCAAGGCCCTCGCTCCGTTTCAGCCGAACACGATTACTTGGTTGAGCAAATCGAGGAGTTGAAGCGGCGACTTTTGGAGCGCAACCGGGAGTACGAATCCCTCCGACGCCGTGAGCGTCGCCTTCACAACGACGTCTTTGAACGCGACGAACGTCTCCAACAGATGACGCTGACCATGACCGATTTGGAAGCCGCCCTACAAGACCGAACGGCCGAACTACGAGAACTGGAAGAACAACGAAGTTCCATGGAACACGAATTGCATTCCGCTCGTCGAAGCGAACGAACCCGTGAGGTGGTGGGCCGTGTGTTCGCCGATTCGCTCTCCTTGGTCCGCAGCCACGAAAGTCGAGAATTGAAGCGTGAACTCTACGCCAACGCCCCCGACGTTGAACGCACGATCAAAGCCCCTTCCACTGACGACATGGCCAAGTTGGCCGAGGGCGAAGAAGTGGCCCTGTCCACCGAAGAAACCGTCCTGGAAAAGGGCATGGAAGTCGACGATGTTCGTCCGCCATCCCCTGGCGGAACCGGCGACCCGGTCCTCTATGAGGACGAAGACGAGTGACGTTAAGCCCCGCAAGCGGCCACAAGGGCCGTGAGCCGCTCTCGCAATTCATCCAACGAGGAAGCGTCTTCCGTTACCGTTCCCGTCACCACCCAGCGGGCGCCAGCGTCCACCGCCGCCCTGACCGATTCGGGGGTTCGCAAACCGCCACCGACGATGAGCGTGAGGCCGTCGACTTGTGCGGCTTCGCGAATGAGGGCGGGATGAACCGGCGTTTCGGCCCCGCTTCCCGCTTCAAGGTACAACAGGGAAAAACCGTACATCTTGGCACACAAGGCATACGCACGAACCAATTCGACGTCGTCTTCTAGGATCAATTCCGCGGCCCCTACCTCGCCCACTCGACCACCGGGCGCACACACGACGTAGCCGGTTGGCAGCGCTTCAACACCGAACTGATGGAGATAGGGGGCGCCACGAACTTGTTCACCCACCAAGAACGCCCGCTTGGTGGAATTCATGAGCATCATGAACGTGATGGCGTCAGCAGCTGGAGACAGGGCATGAGCGCCTCCAGGGAACAGCACCACGGGGATGTCCCAGGCGCTTTCATCGCTTTCCGGGTCTTGGCTGGCGGCGAACATGCGAAGCTCGAGCGCTTCCTGAACGGCCACGCAAGTGGCGTGGACGACCGTATCGGGGGTGTCGGTGGACCCGCCCACAAAAATCATCGAAGAACCGCACTCAACGGCCACCATCGCCCGTTGAGCGGCGACCTCGGGCGATTGTTTCGCAGGGTCGATCAGGGTCACGTGCCGGGCGCCACCGTCGGTTCGGCAGACCTTGGTCAGCACGGATTCTTCACCGGTGTTCATGGGCTTCATGGCGTGCTTGGTGCGAAGGGGCATAGGGCTTGCGCCCTCGCTGAACCGACGGGAGTGTTCTCAAAGGTTCACCGCTTCGGCTGAACATGAGCGAGGTCGGTCCCTTTCGTCGATTGCTCGCTTACATGAAGCCGCATCGTGCAACGGTGCGGTTGGCAGCGTTGTGTTCCATCCTCAACAAAATCTGGGACTTGGCCCCGCCGTTGCTCATTGGCTTGGCCGTGGATGTGGTGGTCCTGAGAGAGGATTCGGTGCTTGCTGGGTTTGGAGTAGCCGACCCGTGGCACCAACTCATCGCACTCTCCGTTCTCACCTTCCTGATCTGGGGCTTGGAGTCGCTGTTCGAGTATTTTTACGGCGTCCTATGGCGCAACCTTGCGCAAACGGTGCAACACGAGCTCCGACTGGACACCTTTGACCACGTCCAACAGCAAGGCATGGCGTGGTTTGACGAACGGCAGAAAGGCGATATTCTGGCGATCCTCAACGACGACATCAATCAACTGGAACGGTTCCTTGACAAGGGTGCCAACGACCTGCTCCAGGTCAGCACCACGGTGGTGGTGGTTGGAGCGGTTTTCCTCGCCCTTTCCTGGCAAGTGGCGTTGTTTGCCGTTCTTCCCATCCCCCTCATCGTTTGGGGGTCGTTTCGATATCAACGAAGTTTGGAACCTCGCTACGCCAAGGTTCGAGCGGCGGCTGGCCAAATGAACGCCTTGTTGGAGAACGATTTGTCGGGCATGTCAACCGTCCAATCGTTCACCGCTGAGGAACACGAATTGGGCCGTGTTGAAGCATTGAGCAACGCTTATCGCGAGGCCAACCGGGAGGCCATTCGCCTCTCTGCAGCTTTCACCCCGTTGATTCGAATGGCGATTTTGGTCGGTTTCACCGCCACCTTGTTGTTGGGCGGCTGGTACACCCTCGAAGGCTCCATGGCGGTGGGCGCCTATTCTGTGTTGGTCTTCATGACCCAACGGTTGCTTTGGCCCCTCACCCGTCTGGGCGAAACGTTTGACCTCTATCAGCGGGCCATGGCGTCCTCAACTCGGGTGTTGGACGTGTTGGACTCGCCCACGGAATTGCAGCAAGGTGACTTTGTTCCAGAACCTTCGTTGATCGCCGCAAGTCCCGTCTCCATCGACTCGGTGTCGTTTGCCTATCCGGGCCGAGCCTCTTTGTTTGACAATTTTTCCCTGACGTTCAACGCTGGCACCACCACCGGCGTGGTTGGCTCAACAGGAGCTGGAAAAACAACGCTCATCCGACTGTTGCTTCGATTTGCTGAGCCGGATGATGGACGTGTGGTGTGGTGCGACCGCCCGCTGGATACGTGGTCGCTCAATGCGTTGCGGTCTTCCATAGCGTTGGTTGACCAACACGTCACGCTGTTCCCAACCACCATTCTTGAAAACATCCGATACGGACGCCCCGACGCATCCGACGATGACGTCAAAAAAGCGGCTGAAATCGCTGAAGCCGTGGCCTTCGTTGAAGGCCTTCCGCAAGCCTGGGGCACGATGGTGGGCGAAGGTGGACATCGCCTTTCAGGTGGGCAACGGCAACGTCTTGCCATCGCTCGAGCGGTTCTCAAGGATGCCCCGCTGCTCATTCTTGACGAGGCGACCTCTGCGGTGGACAACGAAACCGAGGCGGCGCTTCAACGAAGCATTCAACGGATATCAACGGGGCGCACGGCCATCGTGATCGCGCACCGACTCTCAACGGTACGCCATGCCGATCGCATTGTGGTGTTGGAAAACGGGACCGTGATTGAAGACGGGACGCACGAGACGTTGCTCGCAAGGGCGGGGGCCTACGCCCGATTGTGGTCGGTTCAAACGGGGGAGCGCCGATAACCGTAAAGATACGCGCGGGAAAATTTGCAAAAATACACCTGTTTATATATTCACTTTGCTCGTTCAGCGATTGAGAACCATGCAAACACAGAATTTCTCGAAAACCACAAGCCTGCTGTTGATCGCCACGCTGACCCTCGCTTTCGCAGGGACGGTGTCGGCCGTTGCGCCCTACGAAAAGGGCGCGAATGGGTTGCCCTTGTTCCTGTCGGATGGCCTTGGAAACGATACCCTCGAACTCGTCACGTTCTTCCTCTTCTTCGTGGGTTACATCGCCATGGGTGCTGCCTTCGTCTTCTTCATGTCGGAGCGCAACTCGGTCGCCCCACAGTACCGCACAACCATGACCATCTCGGCCCTCATCGTCGGTATCGCTGCCTTCCACTACTACTACATGCGAGGCGTGTACGCTGACTACGGCAGCGTGTCCATCGAATACCGATACATGGACTGGATTATTACCGTTCCATTGATGGCCCTCAAGTTCCCCTCCCTGGTAGGCAAGGACGCCATTACCGACGCCAAGTTCCTCGGAATGGGCTTCACCGGTGTCTGTTTCACCGGTGCGCTCATCATGATTGGATTCGGATACCTCGGCGAGTCTGGTGCCATTAACGGTATGCTCGGTCTCATCCTTGGTGGTGTCGGCTGGTTCATGATCATCGTGGCCACCGGTACCCCATGGTCCTCCGGAAAGGGTGTCGACAACGACAAAATCGCTCCCGAGCTCATGTGGAGCACCAACGCTCTGCGCTGGTTCATCGTGGTCGGCTGGGTCATCTACCCCATCGGCTACTTGTTCAACCCAACCGCAGGCATCTCTGACGCTGTTTCGGCTGAAATCATGGCCGTCCTCTACAACATTGCCGACGTGATCAACAAGATCGGTTTCGGTGTTGTTGCCTGGATGGGCGCCAAGAAAGCTACCGAAGCCTTGGCAGCCGCCGAGTGAGCCCTCGATTGGTCCTCAACCACCCCCGAAGCGGGGTGGCTTCGGCCACCCCGTTTCCTCGGTGAGACCGATGGGAAGGGGCTCGTTGACGCCGTGTCACGAAGGCTTTTGAGAAGTTGCGATGGCCACAGCGCGTGGACATTGCGCTGATCTTGGCCCTCGCCGGTGCCGGCACCATGCTCGGCGTGGTGGAAGGGCTCAAGCCCGGACCCCTGCTCACCATGGTGATTCGAGAGACGCTCTCGGGCGGCCTACGAGCTGGACTCTGGACGGCCGCAGCGCCGATCTTTTCAGACGGTCCGTTGGTCATCCTCAGTTTCTTTGCAGCGGCATGGATTGCAACGCAGCCATCGGTCCTTCTGGTCATTACCGTCGCTGGAGCGTTGTTTCTTGCCAAGATGGGGGTTGAGTGCTTCTCGATGGAAGCTCCGGAGATGAACGTGGAGGCGAGGCCTCCAACGGCTTCGTTTCTGCGGGGCGTCATCACGAATTTGCTCAACCCGAACGTGTACGTGTTTTGGTTGCTGATCGGCGGCCCTCTGATGGCGTCGGTGGTTGAACGGGAAGTGCTCGCTCCGGTGGCGTACGCCCTGTCCTTCCTCGTGACCTTGATGATGACCAAAGCGGCCGTGGCCTACGCTTTCCATCGTGCAAGTGCCGGGATTTCGGAAATCGCTTACAAGCGCCTCCTCGCCGGTTGCGGTGCCGTGATGCTTGGGTTTTCAGCCTACTATGTTCGTTCGGCTTACTTGCTCATCGTTTGATTTCGAAAAGCGACGCCACGCCGTCTCAAGGGTCCAGCGCTCACCTTTGCTGAACCAGAGGGTTCCGAGCAACGCCCACAAGACCGTGTATCCGAGCGTGGCCACCATGGCCGCTTGCAGACCCCAACCGTTGGTCTCGACCCAACGATGAGTCCACACGAACGGGAGGAAATGGACGACGTAAATCGTCAAGCTGCACCGGCCTACATCGGCCAGACGGTGGAGCAGCGACCATCGTTGCGTCAGCGACCACAGCAGGGCAGACCCGGTTAAGGCGGCGATCAAAAACGGTCCATTGGCCGGAAAAAAGGTCAGCATGGCGTCTCCGGTCGGACGCGCCCAAACCTGACCAAGGCGGAACGCTTGGACCAAGAAGTACAAAGAAAGCACAAAACCAACCCACATCACTTGAGGATGGGGTGAGCGAGTGGAGGCGGCCACCGTCATGCCAAAGCCAGCAAACATCACCCAGGGCAACAGCGGGTACGTCCCGGTCAACGCCAAATGCGAAAAGAAGGTCAGGGCCGAGTCGGTTTCCACCCGAGCGTCCCACGATGATGGACCCTGGAGGTCTCCTGCCAACCACGTGAGCGCGAACACAACCGCCGCAAACCCACCAAAAACCTGGACAGCGTTCCAACCCCTGCGCCATGGCCACGACCACCACGGCTCAAACAAAATCAACAGACCCATCAACGACAAAACGCCTGGTGATAGGGGTTCGAACAGGTGAGGTGCGCAGAGGTTCACAACGAGTTGGCAAAGGAACAGGAAGCCTGCCTGACGAACCCGTTGACGAAGGGGACGCGGTCGTTGATACAGGCCCCAACCCAACAACGCCACGAAGAGCGGTGCAGCCAACCCACCCAACCCCGACACCACCAAGGCAAGAAGGGTGGGGTTGCCAGAAACGGTTGGACTCCACGTGGCAGCGGCGTGAACCATCACCATGAGAAGAACGGCAAGCCCTCGGAGGGCGTCGATGTGAACGTGTCGTGCACTCGCCGACATGATGCTCACGATTTTCGAGCGTTGACGTACTCGACTGCATTTCGGAACAGTTGCAGCCCTTCGCCCTCCCACCCGTCCAGGGCGGTGCCCGAAGGAGATGGGGTGGCGGTGGAGGTGTGGTTGGGGTGCAGCCAACGGGCGTAGATGGCTTCGGGGTGCGGCATCAAGCCGAACACCAAGCCACTCGAGTCGCAGATGCCTGCGATGTTTCGCATGCTGCCGTTGGGGCTCAGTGGATACGGGAGCGACGTGTCGGTGATGCCTTCACCCGGCGGAGATGACGGGTCAACGTAGCGAACCGTCAGCTGGTGATTGGCCGCAAGGCGGTCCAAATCCTCAACGGTCGGCATGACGTATTTGCCTTCGCCGTGGCGAACGGGACATTCCATTCTCGTCATGCCCTTCGTCCAAATGCACGGGCTGTTGGGGTCGAATTCCAAGGTCACCCATCGGTCCTCGTACCGGCCGCTGTCGTTGAGGGTAAGGCTCCCTCGCTGGATGAAATCGGGGGGCGAGCCGGATTCGGGCCCTGGAAGCAAACCAGTTTTCACCAGCACCTGGAAGCCGTTGCAAATCCCAATGATGGGTTTGCCGTCTTCCACAAATCGTTGCAAGGCCTCGCGCATGGCAAAGCGCATTCGGTTGCCCAACAACCGCCCGCTCCCCAAGTGGTCGCCGAACGAAAAACCACCGGGAACCGCAAGGATGTCAAACGCCGAGAGGTCGGTGTCGCCCGATACAAAGCGGTTCACGTGAACGCGTTCGGCCTCGGCGCCAACCAGTTCGAACACCGCTTTGGTTTCATGGTCGCAATTGATACCAAAACCAAACAAAACGGCGACCTTTACCGTCATCAAGCCACCCCTCCGGTCATGTCAAGGGTGCCCTTCCATGCGTCAACCATGCCCCCAACGGGCGAATCCACCAACACCTCATCGCCGTCGGTGATGACCAGATTCGGAGCCTCCACCACTTCACCAAGGACGGTCAACGGATGACCTTTCATGGCGGCCAAGAACGCGGCGTTTTGCTCCGTGTCAACAGCGACAACAATACGGCCAAGCGATTCGCCCCAAAGCCGCCCCCAAACATCTCCGTCTCCCGTCCCGTCGATGTCCACCTGGGCACCAAGGCGCCCACCGATGCACATCTCTGCAAGCGCAACCGCAAGGCCGCCTTCACTGCAATCGTGGGCGGTTCGAACAAGCCCCTGTTGAACGG
>JADHNB010000026.1 GCA_016779705.1 Candidatus Poseidonia sp. | reverse complement strand
GTTTCGAACCGAAGGCTTCCGTCGTCTCGGCCTGCGTGAACCCGATGAATTTGCGGTGAGCTTTGCCGCGAGAACGGGTCGTCACGAAGCAGATCGGCTCGTGGGTCCCGTTGGGCCATGGGATTACCACGCGCTGGTCAACCTTGAATCCTCGTGTCCGTAGGTTCATGTGGGTGACATCCATGGGGAAATGGGAAGCCCATGTCCATGCCAAGGAAAGCCATGCAGGAGTTGGGGTTCCAAGCCTGCTGTCTTCGCTGCGATGCCTCTGACGCTCCCGCTCTTCAACGGTGCACCGTGTGCATCCAACACCATCGCTCCGTCCGAGAGACCGTCGCCGCCGCCGTTCCCGACGATCCGCTGTTTCAACTCGCCAAAGAGATCATGGCCATGGCGGCCGCACCCCACCGTCATGACCATGACGAAATCCACGGTGCTTCCCTGATGGAACAACAACGCTTAGCCGCTTCCTTGACGGGGGCCGCCCCGAAACGAACTCAGGAAGACGTGGCCAAAGCCTTTGAACACCAGCGCCAGCAAACGAAAAGCAACGTCTTGCGCGACGTGGCCAATCGAAACGAGTGGAAGGATAACCCTCTGGAAGCTGAGGAGGCAAAGGTCATGGCCGAGGCCACGTGGTTGAAAGCCGAGGAAGAAACGTTGCATTACGGCGCACGTACCGTGCCAAGCAAACCCATTGAGAAGGTTGACCGAAGCGACCGGCTCGGGGAGGACACCGCCCTCACCGACCGTGTTCATGCTGCTGCTCAAACCGACCTGAAGGATGAGGATTCAGCGAAAATTTTCGAAGAATTGGAGTTCAAGGAACGGCAACGAGAACGGAAGAAGTTGCGTTCCGCAATGGACGACATCAAACATCTGGTTGATGACGACTTGGACTTCTAATTAGAGCACGGCATCGATAACGCCCCGTGGTGAGGTGGGTTCACCCAGCTGGTAACTGAACCGTTGGGTTCCTTTTCCTTTGGATTTCTTTCCGAGAAACTCAACGTGACCCAATTCGGAGAGGTTGGTCACGTGCGTACCGGCACACGGGCAGAGGTCAAGGCGGTCTCCGATTTGAATCACGCGCAATTCCCGAACGCTTTCGGGGAGTAAATCCATGTTGGTTCGATCAGATGGCATCATGCCGTTGATCCCTTCGCGAGTCATCACGCTATCCGTCACGGGCAAGGCTTCGTCGATACGGTCATTCGCCTTGGCGAGAAGGTCCGCAATCATGGTTTCATCAAAGGAAATCGGGTTGAAATCGATTCGCGAACGGTCAGCGTGAATTTGATTGCCCACCGTCCTGACGCCGTTGAACATCTCGTAAGCAAGACCGCTCACAAGATGTTGGGCGGTGTGCATGCGCATCCGAGCGTAACGGGTGTCCCAATCCAAGACGCCTCGCACCTCGTCGCCGATTTCCAATTGGTGGCTCTCCCCGACGGTGTGGTTAACGGCTTCTCGGCCCCGCACCTCCGTGACCTGAAGCGTTCCGTTCGGGCCCTCAAGCGTTCCCGTATCCCAATGCTGGCCTCCTCCGAGTGGATAGAACAGGGTTCGATCGAGCACCACGTTGGGTCCGTCCACCTCGACCACTCGGGCATCGAATCGGCGATGGTAACCGAATTCCAACGCTTCGAGGTAAAGTTTGACGGTCATGGCCCAACGACAGGCGGGAGCGTCATGAGGGTTTCTCATTCTGCGACGGTTTGGCCGGGGCCGAAATCTTCCAGAAGTCCGGCATGCAGTTCATCGGACCCATCGATGACGATGGCGGGCGTTTTCCAAGCCACGGCCAACGCAACGGTGGAGTCCCACAAGGCTCGCAAGAACCCTACTTCTTCGTAGTCCCAGCCCCGCTCTTCGGCGTATTCTTTGACGATGGGGGCCGCTTTGGGGAGATTGAAGTGAGAGAGGGCTGGCAAGAGGTGGTGTTCGATTTGGTAGTCGAGGCCGACGAAGAAAAACGAACCGACGGGGCCGAGTTTGATGCGCCGTCCCGTTTCGATTTGGAGGCGCCAGTTTTGGTCGTATTCCATCACGATGGGGCGACCCGCATGACCAACGATGAAAATCGCGGTAAGATAGACTCCAACCGTTGCCCACAGCACCACGTAGAAGCCCACGGTGACTTGCCAGGAAAGGCCGAGCAGGACCGGAAGAACCAGCCAAAGGAAGAAGTGGGCCACCAGCAGGGAGGCGTCCAGCAGCCACATCTTGTTGAAGCGGTTTTTCTTCGCAATAAAGGGTGCTTTCACGATGTATTTCAGGCCGTCATACCGCATCAAGTGTCCAACCAACGGCGTAATGATGGGCCAAAAGATGTAGGCTTGGAGGTATTTTTGGAAAAAACGCCGAAGGGGCCCGCTCGTTTTGTATTCTTCTTCTGAAAACGTCAGAGGCCAGGAATAAATGTCAGGGTCTTTTTCAATCACGTTCGGATGCGCGTGATGCTGAACGTTGTGCTTTTCCCGCCAATAATTCATCGAAAGGCCCGAAAACAGTGGGAACGCTAAGGACGCGAGAGTCAAGTTCCCTGCCTTCGATTTGCAAGCAGAAGAGTGGACCCCTTCATGGCCGATCATGGCGATGGTGGTGGTGATCAGACCGGTGAGCGGCAGAAGAATCAGCCCCCACTTCAGGGGGAGGTTGATGTGTGCGGCGTACAACAGGCCAACGATGGCCAACAAAATCAGAATCTTGGTCCAAGATTTGGCCGTTGGTTTATCCAACAACCCCTTTTCTTGCAGTTTTTTCCGTAATTCTGCCATTGGATGTGCTCCCATGTGCATCACCAACGCTCAAGGCGTTACCCGTGGCACGGGCTGGAGCCTAAGAAAGTGGTGTTCCCACCAACACCAATTAAGGCGATTCATGGCGTTGGCAACTCAAACGACGCCACACGATGTACCGCAGCATCAAACGACAACTCCTGGGGGTCGGAAGGAAGGCATGAACGGTAGGTTTCGACAAAGCCGCGAGCGGGTGTCCATTCACTGTGAGTCCCCCACCACAGCTCGACCAAACCGTCTGCACGTTCCAACACCAGCGTCGCGTCGGGAGGGTTGGTCAGCGTATCGGCGACCACCACAAGACCGCCGTTCCATAAAGCCATCGAAGTTTGATGGAATCGATGAACAGCGTCCGTGAGTTGGTGTTGACGGCGCCCGGGGGCGCGAACGCCGGCTTCTCGAACAAGAATGACATGGTCAACCACCAGTTTGGTAGGCATCGGACGTTCGGTGCTTTGGACATGCAACCAATGGCCCGAATCGAATGATTCCATTTTGAGAATTCGCGTACGTGTGTAACACGGAATGGAACGGTGAGCAACGACATGGCTGAGGTGTTTGATGACCCATTCCCAACGGCATCCCCAACCTTGCTGATTTTCTTTGAGTGCAAGGAAGGCTTGTTGAGGTGGGGAAAAATACTCATTCAACAGTTCTCGGTCGATGACTCGGCCTGGCGTATCAACGGGCAGACCGATCTCAGCTTCAATTTCAATGACTGTAACATCGTGTCCTTGGTCGTCCAACTTTAGCGCCAAAAGAAGCGCATCGACGTTCGCTCCGACCAATGCAATTCTCATGATGCATCACTGGAAACAAGGGTCAGCGCAAAAACAGGACACGACGGAATGCAAAGACGGCAATGCGTGCATTTTGGCTCATCGACGTAAACCATACGATCTTGCAACGTTAGCACTTCCACAGGACAGAGAGCGATGCAGGCACCGCATCCAAAACAGCGGTCCTCAAGAACATGAAACCGATGATCCGGTAAACGGGCCATAACCATTGGAGGGATTGGTTATTCATGGACACTTCGTTTTGCAGTGGATGTATGATTGATGTTTAATGAACAAAAAACGCCATCCGGCTTCAGACCCCCCGATTTCCACTGGAAGGGTGGGATAGGGTGCCAACGAACTGAAGAAAGAGATGAATGAAATCGACCTGAAGAAAAACCCGTTGGATATGGTCGCGAGTAGTTAATCAAGTTTAGGAATAAAGAGAATGATATTTTCAAGAGAGATGCATCGTATTTCCTTCCAATGGAAATGAAGGGGTGGACCCACATCTTCTTGATGAAGCGATGAATGGCCTCACCATGGTCTTGTATGCTCCTGGACGAACATCTTCTTATCCAGAGGACCCGCCAGCCTCGGGTCTTCGATTTCATTATCTTGGAGGTGGAAATGAGGTGGGGAACGTGGGAGTTGTTTTGGAAGATCCAAACGGAACAAAACTCCTGCTCGATTATGGACTCGCACCAACTTCTCCCCCTCGCTATCCGTCTGAAGCTCCTCCCGTTCATGACGCCGTCATCACGCATTCTCACATTGACCATATAGGCATGGCTCCGTGGTTGTGTGCTCATCATCGTACTCGATTGCATGGAACGGCCGTCACCGCTCAACTTTCGGAAATGATGTGGCACGATTGTTACAAAGTAAGTTCCATCGAAAAATATCCCCTTGCATGGGATAAACGTGACATCGACACGGCGTTGGATTCTTGGTACGTTCATCCGTTTGGAACGTCATGGAAACATCACGATTGGACCCTTACACTCCATTCTGCAGGACACATTCCAGGAGCGGCCATGCTGCACATTGAACTCCCCTCCACCTCGGTGTTGCTTACGGGAGATTTCGACACGCGAGATTCCCCTTTGGTGGCCGGAGCACAACCCGTGAAAGCCGATGTCTTGTTTGTCGAAGGCACCTATGGAGGGCGCGATCACCCACCAAAAGAAGAGGAAGTCGCACGATTCATCGAGGCGGTTGAACGAACGGTGAAACAAGGTGGAAAGGTGTTGATTCCTGCTTTTGCCAACGGACGAACCCAAGACGTGGTCATGTTGTTGCATCAGCATCTTCCCTGGCTTGATGTTCATGTCGATGGTATGGGGAAACGGGTGACCAGGGTTCATCTCGAGCATCACGATGTGTTGCGCGATGGAACGGCTTTGGAACGCGCCTGGCGATGGGCGAAACAGGTCTCCAGCAAATCCGACAAAAAGAAGGCGCTCAGCGGCGACGTCATCGTGACCACCTCAGGGATGTTGGATGGGGGACCTGCGTTGTGGTACCTCAACCGATTGCGACATGACCCCAAAAACGCCGTCTTCTTCACAGGTTACCAAGCCAGGGACACGGGAGGGCGCCGGCTTCTTGACACCGGGTCGATCGAAATTTATGGCAGCGAAGTGGACATCGCGTTGTCCCTCGAACAATTTTCATTTTCAACCCACGCAGGCCATCAAGAAATCCTCGATTTTGCAAAGGCCTGCGAGGCAAAACACGTGGTGGTCTACCATACCGACCCTGACCACGCCCGCCCGCCCTTGGTGGTTGACCTTGAAGCGCAGGGGCACATCGTCCACCAGCCCGTCAACGGCGAATCTTACATTCTTGAGGCGTGATGAAACGAAGCGAAGTCATTGAATACATCCATGCCCAGCGTCGCAACGAGTCCCATGGCGACCAAAGCACCATCCGGCGGCAAGAAAGGCAAGAAAAAGCGCAAAATGCGCCTCTCGCTCAAGCAATCAAAGATGAGCGCAGGGACGGACAAATACACCGATTCGCTTGGTTGGTCCCAAGACGTAGGCCGCACCCTTGACGATGCCCCCGTCGCCAAAGGGCCCGAGACGCTCAAGGTCCAGTGCGACATGTGCGGATCCATGCTGAAAATTCCCAAACCAAAACGATCGAAATACACCGTGACGTGCACGTATCCAGAGTGCGGCCATGAGATGAAATTCGATTGAAATGATGCAACGATTGTTCGTCCTCACCACGACGCTGTTGTTGTTGGCCACGGGCTGTCTTACGGCTGAGAAGCCGACCTCGCCGTCCGACCTTCGACTGGCGACCACGACGTCCATACGCGACTCCGGCCTCCTCGACCTTCTGTTGGACGATTTTGAAGCTCGTTCGGGACGGAGCGTTGAATACGTCGCGGTGGGAACGGGGGCGGCCCTCAATCTTGGCCGAAACGGCGACGTTGACGCCCTCATCGTCCACGCTCCAGAACAGGAAGCTCGCTTCGTGGAAGACGGATTTGGCGATCATCGAACCCAAATTGCTTGGAACGCCTTCGTTCTCCTATCCCCCGTTGACCTCCCAACCGATTTGGACGAGGCGCTTCTTGACATCGTTGAGGAAAAGCGTTGCTTTGTTTCTCGAGGGGACGATTCAGGCACTCACGTGAAGGAACAGGAACTTTGGCAACGCCTTGAGGCGACGGGAGCCGTAACGCTGGTCGAAGACAGCAACGGCGTTCACCCCGAAGGGGCATGGTATTTTTCCATCGGCCAAGGCATGGGAGCAGCGATTAACATGGCGCATGAAAAAGACTGTGTTACCCTCTCCGACCGAGGGACGGCTCTCCATTTCCAAGACAACATTTCCCTCAAGATGGTCGAATACAACGATTCGGCTCTCTTCAACCCGTACGCCTTCATTCAGGTAAGCGATGTAGACAATCCCGTCGCCAACGAACTCTTGACGTATCTCCTGAACGATGGAAGGTCAATCATTGAAAATTACACCATCAACGGACAACCGGCGTTTTTTGTTTAAGCCACATCGGACCACGATTCATTGAGCATTGACCGAGCCAACGGATCCTCGTTGTCCAACACGACCCCATTGTGCAACACGAGGAGCGTATCGGCCAGTCGCCGGGCCTGTGCCATGTTGTGGGTGCTCAGCACCATGCAGACCCCCAAAGATTTCAATCGCAACAATTCGTTCTCAATCGCTTGGACATGCATCCATCCTAAACTCGCCGTGCACTCGTCAAGCAGCAGCAGCGAGGGGGCGAGCGCCAGTTGTCTCGCCAGGACAAGCCGCTGTCGTTCGCCTCCCGAAAGCGCATCGGCTCGTTGGTTGACCATGGTATCGAGACCAAACAACCGGGCATAGGCCAAGGCCGAAGGTTCCAGCGCGGGGAACCACCGCCTTGTCAGGCTCAACTCTTCCCCAACGGAGCTGGCGAGGGTGACAGGTTGTTGCTGAACGAAAACACATTCTCGCGGCCCACAAACCACATCGTCTCCTTCAAGGCCGGCCAAGGCCCGCAACAAGGTTGTTTTGCCCGCACCCGATTCCCCCACCACTACGGTGATGGTGCCTGGCCGAAGGCCGACCTCCACACCGCTGAGGATGGCCTTGTCGCCCTTGGTCACGTGAACCACCGCTGAACGTTCCCGAGGAAAAGCTGGAGGCGTCGGTAAGGCTTCGCCTTCAAGCACGATTTCTCGTATCCTGGCCCGATTCTGAACAGCGGCCGCCACGGCAACCAGCAACAGCGAGAACAACAGCAACAGCACGCCCAACACCCCTGCAAGGTCCATGTTCCCTTTCGAGGTCTCAAGCACGATGCTGGTGGTCATGACCCGGGTCTTCCCAGCAATGTTCCCACCCACCATGATCACAGCACCCACTTCAGCCACCGCCCGACCAAAGGCGATGACGATGGCGTGGTACACGCCATTACTCGCCAACCGCACCTCCGTCTCGAATCGATGACGTTGGCTGATTCCAAGGGTGGACAACGTGTCAGCGTAACGCTGGCCAACGGCGTCGAACGCCGTCCACGAACCTCCCCAAACCAACGGGAGGATCAAACACGTTTGAGCGATGACCATCGCTTGAACCGTAAACAAGAGGTCCAAACTTCCAAACACGCCCGATTTGGATAACAACGCATAGACAAAAACGCCGACGACCACGGGTGGAAGGCCGTAGAGCGCCGTCACCACCGTCTTGAGTTTGGCAAAGCCTGCACCGCTCTGTCGAGCACACCAAGCGCCCAGTGGAACACCGATGAGGGTGGCGATCAGCGTTGCACTACCGCTGGTGACGAAGGTGGTCAGCACGGCCTGTGAAAGCGCTTCACCATCCACCATGCTTCGGGATTGGGACCCCTGTCATGATTCTACCGTTACCCACACCCTCAAACACCACATCGCCCTGGCCGATGCATGGATGGGCACGAGCTCTGGTTAGAGCAGTGCCGCCAACTCGACTACCGTCCTGAACCTCGACGCTATGAAGCCGGAACGCGGACGAGTGAAGATGCAGCAAAACAACTCGGCTGCGATGTGGCCCACATTGCGAAATCCATTGTGTTTGAAGGCCAAGGGGGAGCCGTGGTTGTGATCACCAGCGGGGCCAACCGCGTTGATCGGAAGAAGAAATTGAAATCCCTGTTGGGTTACAAGCCAGGCATGAGCGATGCCGCCTACATCGAGACGAACACCGGCTATCTCCCGGGAGGGGTTCCCCCGTTTGGACACGTTCACCCCTGCACGGTCCTGATGGATGAAGACCTCTTCCGATACCCGCTTGTATGGGGGGCGGCAGGGTCGGCCGACACGGTGTTCCCCATCACGCCTCACGAGCTTCAAATCCTGTCCGGCGCTGACGTTGGAAACGTAAAGCAAGAGGTGAATGCATGACGACAACCCCCTATTTTGTCCCGCTTGAAGAGGCCCGCACGATTTGTCAGCAGACCCCTCCCGTTCTCCATGTTGAGGACGTTTCGCTGGATCAAGCCCATGGGCGAATCCTCGCCACCGACCTCGAAAGTCTCGTGAACGACCCACCGTTTGATAATTCATCCATGGACGGTTTCGCTTGTCGTTTTGAGCCCAATGCCACCTATCCGCTTACGCTATCGGTGGTGGGTGTGCAAGCGGCAAGCGGTGAAAACATCACCATTGAGGTGGGGAAGGGGCAAGCGGCCCGTATCATGACCGGCGCACCGATGCCATCGGGAACCGACGCCATTCTTCCCGTAGAACAGTGCGCCGTTTCCGAAGACGGGTTGACCGTGACGTTGAACGAAGCCCCCAAACCCCATTTCGTCCGCTTGAAAGGTGAAAACATTGAGCAAGGCGCCGTTGGATTGCAAAAGGGAAACCGATTGACCCCCGCTCGTGTCGGTATGTGCGCCACCATGGGGCATGCCACCGTACCCGTGTACGCCAAACTCAAGATGGGTATCGTCTCCACCGGTGACGAACTCAAACTTCCCGGCGAGGCGTTGCAGCACGGCGAAATTTACGAGTCCAACTCGTTTGGATTGGCCGGTTTGGTTCGCTGGTTGGGACATGAACCCGTTCGTTTCCAAGCCGTTTCCGACTCCTTGGATTCCCTGCGCGCGGCGCTCAACGAAGCCTCGTCGGTGTGCGACATCATTCTCACGTCGGGCGGTGTTTCCATGGGTGAGTTTGACTACGTGCGTCGTTTGATGGAGGAGGAGGGCGACATTCATTTTTGGCGCATGAAAATCCGACCCGGCTCGCCCCCGTTGTTTGGATTGTGGAACGGCACGCCCTTGTTCGGCTTGCCAGGAAACCCCGTCTCAAGTCACGTGGTTTTTCGGATGCTGGTCGCTGATTACGTGCGAACGGCCACCGGCGCCGACGGGCCCAAGGAATGGACGGTCAGAGCGAAATTGTGCGACCGTGTCAAATCGACCATGGACTGCGTGACGCTGCGCCGTGTGACGTTGGAAGCGACGGAAGAAGGCATGATGGCCTATCAACCAAAACACCAGGGTTCGGGCAACCTCGACAGCCTCGCGAGCGCCAACGGCCTGACGATGCTGCAACCTGGCGAGGTGGGCGAAATCGGGGAATGGATTGATGTCTTGGTGTTGTGAGGCGACACCATGCAGCACCATGTGGAGGACGCGAGCACGTTGCTGGACGCGCTTCGCCACCTTCACCCCCAATCGAGCGGCAGCACCCTCAGAAAAATGCTCACGCAAGGCCGGGTGCTGGTGAACGATACGGTGGTGCACCGAGCCAAGCACGACCTTTCCGTTGGCGACATCGTCCAACTGTTGGACCGAGCCAAGGCCGAAGAACTCACACCCCCTCCCACCAGTGAACCCCCTGTTGAGCTTGATGTGCTCTATGAAGACGATACCTTGCTGGTGGTGAACAAGCCCGCCCATCTCCTTTCGGTGGCGACCGACCGACTTGAGGCGGATACGCTCCACGCCCGATGCGTTGCCCACCTTCGAAGGGGGGACGAACGAGCCTGGTGTTTCATCGTCCACCGCCTTGACCGAGAAACCTCGGGCGTGATGGTGCTGGCCAAAACCAAACAAGCCAAACAGGAACTTCAGAGCCAGTTTGAGGAACGAAGCGTGCATCGAATCTACACCGCGTTGGTGGAAGGCACACCCCAAGCGGAATCCGGGACCGTTCGTACTTGGTTGATGGAGGACAAACACCTGAACGTGAAGGCGGTTAACCCCGACCACCCCCGGGGCAAGGAAGCCGTTTCTCACCACCGAACCGTTTCGGTGAACGACACCACCAGTTTGATTGAGGTGATGATCGAAACCGGACGCCGCCATCAAATTCGCATGGCCATGCAGCACCTTGGCACGCCCGTGGTCGGCGATGAGCGCCACGGGGCAACCACCAATCCGTACAAGCGCGTGATGCTTCACGCCTCTGCCCTCGAATTCCTGCATCCCGAAACCGACGACCCCGTCCGATTCGAGGCTCCGCTTCCGAGGGAATTTGACAAACCGGTTTGAGCGTCCATTCAGACGATGGCGCGCCCTGAATGGGTGCCAGAAGAAAAAGCACGATTTGAAGAACTGTTGACCGTAGCGTACCAACGGAGCGTTCAGCATGTCAACGGGCCAAGAGGGATGGATTGAGGTCAAAGGGGCCCGCACCCACAACCTCAAGGACATCTCGGTGAATCTCCCCAAAGGAAAATTCGTGGTCATTTCTGGCGTTTCGGGGTCCGGAAAATCCAGCTTGGCGTTTGACACCCTTTACGCCGAAGGGCAGCGACGCTATGTGGAAAGCCTCTCTTCCTACGCCCGACAATTCATTGGCCAAATGAAAAAAGCGGATTGCGATGCCATTGAGGGATTGGCTCCCGCCATCTCCATCGACCAGAAACAGGGCAGCCATAACCCCCGTTCCACGGTGGCGACCGTCACCGAAATCCAAGATTATTTGCGGCTGCTTTGGGCTCGAATCGGAAAGCCACATTGCCCAACGTGCGGGAAGGAAGTGGCCCGACGGACCGTGCAAGAGATCGTGGACGACATCTTCTGGCAAATGGAAGCGCACGGCATCGCCGTCTGGAGCCCCGTGGTTCGGGCGCGCAAAGGAACGCACGTCGAACTGTTCCGTCAGTTGGTCGAACAGGGCTACCTGAACGGCCGCGTCAACGGCCACGAAACCTCCTTTGAAACGCCACCCACCCTCGACAAAAATTTCCGTCATGACATCGACGTCCGAATCGACCGGCTTCGTTGCACACGGGACCGGAAACAGCGGTTGACCGAAGCGGTCGAAGCGGCCTTGCGGCTGGGTGGCGGAACCTTAGCGGTGGAAAGCCTCGAGGCGCCGCCCGAATCGGCAAAATTGAGCCCAAACTCCAACGCCCGCAAAACCCATCAGGGGCAAACCGTAGCTTGGTCCGAGGATTTCGCCTGTCCAGAACACGGGGCGTTCATGCCGGAACTTTCACCGCGCGTCTTTTCCTTCAACTCCCCCCTTGGGGCATGCGGAACGTGCCAAGGTCTTGGGGTCCAACGCCAATTCAACACCGAACTCATCGTCGACGGAACCATGAGCGTAGCGAACGGATGCGTTCTGCCGTGGCGGCAATCCATGTCCCCTTCATGGTACCGGAAGTTGCTCGAATGCACCTGCGAACACTACAACATCTCAACCACGCTTCCCTTTGACCTGCTTGACGAAGACGAGAAGGACATCTTGCTCTACGGGTCGGGGTCGACCGTGATCCACTTCGAGTTTGTTTCCGAAAACGGCTCCCAATACAAATACAGCAAGCCCTGGGAAGGCATCATTCCCCGTTTGGAGAAGACCTACGCCGAAACCACTTCGGAACGGACTCGGAACCGCCTCATTGCTTGCATGACGGATTTGGATTGCTCAGAATGCAACGGGGAGAAGTTGAATCGCGCCGCTCGTTACGTGACGGTGGGCGGCGTGCGATTGCCGGAGGTGAGCCAATGCTCGGTCCACGACGCCCTGTCCGTTGTCCGAGCTTGGTCGCCCGAGGGGGAAGGCCCGCCCGCCTCGTTTGAGGACGTGCTGGAAACACTGGATGAGCGAAGCATGTTCATCGGGCGCGAAATCATCAAGGAAATTGAGGGGCGCCTCGGCTTTTTGGACAGCGTGGGCCTCGATTACCTGACCCTTGACCGAAAGGCCAACACGCTCTCGGGCGGGGAGAGCCAACGCATTCGGTTGGCCACCCAAATTGGAAGTCGATTAACCGGAGTCATGTATGTGTTGGACGAACCCTCCATCGGCCTGCACCAGCGAGACAACGACCGTCTGCTGAAAACGCTCCGTGAACTCAGCGACCTGGGCAACACGTTGCTCGTGGTTGAGCACGACGAGGACACCCTCCGCCAAGCGGACTGGCTGTGCGACTTGGGTCCCGGTGCTGGGTTGGAAGGCGGGGAAGTTGTGGCCAACGGAACCCCCGAAGAGGTGATGCAGGTCGAAGCCTCCGTGACGGGCGCCTACCTCAGCGGACGCAAGACCATCCCCTGGCCGGCCAAGCGCACCGCACCAGGCAAACATCACCTCGTGGTGAAAGGCGCCCGCCACAACAATCTGCAAAACATCGACGCCTCGTTTCCGCTCGGGTGCATGACGGCGGTGACGGGCGTGTCCGGCTCGGGAAAATCTTCACTCGTTTCAGGCATTTTGGCCCCGGCCCTGCTTCGCGCCGTTCACCGTGCAGAAACCGTCCCGGGCCGGCATGCCAGCCTCGAAGGCGTGGAACACGTCGACAAGACCATCATCATCGACCAGTCACCCATCGGGCGAACGCCCCGTTCAAATCCAGCCACCTACACCAAAGTCTTCGATGAAATCCGAAGCCTCTTTGCCGATACGAAAGTGTCTAAGGAGCGCGGCTACAAAGCCGGACATTTCAGTTTCAACGTCAAAGGCGGGCGATGCGAGGCGTGTTCCGGAGGCGGCTCCATCAAACTGGAGATGAATTTCCTGCCCGATGTTTGGATCACGTGCGATGTTTGCAACGGAAAACGATACACAAGGGAGTGTTTGGAGGTCACATGGAAGGGCCGCAACATCCACGATGTTCTCGAAATGCCGGTGGCAGAAGCCGTCTCGTTTTTCAAAAATCATCGCAAAATCCACCGTACGTTGGAAACGCTGGACGCCGTGGGTTTGGGCTACATTCGTCTCGGCCAGCCCGCCACCACGCTTTCAGGTGGTGAAGCGCAACGGGTGAAGTTGGCCAGCGAACTGCGCCGGATGCCCAACAAACACACGGTCTACATCCTTGACGAACCCACCACCGGCCTTTCGCTCAGTGACGTGGCCAAGTTGATTCAAGTCCTCCACCAACTGCGTGAGAAGGGCCACTCGCTGGTTATCATCGAACATCAGTTGGACGTGGTCAAGTCGTGCGACTGGGTCATCGACTTGGGCCCCGAAGGCGGTGAACGGGGAGGGCAAATCATCGCCACGGGCACACCCGAGGACGTCGCCGCAGACATCAACAGCCCGACGGGGCACTTCCTCGCCAAGATGTTGAACAAATGAAAGCGCAGACTACAAAGAGCGCATGGCATAACCGTCGTTTACCCTCAAGGGTTCGGTGCATGCCATGCCAATCACCCGCGTCGAAATCACGCCTCTGCAGGGCGACGGTATGCGAGATGTTCGGGGCGACGTGGTCCGCCGTCAATTGAAAGCTGACCACGGTCTTGACGTCGGCGAAGTCCGTACGATTTGCGGCTATTTGGTCAACGGGACCACTCCGGCCGACCGGATCGCTGACCGCATCGAAGACCTGTTTGCTGACCCCATCATCGAGTCGGGTGCTACGAACACGTTGCTCCTTTCCACCGAACGGTTTGCCTCACCCCCGGAGGCGGCGATTTCCGTTGGTTTCAAGCCCGGCGTGACCGATAACCCTGGAAAAGCGGCAACGGACGGTTTCATCACGCTGTTTCCGGAGGACATTTCAGCCAACATTTCCACCTACATCACCTACGCTTTTTACGGCCTGCCGGCCGACTGCGACCTTGGGTGGTTGGCCGGGACCCTCCACAACGGGCTGATTGAACGAGCGTTGGTAGCGACCTCCAGCGAATGCGCATCAGGGCAATGGCCCGAGTTGAACTATCCCACGCCACCCGAACAGGTGTTCATCGAGCCCCAAACCATCAATTTGGAATGCGATGATGCGACGCTTGAATCCATCTCAACGCAAGGCCTCCTTGCGCTCAATTTGGCAGAAATGCACGCCATTCAAGCCCACTATCGCGACGAAACCGTTCGGGCGCGGCGTGCTGCGATGGGGATGGTACCCGATGCGCCCACGGACGTTGAATTGGAATGCTTGGCGCAGACATGGAGCGAGCATTGCAAACACAAAATCTTCGCCTCAAAAATCCATCACGTGGATCATGAAACCGGGGAGGACACGGTCATTGATTCGCTGTTCAAAACGCACATCATGAAACCCACCCATGACATGCAGGACGACGTCGACTGGCTGCTCTCGGTGTTCCATGACAACTCAGGCGTCATCGCTTGGGATGACCAATGGAGCGTTTGCATGAAAGCGGAAACGCACAACTCACCATCGGCACTCGACCCGTACGGTGGGGCCATGACCGGCATCGTGGGCGTCAACCGCGACATCTTGGGAACCGGTTTGGGCGCTCGGCCCATTGCGAACACCGACGTGTTTTGCTTTGGCCCACCAAACTGGGAGGGCACGCTGCCGGACAACCTGTTCCACCCTTCTCGAGTGTTGCGAGGCGTGCACGCGGGTGTTCGTGTCGGCGGCAATGAATCGGGCATTCCGACGGTCAACGGGGCCATCGTGTTTGATGACCGGTACATCGGCAAACCGCTGGTGTACTGTGGAACGGTGGGCATCATGCCGCGCCACCTCCCCGACGGTCGACCATCTCACATCAAGACGCCCGTGGCCGGCGACATCGTCTACATGGTTGGCGGGCGCGTGGGGTACGACGGCATCCACGGAGCCACGTTTTCCTCGTTGGAGCTCACGGAAGAATCGCCGTCATCAGCGGTTCAAATTGGCGACCCTATCACTCAAAAGAAAATGCTGGATATGGTGCTTGAGGCTCGTGATGCCGGCTTGATTTCCTGCATCACCGATAACGGCGCCGGCGGGCTATCGTCCTCCATCGGCGAAATGGCGGAGTACACCAACGGGTGCGAAATCGATTTGGCGAAGGTGCCGCTCAAACAAGCCGGCCTGTCACCGTGGGAAATTTTGGTCTCCGAGAGCCAGGAACGCATGACGATCGCGGTTCGTCCTCAAGATCAAGCCGCCTTTGAACGGCTGGCCGCCCTGCACGAAGTCGAAGCCACGGCGGTGGCGACGTTCACCTCCACCGGTGTGTTCCACGTCCGGTACGGAGAAACCACCGTGGCCCACCTCCCCATCGAATTCCTTCATGACGGCGTCCCTCAACTGGAACTTGAGTCTGCCTGGACGCCCCCTCAACACGATCCGTTTTCGCCGCCGACCCAAGTTGACCACGGCGACCTGTTGCTTCGCATGTTGCAACGCCCCAACATCGCCAGCAAGGAGACCTGGGTTCGCCAATACGACCACGAAGTCATCGCCCAGACGGCCATCAAACCCTTTGTGGGGGTGCACCGAGACGGGCCCGGCGATGCAGGCGTCATCGCTCCCATTCACGGTGACCCTCATGGGCTGGTGATCTCGTGCGGCATCGCGCCACGATACGCCGATATTGACGCCGGCGCGATGGCGGCCGCCGCCATCGATGAAGCGGTACGGAACGCCGTTTGCGTGGGTTTGGACGTTGACAAAATGGCAGGGCTTGACAATTTTTGCTGGCCTGATCCCATTGAATCGGAAAAGACCCCAGACGGTCGTTTCAAACTCGCTCAACTGGTCCGAGCCAACCGGGAGCTTGAGCGTGTCTGCCGAGCCTATCGCTTGCCTTGCGTGAGCGGTAAAGATTCGATGAAGAACGATTACGGAAAGGGGCCTGACAAAATTTCCATTCCACCCACCTTGCTGTTTTCGCTCTTTGGCGACCAACCCGACGTACGGAGGAGCGCCACGAGCGATTTCAAACAAGCCGGAGACCGAATTTACCTCGTCGGGCGCTCAAAGCAAGAAATGGGCGCTTCGGAATTGGCGTTTATGTTGAAGGAAACCGAGGCCAATTCAGGCATTGGCGGAGCCGTCCCTCGCCTTCTCGATCCCGAACAACAACTGAAGACGTACCGGGCGCTTTCACATACCGTTCAACAGGGGCTTGTTCGAACCGCCCACGATTGCAGTGAAGGCGGCCTTGCGGTTGCGCTTGCAGAGATGTGCATCGGTGGGCGCCTTGGTGCCCAGGTGGACATCGACGGGACGGGAGACGGAGATGTTTGGGG
>JADHNB010000025.1 GCA_016779705.1 Candidatus Poseidonia sp. | reverse complement strand
GTCAAAACCATCGAACAGGAAGGCATTGTTGCGACCCGAGTGGCCACGGTGCCGGGAGGACGTGGCCGAACGACGCATCTGAGCATGCCCCATTTCCTACCGAGCGACCTCGCAAACCGCTTGGAATTGCTCCTCCCGAAGCGATTGTCCCGTCGCTGAGGGCAAAACCGCAGACGATGGGGCTAAATACGGGTCATCAGTCGGATAAATCCCGAGAGGTGCTCGCATGGCAACTAAGAACGCTCAAGAATTCATTGCGGTGGTCAACGATACGGACCCCAAGAACGGTGGAAAATCCTACGCCCTCAAAATCACGGGCAACAACCACGCCCAGATGTTGGGCAAGCGTATCGGTGATGTCGTTGACGGTTTGTTCGTCGGCGAGGGTGACAAAACGCTCTCCGGGTACAAGCTCGAAATCACCGGCGGCTCCGACAAAACCGGCACGCCCATGCGACGTGACCTTGAGGGCGGCAACCGCCAATCCATTCTCGTGACCCAATCCACGGGATACAAGGGCCAAATCGTGGTCCACAAGGAAAAGGGCGCCGGCAAGAAGCGCTTCCGATACAAGCCCGACGGTCTTCGCAAGCGTCGAAACTTCCGCGGCAACACCATCACCCAGGACACCCGACAAATCAACCTCCGCGTGGTTGAGGCAGGAAAGAAATCCCTGGACACCATCCTCGCAGCTGAGGCTGAGGAAGCATCGGAGTGAACCCGAGAGGGCGTTCGTAGGGCATGAAGGAGGGGAAGCATGGCACGAAAGCTTCCCTCCCAACCCGAAGTGAACATCGGCCTGGTCGGTCACGTTGACCACGGCAAGACAACGCTCACTCAAGCCCTGTCCGGCGTGTGGACCGATACGCATTCCGAAGAGCGCAAGCGTGGCATCTCCATCAAATTGGGATACGCTGACACGGCGTTTTACCAGGACGATAAGGGCCAATTCTATGCCACGGGAAAACGGCCCGATGGAGGCGATGACGATCCCGCTGAACTGAAACGCGTGGTGTCCTTTGTGGACGCCCCTGGCCACGAGACCTTGATGGCCATCATGATCACCGGAGCGTCCATCATGGACGGCGCCATGCTGATGGTGGCGGCCAACGAAACCTGCCCGCAACCCCAAACCCGTGAGCACCTGATGGCCCTCGAAATTGCGGGCATCCAAAACATCGTGATCGTTCAAAACAAAATCGACTTGGTGTCCAAGGAACGTGCGCTTGAATCGCATCAGGAAATCAAATCCTTCCTCAATGGCACGATCGCCGAAAACGCCCCCATCATCCCCGTCTCGGCTCATCACGACGTCAACCTTGATGTCCTGATTCAAGCGATTGAAGCAACCATTCCAACCCCCGACCGGTCAAAGGACAAGCGTTCCATCATGCACGTTGCTCGCTCCTTTGACATCAACCGCCCCGGCACACGGCCCTCGAATCTGAAGGGCGGGGTGATTGGCGGCAGCATCGTTGAGGGCGAGTTCAGCGAAGGCGACGAGATCGTCATTGGCCCTGGTCGAAAGATCGAGAAAGGCAACAAAGCGGTTTGGGAGCCCATCGAAGCCGTGGTCAGCAGCATGCAGGGCGGGGGATTGAACCTCAAGACCATGCATGCTGGTGGTTTGTGCGGCATGGCCACCTTCCTTGACCCGGCCATCACGACGGCCGACAACCTGTCGGGCCAGGTCGTGGCTCGCAAAGGCGACCTCCCTGACATTCACTCGACCATTTCGGTGAGCGTGAACCTCATGTCGCACATGGTGGCGGGGGACGGCGAATCGCCGGAGAAGATTCAACCTCTCCGAAACAACGAGATGCTCATGCTCAACGTCGCCACGGCAACCTCGGTGGGTGTGGCTCGCAACGCAGAGAAAGGCCGAACGGACTTGGAACTTCGCCTCCCCATCTGCGCCGACAAAGGTCAACGGATTTCGCTTTCACGGCGCATTGGCTCTCGATGGCGATTGATTGGATACGGTACCATTGAGTGAGGGACCGGCCATGCAGCGGGTGCTCATTGACGCCTGCGGTTGGGTGGCGTGTGTTGACGCGAAACTCAACGTTGAGCGAGAATTGGAAGCCTTGCTCGGACCTTGCGAATGGATGCTCCTCCCTTCGGTGCATCGCGAACTTCAGCGCCTTCAAGACCAGCGACCTCGCTCAAAATCCTTGCTCCTGGCTCTTTTAGAAGCAAAATCCACCGCTCACGTCCCCGATGGTACCGGTGGTGAGGAGGCGGCGACACGCCACACCGATGATGAGATCTTTGCCTGTGCGCAGGCCCATGGATGGGCCACGCTCACGGTGGACAGCGGTTTGAAGCACCGCCTTTTCGAGGCGAACTTGACGGTCGTCGAAGTGCGGAAAAACCAGCACCTCTATGTCCTGGATTCGCTATAGAAAAAATCACTACGGCAACGTGAACAACACATCATCGCCGTGACCATCAAGCCACCCAATTTTGACACCGGCATCGATCCAGGCGTGGGCGTAATTGATGGCACCGAATGCACGAACAAGGTCGCCGGTGTCGAGGAAATGCTTGGCGTCCGATGCATAGTCGTCCGCCATTCGAAGCATGGCCTCCAATTGAGAACGCTCCTCCGTGCCTTCGTGTGGGACAGGCGTGGCTTTGGCCCGTGCTCGGCGGGTGATATCGAGGTAATGCACAACCCTTTCAGGCGTCAACGTCTCACGTTCAGAAGTCATTCGCCACCCTCCTTTTGCCGACGAAGCAGGCGGCGTGCATCCTCATCACGACCCAGGGCTTCGTAGAGTTCAATCGCCAGAGAAAGTTTCCCGAGGTCCTCGGCTTCTTGGGCGCGAAGGAACATCTGACGACGTTCTTCCCAGTTTCGAGCCATGGCTGCTTCGGCTGCAGCTTTGTAGCGACCCTCGCGTTCAGCCTCGGCCAGATGAGGCGCCGTCCACCGACGGACAAGGCCGTCTCGAGTCGCCGTCGCCATGGCATCGGGCGTGCACAACACCAACACATCACCGAGGTGCATTCGCTCGGTCAACGGCGTTTCTTCTACTGGGGCACGGGTCGAGGACAACGAAATGAGGTGGCCTTCAATACCCAAGACCCACCAACCGTCGCCAGCCCGCACGCCCTCCATCGGCTCCATGGAGTCGGTTTCCACGCGGTCGAGCAGGTCCCAGCCGAACGGATGCGGGACGCCTTCCCAAAGGCCACCGTCGGCGTTTTGGAGCAACAAACGGCCATCTTTCAAGCGAGAACACCAACTCCAAGCACGGTCTTCGATTTTTCGCTTTTTGTCATCTCCGGTCAAACGCCCGCACCAGAGAACCCCGTTGGGGTCTTGCCAAAGCAAGTGTTCGCGGTCCAACCAACCGATCAATCGACGGACAGGGCCGCTGTCAACCCGACGAATACCGCGGCCTTGTTGAGAGAACAGGTGAATTTGCCCTCGCCGTCCTGCCAGCGCCCAACCTCCTCCTGGACGAGCACAGAGGTCGCTGAAACCGCCGGGCGTGCTTCGGCCTTCGCTGACAAGCGCACCGTTAGAGGTGCTCACCAAATAGAACCCGTGGGCTGCGAGAATGCCAATGGTACCTTGGACGGCGTGGGCTGCATGCACTTTGAACGGCACCTCGACCTTCCATCGCAACGTCCCATCCGCTTCCAGCATGACCAAATCAAGGCCAGAACTGATGACCACCCCGCCCTCGACCGAGGCCATCGTGGCGATCCGGTTGGGCGCTTGCCAGGACCATGCGATGTTCCACGTCATCAGACCTCACCTCCTTTGAGGGCGCCCCACGCAATGAGTTGGGCACGAGCCGCTTGAGTAAGCGAATACTTTCTCGCCCGACCCACGGTTCGGGCCTGCAAGATACCGTGCTTGAGAAGCCGGTTGCTGATTTGTGAAAGACGGGCACGTTTGATCGCCAAGTGGTTCAACATAACCTCGTCAGAGGGTGAATACGCCCGCTCGTGCGCCACCGCCACCACATAGGCTTCGGCAGGATTCAAGACACCCAACACCACCTTATCGAGGGGATAATCCTGTTTAGGACCGTATCGTTCGACCCGGCGCCCATCAAAGAAGGCAAGCAGCGGCTGCAATGCAGCGACATCGCCCTGGCTCGCTCCAAGCAATCGCACCAGGGCTTCAAGAGCGTTGGCGGCAAGGGTTTCATCCCCTGACAAAGGGGTTGACGGCTCGGTCAAGGCAGCGATGGTGTCCGTGGCCCAGGCGTCCTCATGAAGCAATTCACTGGGCTCACCATCATCATCGACGACGGTCGGAAGGCCAACCTCATCGTGAATCAATGCCGCTGATGACGCTTCGGGGACCGGCTCCTCGGGAGGGGTTGGCAAACTCTCCTTCTCGACCCACCATTCGGCCGCTTCAGAATAGTCTTCCAGAACGGCGGAGCGAGAGCGAGCGGTGTTCTCAACCTCATCTTTCACATCCTTGAACGCCTTGTTTCGCTGAACCAAACTCCCAAACGGACCGCTGGTCGCACTTGACGCCAAGGAAAGCGGGCTCGAGGCGTCGATGATGGGGGTGGAAAACGGCGAAGGCTGGAGCGGTTCGTCGTTTTCCCGGTCCGTGTTCAAGAATTCGATGTCCAAATCAAACCCGCTCCCGTCCTCTTTGGAGGGCGTTTCTTCATCCTGCACTTCCATTGATTGGCGTTGATTCCAAGGGATCGAAGCATCGTAAAAGGTGCCCTCGCCCTTCTCATCACCTTCAGGAGGAGGAGGGGTTACCAATGAGCGGTCAACGCGGCTTTCTTCGGCAAGCGCAACGCCATCGGCTTGTTCTTTTTTCGGGTCAACCTCGGCTGAAGGGTTGAGCGGTTCCGCCACCCCCTCCCCCATGAGGAGGTTGAGGCGGGGCTCTTCTTCACGGGGCTGCAAACGAGCAGACGTGTCGCGATACGGTAGAGCGATGCCTTCGCTTTGCTGGAGACGAATGCGATCCACGGCATCCCGCAGGGTGGCAATGACCGAGGCGGGGTAACCATCGCACTGGTCGAGGAGGGAACGTGCGTCGTCTTCAGTGAACGACGGCGTGAGGACACCCACCTCACTCAAGCGGTGTTCAACCAGTTGAACGATGTCCGATACGGAAAAGGCCCCCAACTGGAAAGGTTCGAAACCGCTGACCACGGCCACGGGAAGCTGATGGCGATCTTTGACATCGCATACCAAGATCACGATGGCGTTCAGCCGCTCCAAGAGCGAGTGGGCGTCTCTCAAGGCCACATCGACGACGGACAAATCGCTTGCAGGCACATCGATCACCACCAGGGGAAGTTTGTCGTTATAGGCGTACATCTCGTTGACCAGTTGCATGACCAAGTCATCACGGTCGTTGGGGGGTTGCCCTCCAATGAGTTGCCGATAACAGGACTCCAGCATCGCACGGGCGGGAGCCTGAACGGGCAAATGGTCAATCGAAATGTAGGCGCCTGCATAGGGTTTGAGGCACCGAGTCAACGAGGTTCGTCCCGATCCTAGCGGGCCGGTCAACATGATCCGGCGTGCCGTTCCGAGGCGCAAGTAACTCCTGAGGAGCATGAATTCCTCTTCCCGACCAATCAACTTCCCCGCATCGCCGGCTTCAAGTGGCCGACTTGAAAACGGATTGACATCCAAGAGCGGAAGTCCGAAGGTGCGGGATTCAGGCGCCATGCCGACCAACCGCACTTCAGGTATTTGATGTTTCATCGGCCGAGCAGCCCCCAACCACCCGTTATGACCCGTTAATTCAACAACCATAACCAAATTCAACTCCCAATTAACGCATGTTTAACGCATGTTTAACGCGTTAGCCAAAGCGTTAGACCCGTTAGCCAAGCCGTCGTCAGCAGAGGCGATTCATTCAAAGAACGGCTCGGACACCAACACAGCAGGGGACCGCTATGCCCGTAGCCAACAGTCGAATCAAAGGCTTGTACACGATGAGCGTTGAAGAACGTCGTAACCTTGTCGCTGAGGCATGCCGTCTCTCCAAGGAGCACGTTGACGCCCTTTCATCCCATGGAGAACTTGACGAGGCCGCTGCCGACCGCATGATCGAGAACGTGATTGGGACCATGTCGCTGCCTGTCGGCGTGGCGACCAATTTCGTCATTGACGAAAAGGCCTATCTCATCCCGTTTTGCGTTGAAGAATCAAGCGTTGTGGCCGCTGCCTCCAACATGGCGAAGCGGTGCCTCGCCAAGGGCGGCTTCACCACCAGCAACGACCAACCGGTGATGATTGGACAACTCCAACTGCTCGACGTGAAGGACATGACCCGGGCCATTCAAGCCATCGACTCAGAAAAAGACGCACTGATGGCCTTCTGCAACGATGTTCCTTCACGAATGATCGCACTGGGCGGCGGTTGCAAAGACATCACCACCCATCGATTGACCACGCAACTTGGCGAGATGCTGGTGGTGCATTTCTTGGTTGATTGTCGAGACGCCATGGGAGCCAATGCCGTGAACACCATGGTCGAGCGTGTCGCCCCACGGATGGAAGCGCTCAGCGGCGGACGCGCCCACCTACGCATTCTTTCCAACCTCGCCGCTCACCGACTGGCAAGGGTCAAGGCCACGTTCACGCCTGAAGAAATGGCGTCGGATGGCACGCACCAAAATGGATTGGACATCATCCAAGGGATCCTCGAAGCCCATGCCTTTGCGGTGGAAGACCCCTATCGAGCCACCACGCACAACAAAGGCATCATGAACGCCATCAGCAGCGTTGCCTTGGCTTGCGGCCAAGATTGGCGAGCGATTGAGGCGGGTTGTCACGCATGGCCATCGGTGAAACACGGCCGATACACCTCAATGTCTTCGTGGACGCAAGACGGCGAGGGCAATCTTGTCGGCGAAATGGAACTCCCCATGGCCGTTGGCATCGTTGGAGGGGCATCCAAGGTCCACCCCGCTGCTCAGGCCAACCTCGCGATCTTGGGCGTTGAAACGGCACAAGAACTCGCTGGCATCATGGTGTGCGCGGGTTTAGCGCAAAACCTCGGTGCCCTTCGTGCCTTGTCGACCAAGGGCATCCAAGCCGGTCACATGAAGCTGCACGCGAAGAACATGGCCGTCAGTGCGGGGGCTGTGGGCGATGAAATTGAACTCCTCGCCGCCCGACTTGAAGCCCATGACGGCCATCGGTCGCAAAGTTTGGTTGAAACATGGTTGAATGAACTTCGGAATTCCTAAAGTTCATTCTTCCTCACTTACGGGAAGAGACGCCTGCACGGTGCCATCTTGCTCCGATTCTTCTCGAAGAACATCGTTGGCCCCCAACTCGTCCAACAGGCCCGAGGCTTGGACCTGTTCACGGAACCAAGCCCGCACCTTCTTTCGGTCGGTGTGGGGGCAGCCGAACGCCTCGGAGAATCGTCGAGTCGTGGAGAGGCGCCGAGTGTTGCCGTCCTTTCGACGGTCAACCATGCCCAACTGGGCCAGTTCACGTACGTAATCGTAGGCTTTCTGGCCCAACAATTCAACCAATCGAGACTGCGGCATGGGTTGGTGATAAGCGATGAGGGCTGCGGCCTTGAGCAATTTAGGAGGCATGTCGGTTTTGGTGTCCTTGGGCAACAGCGAAGCGATGGCCGGTTTGACTTCAAGCGCCCAACGATTGCCGACCTCGGCAAGTTGGAGCGCACCGCCTTTCCGACGTCGCAAGGTCGCTTGAAGCGAGCCGAGGCAATCGAGCATCTCATCGGCGTCGTACCCCAACGCTTCGGACAGTTCAGTCACCGACATGGATTTCCCTGAACTGAAGAGGGTGGCTTCAATGAGGGTCTCCAAGGGCATCTCAGACATGGCACATCCTCCTCATTCCACCAACCAATCGTGATCGGAGAGGTCCGTCTCCTCATCGGCCTGCACCACGGTGACTTCGCCCTGGACAGGCACCGAGTTGGCCTCGGAATTCAACTTCGTCAACCGCTTTGCTTCACGTTCTTCCACCCGGCGAGCACGCTCGGCGATGGCCTCTAACCGGTGGTCGGACCCCGTAGCTTCGCCTTTGAGATCTTCAGCATCGTTCGCCATCATGGCCTCCACAGCATCGAGCACCGCATGGAAATCGTCGTGGTTGGGCCAAAGGTCTTCAATCATGATGTTCGCGACGGCTTCGCCTTCTTGCGTGATGCTCGCCATCCGGCGATGGGTCAGGAACAACCCTGCAATGAACGAAGCCACAAAGGATTCGCTTGCAGCGTCTTCGGCATCAAGCCCAAAGTTCTGAACCAACAACGGGCGAAGCTTGGTCATCACCTCCACCAACGGGACGGTGGAAGTTCCCTGTTCGGTACACGTCGCTTTTAATGCGGTCCAACAACGTTCGATGTCGCCTTCCAAGTCTTCGTTATGCATGCGGCCCCCGACGTTGTCGAGGTATTCGCTCAACTCGCGTTCGTGCTCGATTCGGTTGAGTTCACGTTGCTTGAGGCTGGCGGCATCGTCGGCGGCGTCCTTGAACGCCGACAGGAGTTCAGCCAGCGTCACGGGCCGGCCTTCGTCACGTCGAACCCGTTCATCAAACAACGAGGGCAGCAGGTCATCGGCCGCTCCGTCAAGGATGGACTGGGTGAAAAAGAAGGCTTCGTCGTCGTATTCGCTTTCCCAGCCAAAGTGGAGTCCTTCGTCCCATTCCTCCTCTTCTTCCTGAGGTTGCACCTTCTCGAACAGCACGGCCGATTGATGATGCAACACCTCCCACGACAGCCGAATCAACCGTCCGCATGCAGGCAAATCAAGGTCCGATTCCTCGTTGACTCGCTTCGAAAAGACGGTCAAAAAGGCGGACAAGTCCACGTTCCAAGGATTGAATTCCTCCTCTCGAACAAGGGAAAGAACGAGCGCCACGGAACGGTCAAAGGGGTCGTGGAGGCTTTGATGCTCCGCTTCTTCCGTGGCCGCAATCGCTGCAATGCGTTGACCAAATCGTTCGGCTTCAGCGGCATCCTCGCCGTGGGCGAGCAACTCGTCGATGACCTCTTGTTTGAGGAACCAACGGTCAAGGACACCTTGCTCTTCTGCCATGGTGTCACCTCACGCATCGTTCTCCTCGGTCGTGGCTTGAATCGAGACGTCGGGAGCTGCTGGCTCATCGTCGAGAAGTTGAGCAGCCACTTCGGCTCGTTCGTTGATGTCCTCGGTGGTTTCGAGGGCACGTTCGGCCAAGGCTCCAAGGCCGCCATCTTGCGTGGCTTCCGTGGCGGCCTCGGCCAGGTGCGGCAGAAGGCCTCCGAGACTCTTGGGGACCGAGGGTTCATCGGGCACCCGAGGCATCTCCTCAGCAGCGGCCACGGCGTCCATGATGCGAGATTCGTTCTTTTCCGCATCCTTCTGCGCTTCCTTCAACGCGGCTTCGCCAAGAGCCATCGCCCGTTCTCGGTCGAAGTCCAAAATGCGGCGGCTGCAACCGTCGCCACCGTGGGTGATGCCGATGTGATGGTCAGCCAGTTTCAGAGACACCTTGCGAAGGGTGACCATGATGAATTGGGCACGCTTGCTGCGCTCACGGCACATGTTTGCAATGCGTTCAGCGTTGTAGGCATCCAGGTTTTGGTCCACTTCATCGAAGTAATAGAAGGGGCTCGGATCGTAATCTTGAATGGCGAAAATGAGGGCAAGGGCCGCCATGGATTGCTCGCCACCGGACAACTGTTGACGACTGACCTTGGACGATTTCCCTCTCGGCTGGGCCCAGAGTTCCAATCCACCCTTGAACGGTTCTTCCGGATTTTCAAGGAACAGTTCGCCTCGGCCACCGTCGGACAACTGCTTGTAGGAGTTCTGGAAATTCTCGTTGACTTTCTCAAGCACTTCCAGCAAGCGTGCCTTGCGTTGCGTCTCCAACTGCTCGGTGATGTCGATGAGGTCCTTACGGCGGGTTTGCAACGTGCTGAATTCGTCCTTCATCAAATCCAAACGAGCTTGACAGGCGTCGTATTGTTCGATGGCCATCATGTTGACGTTGCCAAATCCTTCCATGGTACGCTGAAGGCCACGGAGTTTGCGTTCCAACTCCCCGACGTTTTGCAGGTTCTCCGGCATTTCGGTGAGCGAAAGATTCGCATCCAGCAGTTCGCGAGCCATGAGTTGAACCTCGTCTTCTTTCTCCGCGATGGTACGACCGAGTTCGTGGGCCAACCGCCGATGGTTTTCGGCTTTCGACAATCGTTCCTCGTTGCGAACTCGGAGCGTGGCTCGCTGGTCCGTCAACTCCTGACGTTCTTGCTCCAAACCTTGGTTTTCCTCAAGGTACACGGCCTGTTCATCCTTCTTTTCCTTGAGTTGGCGTTGGTCGGAGGCGAGCGTCGCTTCCAATTCGTCAAGGCGTTCCAGTCGCTGCTCCGCATTTCGTACAAAGGCTTGGATGCGTTTGTTGATGTCGTCAACTCGGCGTTGAAGAACGGCCTGATGGTTAGAGCCGCTGGCGAGAATCCCTTCGGCCTTTTCTTGTTCAGCCGTCGCCGCCACACGTTTCAGGTTGGCGGCATGCATACGGTCACGTAGATGTTCGGGACTGGCGGCTTCAAGGGCGTCCTTGGCCGCTTCTTTCGCCTCCTGAGCGTGCTGCCATGTTCGTTCAGCAGCGTCCAAGGCCCTCAGGGCATCCTGCGCATCGCGCCGAACGGTGTCGAGTTTTGCTTCCAATCCGTCCGCAACATCGCCGGCTTTCTTGAACGCGGTCTGGACCTGTCGCTTCTCGGCTTGAACTTCACGAACCTCGGTGGCGTGAGAATCGTCGACGAGGGCGTTGATCTTGTTGCGAATGTCTTGCTGACGACCTCGGGCTTCACGCAAGGCCTCGTTGACCGTTTGCTCGGTCAGCATGTATTGTTCAACTTGGGCCGTGTATTTCTCCACGTCCGAAGCGCCTTGGATTCGACCGCCGAAGGCGATGGACATCTTTCGCTGAGAACCCCCCACCATGGCCCCGCCAGCCTCAACAACATCGCCACGCAGGGTGACCAAACGGATGCCGCCCATGTGTTGTTGAGCCGTGGACATGTGGTCGACCACCAAGGTGTTACGAAGCACGAACCGAATAGCGACGTCAATGCGCGGGTCAAAATCAAGCATCTCATGGGCGAAACCGAGCACCCCTTGCTTTCGAGCGGTCATGACCGCCCGACCCGCCGGACGGGTGTTGGTGAGTTTGTTCAACGGCAGGAAGGTGGCGCGGCCGGCCTTGTTATCAGCCAACCATCGAATCGCACGCGCCGCGTCCTCATCGGTTTCCACGACGACCGAGGCCATGCCGGCCCCGATAGCGGTGGACAACGCCACTTCATGGGTGTTGTCTTTGGGAGCGCACAGCTCGGCCACGGTGCCGATGATGCCCGTCAATTCTTGCCGGTCTCGTGCCCCGATCACCGCACTGGCACCGCCAGCAAGGCCTTTGGCGCCGGATTTCTGCTCCATCTCCGCTTTTGCGAGGTTCAGGGCACGCTCCGCTTCGCGCAGTTTCACCTCGATGCGCGTGCGGTCCTCAGCGAGTTGGGCTTCGGCTCGCTGCGCCTCAACCAGCGCCTTTGCAAGGGCTTCCCGGTCGAATTCGGGGGCATCGTCGTTGAGCGTTTGTAAGCGAAGGTCCAGTTCGCCCAACGAGAGGCGGATGGCTTCTTGCTCTTCTTGCGCCGTGGCGAGTTGCTGACCGATGAGGTCGGCTTCCACCGCCAAGCGGTCAACGTTGGATTGTGCTTCATGTCGGTTCGCCAGCTGGGCTTCAACCTCGGCTTTCGCATCGACCAAGGCCCGGCTCAGGTCCTGGTTTTGCTGGCCGGCGGATTCTAGCGCTTGGCGGATGTCCTCTTCCTCTTGCTGGGCTTCTTGCAACGACGCAAGGGCTTCCTTCAAAGCGGCGTTGGCCGATTCGAGGTTGGATTTGAACGCCTCAAGTTCGTCCATGGCCTCTTCAAGCTCCTCGTGGCTCTCAGCCAAGGCTTCCTGTTCTTCTTCACCTTCTCTCATCGCTTCCGAAATGCGGTCGCTGTTGAGCTCAATCGCCACCTGCAAGGATTGAATGGCACGACCAAGTTCCGAGGTTTCGCCGCCGGTCAACTGATTGATTTCGTGCTGGATCTCGGCGATTTTGTCGTCCAACACCAGCAGTTCTTTCTCCGTTTCTTTGTGTTGGTCGAGCAAACCTTGACTTTCATCAAGGTACTTCTGACGCTGTTCAATGTGGAACTGGAGTTCGTTCTTCAGCGTTGAATATCGGGATTGCAACAACATGGCGTTGGTTAGCGTGATGGAATCGGCGACCTCTTTCGCTTTTTGTGCCACGTGCCGCTCTTTGGCGAGGGTGGAGAGGCGCTCAAGTTGTTCCTTTTCCAACAAACCAATGCGCTCAAGGTAACTTTCCACCTTTTCCCGTTGTTTCGTTGCTTTGCGAATCTCATCGTCGTACGAGGTGACTCCGGCCACGTTATCGAGGACTTTTCGGCGCTCATTGGCGGTCATTTTTGCCAAGCTGGTCACGTCGCCTTGGAGGACGATGTTGTACCCGTCTGGGCGAGCATTCGCTGCACCGAGGAGGCGATGAAACACCTTTTGAGAACTGTCTTCGCCGTTCAGCTGGTAGGTTGTCACGACGTTGTTGGACGGCGTGAGGCGAATGCTCCGTGACATTCGAATTTCGTCCTTCTCCAGCGGCAAACGACGACGGCCGTTCGACATCACGGGATTCGCAAACACCAAGGTCACGGAACAATCCTTGGCGGGCTTCGAGTTCTTTCCACCGTTGAAGATGAGGTCGGTGGAGTTTTGAGCCCGAATCACCCGGTTCGACTTCGGCCCGAGGACGAATTGAATGGCGTCACCACAATTGGATTTCCCCGACCCGTTTGGACCGGTGATGGCGGTGAAACCACGGTCAAGGGGAACGGTGACCTCGCCCTTGAAGGATTTGAAATTCAACATCTCAAGTGATTTCAGATACATCCCTATCCCTCAATGGATGGAGAACTTCTCCACCACGTTCTAAACACCCGTCTCTTACAGGCTTTAAACAATCCGAACAACGAGGGCTCAGTCACGCGGTTTTTGGGGGCCGGATTCAAGCGCCGTGGGATGCTCAAAAGACCCCGTGATTGTTGCACTTCGAGCAACCGGCTCCTTGACAATACGGACAGGTGGCCATGACCAAGAGTTTGCTGCGACGTCGGCTCATCTGCAGGTTTTTGTCGGCCTCGAGAAATCGAGAACTGGACGAGCGTTTCAGGTGTTTTTCATCATGCGAAGATGTTTCAAAAAACGAATGCCGAAAACGGCCGGCTTTTTCCCGCCGACGCTCGAGTTTTTCTCGAGTTTGGACCACCGCTTCAGCCTCCCAATACTTCGGTCCTCGAATCATCAACGCACCGACCACAGCGAACAGGATCTGAATGACCCACGCCTCCACGGGGAACGGCGCGAGGTCGGCGAGGCCTTGGGAGCTGGTTGAGGTTGGCAACCAACCCAATCGGTCCAAAACAGCAAGGCTGACGAGCACGCTTCCCATCACGAAACCGATTTTTCGCAATCGCTTCGCCCATGCTTTATTCTGCGGCAATTCAAAACCGTAGACAAACAAAAACAGACCCTCCATCAACATCAGAACGTCCGCTCCGGACCATTGCCCCACTTCACCCAAGCAATAGGAGGTCCCGCTGGTGCGCAATTCCTCCTCGACCATGGCCGGAGAACACGACGGTTCGAACATCAACAGGGCATCGAGTTTGTACCCCTCCGCCCCGGTGATGACCTGAGGGGCGACGGCTCCAAACTGAACGTTGGCGATGACAAACACCAAAATCGCCCCCCCGAGGAGGGTCATGATTTTCCGAGTGGAGATGCCGAAAGCCATGGTTTGCCCTAAGTCAAACCAAGCGACGCTGATTGATAGTGCTTTTGAGGTTCCACCGTGGGACGCCATGGCCATCACGGTCAAGAAGGAGTGGCAACGAGCGTCGCTTGAGGCGAACGGATGGCGCATGTGGTGATCATCGGCAGCGGTATCGCCGGCCTTTTTGCGGCCGCTCGTCTTGCGGATGCGGGCCATCGCGTGACCGTTGCCACGAAGCAACGAACAAAAGATTCCTCCACCAACTGGGCTCAAGGCGGCATCGCTGCCATTCTCGATAAGACCGACACCGGGGAAATCGAAGCCCACATTCAAGACACCCTTCGGTGCGGGGACGGGCAATGCGATGAAGCGGTGGTCCGCAGCATCATCCATGAAGCCGGCGACCGCATCCGTGATTTGATGGCCTTGGGGGTTCAATTCCACCGAGAGGCGGACGGATCCTTCGCCATGGCGCAGGAGGGCGGGCATTCCGCCAAGCGAATTCTCCATGCGAAAGACGCAACGGGCCGTGAAATTGAACGGGCGTTATCGGCTTACGCTGAAGGACATGAGCGCATTGAATTGCGACCCAACACCCTCGCCATTGACCTCATTCAGCGAGTGCACGGCGACCCTTCCCGGGGCATCGCTGGCGTTTGGTGTTTGGACCAACTCAGCGACGAGGTGGTCACGTTGGAAGCGGATGCGGTTATCCTGGCCACCGGAGGTGTAGGGCGGCTTTGGAAGCAGACCACGAACCCCAGCGTCGCCACGGGAGATGGATTGGCGATGGCCTATAGAACAGGGGCTTGCGTTGATAATCTTGCGTTCATACAGTTCCACCCCACCTCCTTGTGGTCAACGGTTGAACGGCCGTTCCTCATCTCTGAAGCGCTGCGAGGGGTCGGCGCCGTCCTGCTTGACGACGAAGGCATGGAGCGCTGGAATGCAGCTCGACGGCAAGCCACGAACGCTGGTGAAGTTCCCCCCACACCTCACGCATATTCCTTCACGCTGAATCATTCGGAGGCGGGCTCCATGGCCACCCGAGACATCGTGGCAAGGGCGATTGACGAACAACTCAAAACCAGCGGACAATCCCACGTCCATTTGGTCACCTCGCACCTTGAAGATGCGTCGCTGTCGGAACATTTCCCCACCATCGCCCGTCGACTGAACGAAGATGGGCTGACCCTCGGCGTGGACCCCATTCCCGTTGTACCCGCTGCACATTACATGGTTGGCGGCGTCCGTGTTGACGCCATCGGCCGAGCCTATCAACGGGGCAACGACGAGGTGATGCCTCATCTGTTCGCCATCGGAGAAGTGGCCTGCACCGGCATGCACGGCGCCAACCGACTGGCCTCAAACAGCCTCCTTGAAGCCGTGGTCTATGCTCACCGGGTGGCTCAACATCTCATCGATCACCCTCCCGAACCCTACACGGGAACCCACCCCGGTTGGCGTGCTGACGGATTGGACGTGCTCCGCGAGCATGCGCCCATCGTTCACGACCGAGCGAGTTTGGTCACCACCATGTCTCAAGAAGTGGGCATCGTGCGTTCCAATCAACGACTCAGGAGGGCAAAACGGCGCCTCGCGCTGTTGAATGAGGAAATTGACCGGTTGTGGAAGGGTTCGTTGCCCAGCCGAGACCTCGTTGAACTCAGGAATTTGGCCCTGATCGGTCACTTGGTGGTGGACGATGCCTTGAGCCAAACCGCCAATCACGGATTGCATTACAACATTGATCTGCTCAAGGATGACAGGCCCGAATGAGGGTGGCCAGGATTTGGTTAACGGGCACGGCCAGTCCATGGTGTTCGGCCAAATCGACGACAGCTTGATTCAACGATTCAATTTCGGTGACTCGGCCCGCTTTGATGTCCTGCAGCATGCTGCACGTGTTCTCGGCGGTGGCCAGCAACACCTGTCGCAACTGTTGCTCAAACACGGCCTCATCGGGGATTGAAATCCGTTCAAGGGCTGCCAGCATGGCGACCTCTCGATACACCATCATGCAGGAAGCGAGACGGTCAGGTTGCAACAACTCACCGTTTTGGAGACCGGCGAGGGCGGCGATGGGATTGATGGCGAGGTTGAGCAAGACCTTTGCCCAAACCATGGCGGCAGCATCGTCGCACCAGACCGGCGACAGCCCGACCTCCTCAAGAAGAGCAAGGAACGGCAGGACTCGGTGATGCTCGGGGCCCAGGGGCGAGGCGCCCAGGTTGAACTGCCCTTCCCCCGCCCACATCACGCTCCCGTCGGCTTGTGAAAAAGCCCCATGGGTCGTGGTGGCCGCCAAAACATGGGGAGGGCCAAACGCTCGAGCCAGCGTTTCATGATGACCCATCCCGTTGCAGAGAGCCATCACCAAGCCGTCGGGTTTGCGGAAACGCTCGGCCGTCGCCAACAGATCAACGACAGCGTGGGCTTTGCAGGTCAGGATCACGATGTCGGACCCGTGCGTGAGGTGGTCGTCCATTTCCAACTCATTGCAAGAAAACAAAAATCGGTTCGCTGGAACATCAGCGGTTTGTACACCGGAGAGGCGAAGGCCCTCCAGCATGAGTCGAGCGCCTCGCTCCCCCCGAACGTGCAGATGAACCTCATGGTCCGCAGATTGGGCAAAACAAGTCGCCAGCACGGTGCCGATTGCACCGACACCGAGCACCGAAATCCGCATTTGAGCACCTCAATCATAGCTTGCAACGTGCATAACAACGGTTCCTGACTCCAACGTGAGCCACATGGTCGCCAACGGCGAGGACGGTGGCACGAGTTCCAGCGTGGTGTTCCCCGGAGCCAAAGGCAACCCGTCCCAATTGTGTTGCCAATCTTCACCCAGGCTCCCTTCTCGAGCCAATCGGAACGGGACGGACTCGTTACTCGGGTTGGTGAAGGTCAAGGTTCCCATGTCGGCATCAAGCAACGTGCCGTTCGCTGCGATGGCCCACGCCGTGGTCCAAAACCTTGTTTCGGTGCCCATCCAATCAAGGAGCAACTCAGGGCCACGCTCAACGGCAAACGACACCTCTGCAAACGGCGAAAACGGATCGCTGCAAAGGGTCAAGTTCGTTCCCTCTTCGATCAAGAGCGTCAAGTTTTGACCGGTTTCGATCAGGGGCACGTTCCCCGATGAACGAACCTTGGTGTCCCAAATCCATTCGCTGTCCAGGGGGCGAGGAGGTGTGCTGATGCTGGCATTGATGGGACAGAGGGGGTTGTTGGCTTGCAAGACCCCCCCGTTTTGGAGCAAGGCCCCCCACGGTTGTTCGTTTTCAGGGGAGATGGTCCAACCGTGCTCCGGTACGTGAGCGACCAGCGGACGACGTTCTGGAAGGAGCGGGGCAAACGTATCGTTGTTGATGCGAAGGGTGGCCAGCGAAGGCTGGAAGACCAACGGGTCGAGGCCCGAAAGACAGAGGCGTTCTGGAACTTCGCTGAGGTTCGTCTTCAAGCCTTGGAGCCCTTCAAGCGACACCAGGGG